>NZ_SZYE01000085.1 GCF_005239125.1 Cellulomonas hominis | reverse complement strand
GGCCAGGGGGCGCGACGACGTCGGCCGCCGCGCCGCCAGGCCCACGCCGAGCCGGAGCGCGATCGTCTCCGCGTGGGAGACGACGTCCTGGTAGCGCTCGGAGGACCGGGTGTCGAACCGGAGCTCCACGGCCTCGGTGGCGTCGGGCGGGAACACCGTCCAGATCACCTCGTGCCGCAGCACGCCGTGGCTGCGGAGCGTCACCACCGCGTCCCCGGCGGGCACCTCCCGCAGCGACGCCGCGTGGTAGGTGATCCGGGTGGCCGAGCGCTGCGAGCGGGCGATCTTCCGCCGCAGCCGGTGCAGGTGGGCCGCGGCCGCCGCGGGGTCGGCGGGGACCTCGGCCAGGATCTCGCACGCGAGCCCGGCGACGACGTCGCCGGTGGGCTCCGGCACCCAGGCGCCGGCGCGCACGTGCCGGGCGTTCTGGCCGACGACGGCGCGGTCGACGGCCTCGAGGGCGGAGCGGAGGCGTGCCGCGGCGACGGGACCGGTGGTGAGCTCCGCGGCGAACCGCTGCGCGACCCGCGGTGCGTCGCCCGGCCGCCACCCGCGCCACCGCTCGGGCAGGCGCAGGTCGATCCGGGAGATCTCGTGCTTCATGCGGTCCTTCCGTCGGGCTGGCCCTGGGAAGGTTCGCGGCGGCGACGGAGCCCCTCGCTCGTTGAGTAGGGGAGATCACTGATCCGGCGGGTAAATCCCCCAGGCGACCTGAGGGGAACGAGCGCGGGCGGCGGGAGCGCCGCCCCCGCCGGCCGCCCGCGGCGCACGGGGGACGGCGAAGGGCCAGGCGCGGCGGTGCCGGCCTGGCCCTTCGGAAGAGCGGGTGACGGGAATCGAACCCGCGCTATCAGCTTGGGAAGCTGAAGTTCTACCATTGAACTACACCCGCGTGACCGGCCCGGGCTGCAGGAACCCGGCGGTCGACGCGTCCCCCGCGAGGGGAACGCGCGTCCAGCATAGCGGCTCCGGACGGGCGCACACGCGCCGCGCCCGGAGCGCGCCTCACGCGTCGCTCAGACGGTGACCTCCACCCGCACGGTCGTGCCCGCGGGGGCGTACGGCACGGTCGAGCCCTCGACGGGCACCCCGTCCACGACCAGCCGCCCGCGCGCGCCCGGCGTGCCGGCGTTGGTCACGGCGATCTCGTACCGGGCGCCGCGGGCGACCCGGGTGACGGTGAACGAGGGCACGTCCGGCCCGATCTGCGGGTCGACGACCAGGCCGTCGTGCTCCGGCCGGACGCCCAGCAGGTACTGCGAGACGGCCACGAAGTTCCACGCCGCGGTGCCGGTGAGCCAGGAGTTCTTCGCCTCGCCGTGCCGCACCGCCTCCTTGCCCGCGATCATCTGGGCGTACACGTACGGCTCGAGCCGGTGCACGTCGGAGATGTCCTCGCGGTACGCGGGCGTGATCCGGCGGTAGTAGTCGAACGCCCGCTCGCCGCGGCCGAGGACCGTCTCGCCGATGATCACCCACGGGTTGTTGTGGCAGAAGATCCCGCCGTTCTCCTTGTAGCCCGGCGGGTAGGTCGACACCTCGCCGAGCTCCACCTGGTAGCTCGTGTAGGCGGGCCACTGCAGGACCATCCCGTGCGGCGTCGCCAGGTGCTCGTGCACCGAGTCGAGCGCACGGACGGCGGGGCTCGCGGGGGAGGCGGGGTCGGACGCGTCCACGCCGATCCCGGCCATGACCGCGAAGCCCTGCGGCTCGATCCAGATCTTGCCCTCGGGCTTCGCGTCGGTCCCCACCGGGTTGCCGTAGAAGTCGTAGGCGCGCAGGAACCACTCGCCGTCCCAGCCGTGCTCCAGCACCGCGGTCCGCATGTCCTCGACCGCGGCGCGCGCCTCGGCCGCGACGTCCGCCAGCCCGCGGCGCTCCGCGAGCTCGGCGTACTCCGGGCCGATGTGCACGAACATCGCGGCGATGAACACCGACTCCGCGACCCCGCCGGCCTGGTTCTCGGTCGTCTGGAACGACTCGCCGGGCTCGGTGGAGAAGCAGTTGAGGTTGAGGCAGTCGTTCCAGTCGGCGCGGCCGATCAGCGGCAGGCCGTGCGGGCCGCGGTTCTCGACCGTGAACCGGAACGACCGGGTCAGGTGCTCGAACAGCGGGACCTCGGAGCCCGGCTCGTTGTCGAACGGCACCGGCTCGTCGAGGACGGCCCAGTCGCCGGTCTCCTTGACGTAGGCGGCGACGCCGAGGATCAGCCACAGCGGGTCGTCGTTGAAGCCGGAGCCGATGTCGTTGTTCCCGCGCTTCGTCAGCGGCTGGTACTGGTGGTACGCCGAGCCGTCCGCGAACTGGGTCGAGGCGATGTCGATGATGCGCTGCCGCGCGCGCTCCGGGACCAGGTGCACGAAGCCGAGCAGGTCCTGGTTGGAGTCGCGGAAGCCCATGCCGCGGCCGATGCCGGTCTCGAAGTAGGACGCCGACCGGGACATGTTGAACGTGACCATGCACTGGTACTGGTTCCAGATGTTGACCATCCGGTCCAGCTTCTCGTCCGTGCTCGTCACCGAGTAGGTGGACAGCAGGTCCGTCCAGGACGTCCGGAGCGCCTCGAAAGCCGCGAGGGTCTGCTCGGTGGTCGCGAACCGGGACAGCAGCGCGTGCGCGCGCTCGCGGTTCACCCGCTGCATCGCGGGGACGCCGGCGGCCTCGTCGGCGGGCGCCCACTTCTCGTCGTGCGGGTTCTCGACGTAGCCGAGGACGTAGGTGAGCGACCGGCTCTCGCCCGGCGCGAGGGTGACGTCGACCTGGTGCGAGCCGATCGGGTACCAGCCCGACGCGACCGAGCCGGTCGCCTTGCCCGCGTGCGGCACGGCCGCCTCGCCCAGCCCGTTGTAGGGGCCGGTGAAGGAGTCCCGGTCGGTGTCGAAGCCGTCGGCCCGGGTGTTCACGCCGTAGACCGCGTAGTGGTCGCGGCGCTCGCGGTACTCCGTCTTGTGGAAGATCGCCGACCCGTGCGGGCCGTCCAGCTCCACCTCGACCTCGGCGAGCGACAGGTTGCGCTGGTAGTTCGTCTGGTCGTCCTGGGCGTTCCACAGGCAGAACTCGACGAACGAGAACAGGCTGACCGTCTTCTCCGCCTCGGAGGTGTTGGTCAGCGTGACGTGCTGGACCTCGGCGGTCTCGCCGAGCGGCACGAAGAACAGCGTCTCGACCCGCAGCCCGTTCCGCTCGCCGGTGATCCGGGAGTAGCCCAGGCCGTGCCGCGCCTCGTAGTGGTCGAGCTCGGCCTTGACCGGCAGCCAGCCCGGCGTCCACACGTCGCCGCCGTCGTGGACGTAGAAGTACCGGCCGCCCTCGTCGGTGGGGATGTTGTTGTACCGGTAGCGCGTGAGCCGGCGCATCTTCGCGTCGCGGTAGAAGGAGTAGCCGCCGCCGGTGTGCGACAGCAGCGAGAAGAACTCCTCCGAGCCCAGGTAGTTGATCCAGGGATACGGGGTCCGCGGCGTCGTGATGACGTACTCGCGTGCCTCGTCGTCGAAGTGGCCGTACCGCATCGTCGCGCCTTCCGGTCGTCAGTGGTGGCCGCTGCGGGAGCGCTCCCACGCGGCGTGCGTCGGTCAGCGTAGCGCACGGTCGAAACGCTTCCGGCGGGCGGTGGTCCCGGGTGCGCCCTCGTGCCACCGGCCTGGAACGGAGGTCCTACTCAGCGCGCCGTGGCGCGTCCTAGCGTCGCTGATGGACGCAGAGCAGCGGTGTCGGCCGTGACGGTGCACGCGTACGTCGACGAGTCGAAGGCTCGCGACTACCTGCTCGCCGTGCTGGAGGTCGAGCCGCGCCGCACCCCCGGTGTCCGGGACGTCGTCCGTGACCTGGTGCCGCCCAGGCAGCGCCGGCTGCACATGCGGGACGAGCCCGATCGCCGCCGACGGCAGATCGTCTCGGCGCTCGCCGCGATGGACGAGCGCGTCGTCATCTACCGCGCCGCCGCCGACGGGGTGGCGGCGCAGATCGAGCGGAGGCGCGCGTGCCTGGCGCGCCTGGTGCCCGACCTGGCCGGTCGGTGCGATCTCCTGGTCCTCGAGTCCGACGAGTCGCAGGACGCCCGCGACCGCAGGGACCTCATCGAGCTCACCCGCATGGCGGGATGTCGGGACACCTCGCGCTACCGGCACCTGCGAGCGGCGCAGGAGCCCGTGCTGGCCGTGCCCGACGTGGCCGCGTGGTGCTGGGCGCGCGGGGGCGAGTGGCGTCGGCGCGCCCAGGGACTCGTCGCGGAGGTCGTCGACGTCTGAGCGTGCGTAGGGCCCGAGCGCTCTGCCCTCCGGACAGAGTCTCGGGCCCTCGACTTCCTCGGGGATCAGCTCCCCGGGCGATGACGGCACTCTACCGACGCCGCTCCCACCGGCGGAAGTCGGATCTCGAGGGCCCCGCCGACCCCGGTACCGTGGTCCCGTGCTGCTCTCCGACCGCGACATCACCGCCGAGCTCGACTCCGGCCGGGTGGTCCTCGACCCGTACGACCCCGCGATGGTGCAGCCGTCGAGCGTCGACGTCCGCCTCGACCGGTTCTTCCGGCTGTTCGACAACCACAAGTACGCGGTCATCGACCCGGCGCAGGACCAGCCGGACCTGACGCGGCTGGTCGAGGTCGACGGCGACGAGCCGTTCGTGCTGCACCCCGGCGAGTTCGTCCTGGGCTCGACGTTCGAGCAGGTGACCCTGCCGGACGACATCGCCGCCCGCCTGGAGGGCAAGTCCTCGCTCGGCCGGCTCGGCCTGCTGACGCACTCGACGGCCGGGTTCATCGACCCGGGCTTCTCGGGCCACGTGACGCTCGAGCTGTCGAACGTCGCGACGCTGCCGATCACCCTGTGGCCCGGCATGAAGATCGGGCAGATGTGCTTCTTCCGGCTGTCCTCGCCGGCGCTCGCGCCGTACGGCTCGGGGGCGGCCGGCTCCCGGTACCAGGGCCAGCGCGGGCCGACGGCCTCGCGCTCGTGGCAGCACTTCCACCGCACCCGGGTCTGACCCCGCCGTGACCGCGTCGCTGCCCCCGCTGCCCGAGGTGCCCGCCGCCGCGGGCGTCACGCCGCCGCCCGGGCGGCACCTGCTCGTGCTCCCCGAGGGAGTCGTGCCGGACGAGCTGGACGTGCTCGCGAGCAGCAGGTTCCCGGCCGCGCGGTGGGAGCGCCCGCCGCGCGTCCCGTCCGGGCGGCGCGCCTCGGGGGCCGCCCGTGGCGCCGCCCCGGCCGCCACGCCCGGTGTGCTGCGGATCGGCCGGCTGTCGACGCTCACCGGCCCGTTCGCGCTGGAGCCCGCGCAGCTCGCGCGCTGGGGGCTGCCGTCCGACGCGCGCGTCGCCTGGGTCGTGGACTGCCCGCGCGAGCGCGCCGAGCAGCCCGCGTTCGGCGGCGACCGGGACGGGCTGCGCCGGGCGTTCGGGACCGCGGGCCCCGTGCGCGAGGAGCAGCGCGTCGTGCAGTGGCTCGTCGCGGTGGCGCGCCGGCTCGGCGGCGCGCTGCGCGTCGACTCCGGGGTGGTGCTGGAGCCGGACATGGACGCCGCCCTCGACCTCACGGTGCTGACCGACCGCTGGGTGGAGCCCGGGACGGTGCTCGAGGCCGCCCGCCGGGTGTCGTCCCGGGCCACCCTGGACGCGCCGCCCGCGCCGGACGCGCGGCGGGCGTCGCCGGAGCAGGCGGGCGCCGCGCTCGCCGCGCGCGACCGGGTGGGCGCCGGTGTCGCCGACGCCGAGGAGCGCCGCCGGCTGCACGCCGAGGCGGACGCGTTCGACGCCCACATGCGCGAGAACCCGCCGCCGTCCGAGGCGTTCGGCCTGCAGGTCGACCTGGGGGTCGACGGCATCGTGGTCGTCGAGGTGGCCGCCGAGGCGGAGGTGCCGCACGTGCTGGCGGCGGTCGACTGGGCGGCCGGCGGGGTCGTCGCGTACCGGGTCCGCTGGGAGGCCCCCGACGTGGAGCAGCTGGAGTCCGAGCGGCCGTCGCTGCCGCACCGGGTCGCGCGCGGCCGCGCGGCGCGGGTGGTGCGCGGCGTCGCGCGCGAGGTGCACGCCGAGGTGGGCGGGGAGATCGCCGACATGGCGGGCTTCCTGGTGGACCCCGCCGACCTCTGACGCCCGGGACGGCACCCCCGTGCCGCGGCGCTCCGCAGTTGCGGGCTCCCCGGCCGCGGCAGACGATGAATCCGCAGGCGACCCCGCCGGTTCCCACGACCGGGCGGGCGTCGCCTTTCGCATTCACCGCCCAGGACGGAGGACGCCCGCATGGCCGACCAGTACACGTTCCAGGACCCGATCGCGCAGTACCCGATGCCCGAGCCGCCGGAGCAGAGCCAGGACGGGCCGGGTCTCGACGCCGACCTCGCGCCGCAGGCCGACCACGGCCAGGACACCTACCGCGGCTCCGGCCGCCTGGCGGGCCGCAAGGCGATCGTCACCGGCGGCGACTCCGGCATCGGCCGCGCGGTCGCGATCGCGTTCGCCCGGGAGGGCGCCGACATCGTGCTGTCGTACCTGCCCGAGGAGCAGGAGGACGCCGACCGGGTCGCGGAGCTCGTCCGCGAGGCCGGCCGGACGATCGTGCTGGCCCCGGGCGACGTCGTCGACCAGGGCTACACCCGGTCGCTGGTCCGCACCGCGCTCGACGAGCTCGGCGGCCTGGACACGCTCGCGGTCATCGCGGGCCGCCAGCAGTACGTCGAGGACATCACCGAGCTGACGCCGGAGTCGTTCGACGAGACGTTCAAGACCAACGTCTACGCGCTCTACTGGCTGGTCCAGGAGGCGGTGCCGCACCTGCCGAAGGGCGCGAGCATCATCACGACCTCCTCGATCCAGGCCTACGAGCCGGCGCCGATCCTGGTCGACTACGCCACCACCAAGGCGGCGATCAACACGATGTCCAAGGCGCTGGCGGGCCAGCTCGCCCCGAAGGGCATCCGGGTCAACGTCGTGGCGCCGGGCCCGATCTGGACCCCGCTGCAGACCGCGGGCGGCCAGCCGCCCGAGAAGCTGCCGGACTTCGGCACGCAGACGCCGTACGGCCGCGCCGGTCAGCCGGCGGAGCTCGCGCCCGCGTACGTGTTCCTCGCCTCCCAGGAGTCGAGCTACGTCAGCGGCGAGACGCTGAACGTCAACGGGGGGATGCCGACCCCGTGACGGTTCCGGCACCGGGCCCCGCTCGGGGCCCCGCGGCGAGGACGGGCGCGTGACGGAGCAGCCCGGCCTGCAGAACCTCGACGGCGACGCCGGCACGCGCACGGAGGGGTCGGGCCACGCGGCGGCCGAGGAGCTGCGCGACCCGACCCCTCGCACAGGCGGGTACGCCGACCTGCGGGCGTACGCGGTGCTGGGCGACGGGCGGACGGTCGCGCTGGTCGCGGACGACGGCCGGGTGGACTGGTTCCCCGTGCCCGACCTGGACACGCCGCCGGTGTTCGCGGCCCTGCTGGACGCGGACGCCGGCGGGTACGTGGAGCTCGCGCCGACGGTCCCGTACCGGCTGCGCCGGCAGTACGTCGTCGGTACGAACGTGCTGGTCACGACGTACGACACCGGGGGCGGCCGGGTGCGGGTCACGCAGGCGATGAACACCGGCGTGGCCGGGCGGCTGCCGTGGAGCGAGCTCGCGGCGCGGGTGGAGGGCCTGGCGGGCTCGGTGCCGATGGCCTGGCGGGTGGCGCCCGGGACGGTGCTCGGCAGCGCCTCGCCGTGGGTCCAGCGGACCCACGTCGGACCGGTGCTGCGCGCCGACGGCGTGACGCTCACCGTGCGGACCCTCGGGGAGATGACCTCCGTCGTCGACGACCAGGCGTGCACCGGGGCGTTCGAGGCGACGCCCGGGTCCCGGCACCTGGTCGCGGTGGTGGGCACCGAGCGCGAGCCGGTCATGGTGCCCGACCCGGAGGACGTCGACCGCGGCATCGACCGCACCGTGGAGAACTGGCGCGCCTGGACCCGCGAGTTCCACTACGACGGTCCGTGGGGCAAGGCCGTGCAGCGCAGCGCGCTCGCCCTCAAGCTGCTGCTGCACGAGCCGACCGGCGCGATCGCCGCGGCGGCGACGACCTCGCTGCCGGAGAGCCGGTCGGGCGGCAAGAACTGGGACTACCGGTACGCGTGGGTCCGGGACGCCGCGTACACCCTGGACGCCTGGATCGGCTTCGGGCTGCGCGAGGAGGTGCACGCCGCCATCTCGTGGACCCTGCGGACGCTGCGCGCGCACGGCGTGCGGATCTTCTTCGCGCTCGACGGCTCCCTCCCGCCCGGGCCCGCGCGGCACGACGTGCCCGGCTGGCGGGGGACCGGCCCGGTCGTCACCGGCAACCGCGCCGACGGACAGCTCCAGCTCGGGGTGTACGGCGACGTCCTGGCGGTCGTCCGCGGGTACGTCGACGCCGGCAACCTGCTGGACGCGGAGACCGGCCGGCTCCTGGCCGCGGTCGCGGACGAGGCCGCCGACGCGTGGCACCGGCCGGACGCCGGGATGTGGGAGCTGACCGAGGAGCAGCACTACACGTCGTCCAAGCTCGGCTGCTGGCAGGCGCTGCGGTGCGCGGTGCACCTCGCCGAGCTCGGGCAGATCCCCGGCCAGCCCGACCGCTGGCGCGCCGAGGCCGACCGGATCGCGCGCTGGGTCGGCGAGCACTGCTGGTCCGAGGAGCGGGGCGCCTACATCATGCACCCCGGGTCGGACCGGCTCGACGCGTCGGTGCTGCTGCACGCCCGCAGCGGCTTCGACACCGGCGAGCGCATGAGCCGGACCGTCGACGCCCTGCGGGCCGAGCTCGGCTCCGGCCCGCTGCTGCACCGGTACTCCGGCATGCCCGAGGAGGAGGGCGCCTTCGTCGCGTGCGCGTTCTGGGGCGTGGCGGCGCTGGCGCTGGTCGGGCGGCCCCGGGAGGCGGCGGACTGGATGGAGGAGCTGCTGGCGCTGGCGAACGACGTCGGGGTGTGGCCCGAGATGATCGACCCCGCGACGGGGGACTTCCTCGGCAACGTCCCGCAGGCGCTCAGCCACCTGGCGCTGGTGCAGGCCGCGCTCACCCTGGCGCCCGCGCTCGACGACGACCACCCGGTGGCGGGCTGACCCGCCGCCGGCAGCACGACCGGCGCCCGCCACCGGCGCGCGCCGCACCCGACCCGAGGAGGACCCCATGGACCTGGGCATCACCGGGCGCGTCGCGCTCGTCACCGGCGGCGACTCCGGCATCGGCCTCGCCACCGCGCGCCTGCTGCTCGACGAGGGCGCCCGCGTCGTGCTGACCGACCAGGACGCCGCGGCGCTGGAGGCGGCGGTCGCCGACCTCGGCGCCGGACCGGACCGGCTGCTGCCGGTGCTGGCCGACCTCACCGTGCCCGCGGAGGTCGAGGCGCTCGCGGCCCGCGCGGCCGACGCGTTCGGCGCGCCGGAGATCCTGGTGCACGCCGCCGGCGTGACGGGCGCGCAGGGCCTGTTCCACGAGATCGACGACGCCGGCTGGGCCCGGACGATCGAGGTCGACCTGCTGGCGGCCGTCCGCGTCGTGCGCGCGGTGCTCGGCCCGATGCGGGCGGCCGGGTGGGGGCGGGTCGTGCTGCTGGCGTCCGAGGACGGCGTGCAGCCCTACGTGGACGAGCTGCCGTACTGCGCGGCCAAGGCCGGCGTGCTGTCGCTGGCCAAGGGCCTGTCGAAGTCCTACGGCCCGGAGGGCGTGCTGGTGAACGCGGTGTCGCCGGCGTTCGTCGCGACGCCGATGACCGACGCGATGATGGACCAGCGGGCCGAGGAGCGCGGCACCGACCGGGACGAGGCGATCGCGTCGTTCCTGGACGAGGAGCGGCCGTTCCTCACCGCGAAGCGGCGCGGCGAGGCCGACGAGGTCGCCGCGGTGATCGCGTTCCTGGTGTCCGAGCGCGCGAGCTTCGTCAACGGCGCGAACTACCGGGTCGACTCGGGGTCGGTCGCGACGATCTGACGCCGCCGGCCGCCGGCGGACCGGCGGGCCGCCACCCGGAGGTGACGGCCCCGCCGGCGCGTCCCGGTTCAGTCCCCGTCGGTCTCGGGCCGCACCGCGCCCAGGGGCTCGGTCGGGGCCGCGAGGTCGCGCCGGGACCGCCGCCGCGGCGGGTCGGGGCGCTCGGCGGCGGCCGGGTCGGGCTCGGGGTCGGCCGCCGGGACCGGGTCGAGGACGATGGTCGCGTCCGTGGTGGCCGGCACCGGGGCGGTCGCCCCGGTCTCGGCCGGGCGCGTGCTCACCCGGGTCGGCGCCGCCGGCTCGGGCTCCGCCGCGACGGGCGCGGGGGGAGCGGCCGGGACGTCCCCGGCGGGCGCACCCACGGACTCCGGGGTGGCGGCGCCCCGCCCGTCGCCGGGCAGCAGCTGCGCCTCCGGTGCCGGGGCCGCGCCGGCCTCGTCCGGGGGCGACAGCTGGATCGCGGTCGTGCTCACGTTCGCGGCGACCGTCTCGCCCGCCGCGGCCCCACGACCGCTGGTCCGCCGCGCGGCGCCCGCCGCCGCGACGATCCGCGCCACCGGGCGGCCGTCCCGGGTGAGCGTGACCTCGTCTCCGTGCTCGACGGCCTGCACCAGCTCGGGCAGCCGGGACGCGGCGTCGGCCAGCGACACCGCCCCCGGGACGGGTGCGCCCGGCAGCGCGGTGGGTGCGGTCGCGGGCGCGGCGGCGGCCCGGGCCGCGTTCCGCGCGTCGATCGCCCGGGTCGCGGCCTTCATGGCCTCGGCGAGCAGGAACACCACGATCGCGAAGCCGAGGGTCAGGCCCCACTCCCGCAGGCCGATCGGCGCCGAGTCGAACCACGAGTTCATGAACGGCACGTAGGTGAAGAAGATCTGCAGCGCGATCAGCGCGCCGGTCGCGGTCCAGACCACCCGGTTCCCGCGCAGCACCCGCAGCGTGAGGCTGGACTCGCCGAGGAACCGGCAGTTGAACAGGTACGCGAGCTGCCCGAGGGCGAGCATCGTCACCGCGGTGGTCTGGGCGACCGCGTAGTCGGTGCCCCGGGCGCTCTCGATGAAGAACACCGCCAGGGTGGCGCCGCCGATGAGCAGCGACACGATGACGACCTGTCGCAGGGACCGGCCCGAGATCACCGACCCCCCGGGCGCGCGCGGCGGCCGGGACATCACGCCGGGCTCCGCCGGCTCGTACGCCAGCGCGAGCGAGAGCGTGACGGCGGTGACGAGGTTGACCCACAGGATCTGGACCGGGGACAGCGGCAGGGTCAGGCCGAACAGCACGGCGACCAGGATGACGAGCGACTGCGCGCCGTTCGTCGGCAGCAGGAAGACGACGGACTTCGCGATGTTGTCGTAGATCCGGCGCCCCTCCTCGACCGCCCGCTCGATGGTGGCGAAGTTGTCGTCCGCGAGGACGATGTCCGCGGCCTCCTTGGTGGCCTCGGTGCCCTTGATGCCCATCGCGATGCCGATGTCGGCCCGGGTGAGGGCGGGGGCGTCGTTCACGCCGTCACCGGTCATCGCGACGACCTCGTCGTGCGACTGCAGGGCGCGCACGATCCGGATCTTGTGCTCCGGGCTGGTGCGCGCGTACACGTCGACGTCCCGGACCCGCTGGCGCAGCTGCTCCTGGGTCATCGCCTCGAGCTCGGCGCCGGTGAGCGCGTGCACGTCGCCGTCCGGCGCCGCGATGCCGAGCTCCCGGGCGATGGCGGTGGCCGTGCCGACGTGGTCGCCGGTGATCATCTTGACCCGGATGCCGGCGCGGTGGCAGTCCGCGATGGCCTGCACGGCCTCGGGCCGCGGCGGGTCGACGATGCCGAACATGCCGAGGAACACGAGGCCGTCCTCGACGTCCGTGACGTCGATCGTGCTGGTGCCGTCCGCGACGGGGCGCTCGGCCGCGGCCAGGGTCCGCAGGCCCTGGGACGCGAGCCCGTCGATCACGGCCTCCCAGCGGGCACGGTCCAGCGGCTCGGTGCCGCCGTCGGCGGCGCGCTGGTGGCTGCACCGGTCGAGCAACCGGTCAGGGGCGCCGACGACGCGGATCCGGGTGCCGGCGCCGGGCACGCGGTTGAGCGTCGCCGTGTACTTCGTGGCGGACTCGAACGGGAGCACGGCGACGCGCTCGACGCCGGTGAGGTCGACGCCGGCCTTGAGCGCGAGGGTCGCGATGGCGCCCTCGGTCGGCTGGCCGACGACCTTCCACAGGCCCCCGTCCTGCACGATCCGGGCGTCGTTGGCCGACGCCGCGGTGGCGATCAGGACGGCGAGGTCCGGGTGCGCGTCCAGGGGCGCGTGCGCCCCGTCCAGCGTGATCCTGCCCTCCGGCGCGTACCCGAGGCCCTCGACCTCGTAGGTCCCGGCGCTGGTGACGACGGTGCGCGTCGTCATCTCGTTCTTGGTGAGGGTGCCGGTCTTGTCCGAGCAGATGGTGGTCACCGAGCCCAGCGCCTCGACGGCGGTGAGCTTGCGGGTGATCGCGTTGCGCCGCGCCATCTGCTGCACGCCGAGCGCCAGGGTCACCGTGACCAGCGCGGGCAGGCCCTCGGGCACGGCGGCGACCGCGAAGCCGATGGCCGCCGAGATGAGCTCCGGCACGTCCCAGTCGTGGATGACGCGGCCGACCACGAGCATGAACGCGGCCATGGCGAGGATGCCGAGGGACAGCGTCTTGCCGAACTGGGCGAGCTTGCGGGACAGCGGGGTGTCGAGGTCGTCCGAGGCCTCGGCGATGAGCGACTGGATCCGGCCGATCTCGGTGCCGCTCCCGGTCGCGGTGACGACGCCCGTGCCGGTGCCGACCGTGACGATCGTGCTGGAGTACAGCATCGAGGCACGGTCGCCCAGGCCGGCGTCGGCCCCCACCGGGTCGACGTGCTTGGTCGCGGGCACGGACTCGCCGGTGAGGGCGGCCTCCTCGACCTGGAGGTTGGTGGACTCGATCAGCCGCACGTCGGCAGGCACGCGGTCGCCGGACCGCACGCGCACGACGTCGCCCGGGACGAGCGAGTCGGCGTCGACCACCTGCCACTGGCCGTCCCGGAGCACCTGGGCGTCGAGCGAGAGCATCGTCCGGATGCCCTTGAGCGCCCGCTCCGCCTGGCCCTCCTGCAGGAAGCCGAGCGCGGCGCTGATCACGGCCACGGCGAGGATGACCGCGAAGTCGATCCAGTCGCCCAGGACCGCCTTGAGCACCGCCGAGGCCAGCAGGATGTAGATGAGCACGTCGTCGAAGTGCCCGAGCAGGCGGCGCAGCCAGCTCCTGCCCGGGGGATCCGGCAGCCGGTTGGGGCCGTGCTCGGCGAGGCGGCGCGCGGCCTCCGCCGCGGGCAGGCCCGTGGGCGTGCTGCGCAGCTCGGCGAGCACGGCCTCGGGGGTCTCGGCGTAGGGCCGGGAACCCGGGGAGGAGCTCAGGCCCGCGGAGTCCGCGGGCGAGGGCGTCGTGAGGGCTGAGGTCGTCATGTCACCACCTGACCGTTCGGCGTCCGAGCCATGGTGGCACGCGTTGTCGCCTCCGATCGACCGAGAGAGCGGTTCTCCGCGCCACCCGGCACTGATCACGCGCGTGATGCCATGAGTGCCGGGCGGCCCCCTCGGGACGTCGGTCCCACCGGTCGGTGGGTGAGGAGGGCCGGCGAGGTTTTACGCGGAGTTCACCCGCCGGGCGTGCGCCGGGCGGCCGCGCGACGCAGGATGGCGTCGAACGAACGGATCGAGGGGGGCGAGTCATGGAGATGAGCACGACCGACCAGCAGGCGTCGGAGACCGAGTTCGACGACACCTGGACGACCGTGAGCAACCCCCGGCGCGTGCGGATCTGACGCGCCGGACCCGTCCCGCCCGGTGTCCTCCGCACCGGGCGGCACACGTCTGGGACGGCCCCGCGGCACCTGCCGCGGGGCCGTCCTCGTCCCGGGTCCCGGGTCCCGGGTCCCGGGCGCCGGGCGGTCGGTGCCGGCCGGGTCGGTGCCGGTCGGTCTCAGGCGGGGCCGCGGAGGCGTCCGAGCACGGCCCGCGCGTCGGCGAGCGCCGTGTCGTCCCGCACGCCCGTGACCGCGTTGTAGTACATGCCGTCGCCGACCAGCTGGACCACGTGGGCGAGCGCCGGGTCGCCGAGCTCGTCGGCCAGCGCCTCGAACCAGTGGCGACGCAGCTCGTCGAGCACGGCGTTGGCGTCGCCGCCCGCCTCCTCGGCGAGCCGGGCGGACGCGATCAGCGCGCGGTCGAGCGGTCCGCCGGACTGCTGCGACTCCCGCAGGTAGTACTCGCTGGCGCCCTCGGGCGCCGCGCGCATCGCCGCGACGTCGGCCTCGCCGAGCGCCGCCAGCCGCTCCCGCTGGCCCTGGACCAGCGCGGCCTTGCTCGGGAAGTGGTAGAGCAGGCCCCCCTTGGACACCTCGGCCGCCGCGGCGACGGCGTCCAGCGTGGCGGCGCGCGGCCCGTGCGCGATCAGCAGGCCCTCGAACGCGTCGAGGAGGCGGTCGCGGGTCGCGGACATGGGAATGACCGTACCGGCCGTGACGCTATACCGTCCGGACGGTACAGTTGCCGTCGATCACCACCGACGAACGAGGTCCTTGTCATGTCCGCCCCGGTCACCACCGGCCCCCGCACCACCACGCCCGCCACCACGCTGCAGCACCGCGGCCGCCCCGTGCGGCCCTGGGCGGTGCTGGCCGTGCTGATGCTCCCCGTGCTGCTCATCTCCGTGGACAACACGGTGCTGAGCTTCGCGCTGCCCTCGATCACCGCCGCGCTCGGGGCCTCGGGGTCCGAGCTGCTGTGGATCGTCGACGCGTACCCGCTGGTGCTCGCGGGCCTGCTCGTGCCGATGGGCAGCCTGGGCGACCGGGTCGGGCGCAAGCGGCTGCTGATGATCGGCGCGACCGGGTTCGCCCTGATCTCGCTGCTCGCCGCCTGGTCCACGAGCCCCGCGATGCTGATCGCCGCGCGCGCCGCGCTCGGCCTGTTCGGCGCGACCCTGATGCCGTCCACGCTGTCGCTGATCCGGAACGTGTTCCTCGACCGCGCGCAGCGGCGGCTGGCCATCGCCATCTGGGCGTCCGGCTTCGCGGGTGGCGCCGCTCTGGGCCCGATCGTCGGCGGCGCGCTGCTCACCCACTTCTGGTGGGGCTCGGTGTTCCTGCTCAACGTGCCGGTGCTGCTGGTGCTGCTGCCGCTCGCCGCGGCGCTCGTGCCCGAGTCGAAGGACCCCGCCCCCGGGCCGCTCGACCCGTGGAGCAGCGTGCTCGCGCTCGCGACCATGCTGCCGCTGGTCTACGCGATCATCGCGACCGGCGAGCACGGGCTGACGGCGACCACCGCCGCGTCCGTGCTCGTCGGCCTGGCCGCCGGGTGGGCGTTCGTCCGGCGGCAGCGCCGGCTCGCCTCCCCGATGCTCGACGTCCGGCTGTTCACCAACCCGGTGTTCTCCGGCGCGGTGTCCGCCAACCTGCTGTCGGTGCTCGGGTTCTCCGGCCTGCTCGTGATCGTGTCCCAGTTCCTCCAGCTCGCGGCCGGGCTCAGCCCGATGGACGCGGGCCTGGTGCTGCTGCCGGGGCTGGTCGCGTCGGTCGCCGCGGGCCTGCTCGCCGTGCGGCTCGTGCGGTACGTCCGGCCGGGCGTGCTCATCGGGTCGAGCTTCCTGCTGGCCGCCGTCGGCTACGGCGTGCTCACCCTCGTCGGCGACGTGCCGACGCCCGTCACCGTCGCGGTGACGTTCGTGGTGATGGGCCTCGGCGTCGGCCTCGCGGAGACGCTGACCAACGACCAGATCACCACGGCCGTCCCGCCGGAGAAGGCCGGCGCCGCGTCGGCGATCTCCGAGACGGCCTACGAGCTCGGCACCACGCTGGGCGTCGCGATCCTGGGCTCGGTGCTCAACGCGACCTACCGGGCGCGGGTGGTGCTGCCGGAGACGCTGACGACCGACCAGGCGCACGCCGCGGGCGAGACCCTCGGCGGCGCGACCGGGGTGGCCGGCGAGGTCGGCGGGGGCACGGGGGAGGCGCTGCTCGAGTCGGCGCGCCTGGCGTTCGACGCGGGCACCCAGCACGCGGCGGCGCTCGGCGCGGTCGTGGCGGTCGGCGCGGCGCTCGTGTCGTTCGTGACCCTCCGCCGCGCGACCGCCCTCTGACCCCGCCGCACGCGACCTCTCGCGGGGCACCCTCGCCGAACGTGCAGAAGGCGCGGGCTTCCGGGCGCGGGAACCCCGCAGGTTCTGCGACCTCGGCGGCGCGGGGCGCGGCCCGCGCGGCGCGGGCGCGGCGCGGG
>NZ_SZYE01000084.1 GCF_005239125.1 Cellulomonas hominis | reverse complement strand
CGCCGCGCGGGGCGGGGTCGGCGGCGCCCGGGCCCTGCCCGCCGAGGCCCCCTGGTCCGCCGCCCCGTTCGCCCTGACCTGACGGCCGCGCCACCGCACCCCGTCCGCCGCCGCACCCGACCGACCGACCCCGAGGTGACCCGATGACCACGACCCCGCTGCGGGTGCCGGTGCCCGACCCGGCCCCGCTCGACCCCGCCCCGCTCGACCCGGCCCCGCTCGCTCCGGCCCCGCTCGACCCGGCGCGGCTCAGCGTGCGCGCCGCGCGGCTGGACGACCCGCTGGTCGGCCCGCTGCTCGACGGCCTGGCGCACGAGTACAGCACCCGGTACCGGGGCCTGCTCTCGCCGGCCGAGCTGCGCGACGAGCTGGCGCACCACGGGGCGGAGGAGTTCGCCCCGCCGCACGGCGCCCTGGTGCTCGTGCTGGAGGACGGTGCGCCGGTCGCGGGCGGGGCGTTCCGCCGCCGCTGGGAGCCGGAGCACGGCGAGCCGGCCCGGCTCGCCGACACCGCCGCCCGGGACGCCGCGGGCGCGCCCGCGGTGCGGACCGCCGAGCTCAAGCGGATCTGGACCCACGCGGCGCACCGCCGCCGGGGCCTGGGCCGCGTGGTGCTCGCCGAGCTCGAGGCCCGCGCCGCCGCGGCCGGCTACCCGCGGCTCTACCTGACCACCGGCCCGAAGCAGCCGGAGGCCGTGCAGCTGTACCTCGCGGCCGGCTACACCCCGCTGTTCGAGCCCGCCGCGTACCCCGGCGACCTGGTCCCGCACGCCTTCGAGAAGTGGCTCGCCCGGTGAGCGCCGCGACCACGACGCCCGCCCCCGCGACCGGCGCCGCCCCCGCTCCGGCCGTCGACGCCGGCGCCCTCGCCGACCTGCCCGTCCTCCCCGCCCGGCACCCGGGCCGCTGGGTCGCCACCGCCGGCGTGGCCGTCCTGGTGGCGATGGTCGCCAGCTCGCTGCTCACCAACCCGCAGTGGGAGTGGGACGTCGTCGCGCAGTACCTGACCTGGCCGTCCGTGCTCCAGGGCGTGTGGGCGACCGTGCGGCTCACCGCCGTCGCGGCGGTGATCGGCTTCGGGCTCGGCACCGTCCTCGCCCTGATGCGGCTGTCCCGGTCCCCGCTGCTGCAGTCGGTCTCCTGGGCGTACTCCTGGGTGTTCCGGTCCGTGCCGCTGATCCTGCAGCTGCTGCTCTGGTACAACCTCGCCTACCTCTACCCGCAGCTGTCGATCGGCGTCCCGTTCGGCCCGGAGTGGCTGCAGTTCGACACCCTCGACGTCGTCGACAAGTTCGGCGCCGCGGTGCTCGGGCTCGGGCTGTCGCAGGCCGCGTACTCCGCGGAGATCGTCCGCGCCGGCATCCTCGGGGTCGACCAGGGCCAGCACGAGGCCGCGGCCGCGCTCGGCCTCCCGCGGGGACGGCAGCAGTGGCGGATCGTGCTGCCGCAGGCGATGCGCACCATCGTGCCCACGTCGGTGAACGAGATCATCGGGCTGCTCAAGGGCACGTCGGTCGTCTACGTGCTGGCCTACGGCGAGCTGTTCTACACGGTCGGCGTCATCTACGGCCGGAACCAGCGGGTGGTCCCGCTGCTGATCGTCGCCGCGATCTGGTACCTGCTCACGACCACCGTGCTCACGGTCGCCCAGTACTACCTCGAGCGGTACTACGCCCGCGGCGCGCTGCGCACGCTGCCGCCGACCCCGCTCCAGCGGCTGCGCTGGACGGTCGCCGTCGCCGCGGCCCGGCTGACCGGGCGCCCGCTGCCCGCGGACCTGCCGCCCACGTTCCTGGCCGGCGCCCGCCGCGGCCACCTCACCCGGACCGCACCCCGCACCGACACCGGAGGCTCCCGATGACCAGCGTGCTCCCCGCCCCCGCCGCGGCCCCGGCCGCGGCGCCCGCCGCGACCCGCGCCCCCGCCGGCGGCCACCTCCGGGTCCACGGCCTGTCCAAGTCGTACGGCACCCTCGAGGTGCTGCGCGGCGTCGACCTGGAGGTCCGCCCGGGCGAGGTCACCGTGATCCTCGGCCCGTCCGGCTCCGGCAAGTCGACCCTGCTGCGCCTGGTGAACCACCTGGAGCGCCCGGACCGCGGGTTCGTCGCCCTGGACGGCCAGGTCATCGGCTACGCCCGCCGGCGCGCGGGCTGGGGCCGGCGCCGCCGCGAGGTGCTGCGCGAGCTCACCGAGCGCGACGTGCTGCGCCAGCGCACCCGGATCGGCTTCGTGTTCCAGAACTTCCACCTGTTCCCGCACCTGACGGCCCTGGAGAACGTCGTCGAGGCGCCCGTCTCGGCCCAGGGGCGCCCGCGGGCGGAGGTGGAGGCCGAGGCCCGCGCGCTGCTCGCCCGGGTGGGGCTGTCGGACAAGGCCGACGCCCGGCCGCGGCAGCTCTCGGGCGGCCAGCAGCAGCGGGTCGCGATCGCCCGCGCGCTCGCCGTGAAGCCGGCGCTGCTGCTGTTCGACGAGCCGACGTCCGCCCTCGACCCCGAGCTCGTGGGGGAGGTGCTCGGCGTGATCCGGGACCTCGCCCACGACGGCACCACGCTCGTGGTCGTCACCCACGAGGTCGCGTTCGCCCGCGACGTCGCCGACACCGTCGTGTTCATGGACGACGGCGTCGTGGTCGAGCAGGGCCCCGCGGCCCGGGTGCTCGGCAGCCCCGCGCACCCGCGCACCCGCGCGTTCCTCGACAAGGTCCGCTGACCCGTCCCGCCCGGCGCGCGCCCACCGCCCGCGCCGACCACCCTCCCGAGAGGCCACCCGCCATGCGCACGACCCGCACCCGCCCGCCCGGCTCCCGCCGCCGCCCGCACGCCGCCCTGGCGCTCGTGCCCGTCCTCGCCCTGCTCGCCGCCTGCGGCGGGACCTCCGACGCGGCCGAGGCCGGCGGCGGCGACCTCCAGGACGCGGCCGAGGCCGCCGGCCTCGAGGTGGGCACCAGCCCGGAGCAGGACCGCATCCACACCGCCGAGAACCCCGCCGCGATCGCGCTGCTGCCGCCCGGGCTCGCGGAGCAGGACACGTTCACCGTCGCCGTCAGCGCCTACGTCGCGCCCCTGGCGTTCCTCGCCGACGACGACCAGACGCCGATCGGCAACGAGACCGACATCGCCCAGCTGGTCGCCGACGCGCTCGGCAAGGACCTCGACCTCCAGGTGAAGGCCTGGGCCGACTGGCCGCTCGCGGTCCAGTCCGGCGACGTCGACGCCACCATCTCCAACGTCACCGTGACCGAGGAGCGCAAGGAGCTGTTCGACTTCTCGTCCTACCGGGACGACGAGCTCGGCTGGCTGGTGAAGGCCGGCAGCGACATCACCGCGATCGACGAGCCGGCCGACATCGCGGGCCTCACCGTGGCCGTCGGGTCGGGCACCAACCAGGAGAAGATCCTGCTCGCCTGGGACGAGGAGAACCAGGCCGCCGGCCTCGATCCCGTGCAGGTCGAGTACTTCGAGAACGACGGCGACACCATCCTCGCGCTGCAGTCCGGCCGGATCGACGTCTCGTTCGGCCCCAACGCCACCGCCGCGTACAAGGCCAAGGTCTCGCCGCAGGACTTCACCGTGGTCGGGACGCTCAACGGCGGCTGGCCGGACACCGCGCAGATCGCCGTGACCACGCTCAAGGGCAGCGGCTGGGCCGACGCCGTCACCGCCGCCCTGCAGGGCGCGTTCGACGACGGCAGCTACGAGCAGGTCCTCGAGCGCTGGGGCCTCGAGGCCGAGGCGATCGACGCGCCCGTCACCAACCCGCCCGGCCTGCCCCGGACGTCCTGACCGCCGACGGCCCGCCCGCACCACCCCCGGAGGAGAACCATGTCCGAGAACCCCCGCGTCCCGCTGTCCGTGCTCGACCTCGCGGTCGTCCCCGCGGGCGGCACCGGCGCCGAGGCCGTGCGGGCGGCCGTCGACCTGGCCGTCGACCTCGACCGGCTCGGCTACCGCCGGGTCTGGTACGCCGAGCACCACCTGTCCCCGGGCGTCGGCTCCGCGTCGCCCGCGGTGCTCGCCGCCGCCGTCGCGGCCCGCACCGAGCGGATCCGCGTCGGGTCGGGGGCGGTGCTGCTCAGCACCACCAGCCCGCTGGTCGCCGCCGAGCAGTTCGGCACCATCGCCGCGCTGCACCCGGGGCGGGTCGACCTGGGTCTGGGCCGGGCGTTCACGCCGCCGCGGTCGGCTCCGGACGGGCCGGCCACGGAGCCGGCGGCCGTCGCCCCGGCGCCCGCGGCGCGGCCGGTCCTCGGCCCCCGCGTCGTCGACGGCCTGCACGTCCCCGGTGCCCCGCCGGTCGACGGCTCCGACTCCGTGCTGCGCGAGCGGCTGCTCGCGCAGAAGCGCGTCGTCGGGGCCTCCCGCACCCCGGCGGCGTTCCGCGACGAGCTCGGCCTGGTCCTCGGCCTGCGCGCCGGGGACTACGCCGAGGCCGACGGCACCCGGCACGTGGCGCCACCGGTCGAGGGCGCCGACTTCGACCTCTGGGTGCTCGCCTCCTCGGCGGGGGAGAGCGCCCGGGTCGCCGGCGAGCTCGGCCTGCCGATCGCGGCGAACTTCCACGTCAGCCCGGCCACCACCCTCGACACGATCGCCGCCTACCGCGCGGCCTTCCGCCCGGGGGTGCTCGACCGGCCGTACGTGGTGGTGTCGGCCGACGTGCTGGTCGCCGAGACCACCGCCCGCGCCCGGGCGCTCGCCACCCCGTTCGCCGACTGGGTGCTGTCCATCCGCCGCGGCGCCGCCGGGGCGATCGCCTACCCGCACCCCGACGACGCCGTGCCGTGGGAGGCGCGCGACGCCGAGGAGCGCGCCCTCGTCGCCGACCGGGTCGACACCCGCGTCGTCGGCGCCCCCGGGCACGTCGTCGACCGGCTGGCGACGCTGCAGCGCGTCACCGGCGCCGACGAGCTGCTCGTCACCACGGCCACGCACGACCCCGCCGACGCCCGGCGGTCGTTCGCGCTGCTCGCCGAGGCCTGGGGCGTCGCGCCCGCGGCCCCGCCCGCCGGCACCGACCGCCCCGCCCTCGCCCTCGTCCCCTGAAGGAGCCCGCCATGACCAGCACACCCACCACGCCCGCGCCCACGACGCCGGCGCCCGCCACCCCCGAGGCGACCTGGGCCGCGGCGCCCTGCTCGTCGACGTCCGCTCCGCGGGCGGCCGCGCGTCGCACGGCGAGATCCCGGGCTCGACCCTGCTGGACCGCACGGACCTCGACGCGCTGTTCGGCCCCGCGCACGCGCCGGTGATCTCGATCGACACCCCGGTCGTCGTGGTGTGCGGCTCGGAGAACGGCTCCCGCCCGGTCGCCGAGGCCCTGGCGGCCCGCGGCTACACCGTGTCGCACGTCGACGGCGGCTTCCCTGCCTGGCGCGACGCCGGCCTCCCCGCCGAGCCGCCGACCGACGCCCCCGCCTGACCCCCACCGACCCGCCCGTGCCGCCGAGACAGGACCTCCCGGCCGAGGGAGGACCCGCGACGGACCTCTCTCGGCGCGCAGGCCCTCTCTCGGCGAGAGAAGCGAAGGAGCACCCCACCATGCCCGTCGAGTTCCTCGGCATCGCCACCACCAACGACGCGTCCGAGACGCGCGCCGCCACGACCCGCCCGTTCGACCCCCGCTACCTGGAGCGGATCGTCCGGGCGCACGAGGACCACGGCTGGACCCGGGTCCTGTTCGCCTACGGCTCGGCCGGGCCGGAGCCGGCGGCCCTCGCCGCGTACGTCGCGTCCCGCCTCGACTCCATCGAGCTGCTGCTCGCGCACCGGCCGAACGTCTCGTACCCGACCTACGCCGCCAAGACGTTCGCGACGCTCGACCAGCTGTCCGGCGGGCGGCTGTCGGTCCACTTCATCACCGGCGGCAACGACCACGAGCAAGGCCGCGAGGGCGACACCCTGACCAAGGACGAGCGGTACGCCCGCACCCAGGAGTACATCCAGATCGTCAAGCGGGCGTGGACGTCCACCGAGCCGTTCGACCACCACGGCCGGTTCTACGACTTCGCCGACTTCCACCTGGACACCAAGCCGGTCGACGGCCACGTGCCGACCGTCTCGTTCGGCGGGTCCTCCGACGCGGCGTTCCGGGTCGGTGCGGCGGAGGCGGACATCTACGCCGTCTGGGGCGAGCCGCTGGACCGCACCCGGGAGCAGATCGACCGGGTGCACGCCGAGGCCGCCGCCGCGGGCCGTGCGACGCCGCCGCGCATCCACGCCGCGTTCCGGCCGATCATCGCGCCGACCGAGGAGCTGGCCTGGGAGAAGGCCCACCGCGTGCTCGGCGCGATCGAGGCGCGCAAGGCCGCGCTCGGCGGCGTGCTCAGCACGCGGCACCCGGTCGACGCCCCGGAGAACGCGGGCTCCCAGCGGCTGCTGGAGATCGCCGCGCAGGGCGAGCGGTACGACTCGGTGCTGTGGACCGCCACGGCCAGGGCCACCGGTGGCGCGGGCAACTCGAACGCGCTGGTCGGCACGCCGGAGCAGGTCGCCGAGGCGCTGCTGGCGTACTACGACCTCGGCGTCCGGGTCATCTCGGCCCGCGGCTACGACCTGCTGGACGACGCGGTCGACTTCGGCCGGTACGTCATCCCGCTGGTGCGCGAGGGCGTCGCCGCGCGCGACCGCGAGGCCGCCACGTCGTCCGCCGCGGCCTGACCGGGGGCCGGCCCGTGCGCTTCCAGCTGCTCGACATCGTCTTCAACCCGCCGCACCCCGTCACGGGCGAGGCGGTGCCGCCGGCCGACCGGCTGGCCCGCACCGTGCGGCACGCCGTCCTGGCCGAGGAGCTCGGCTTCGACTCGTTCGCCGTGGGGGAGCGGCACGCCGGTGACGTCCTGTCGTCGGCCCCCACCGTGATCCTCGGGGCGATCGCCGCCTCGACCAGCAGGATCCTGCTGTCGACGGGCGTCACGGTGCTGTCCCTGCTCGACCCCGTGCGGGTCGCCGAGGACCTGGCGACCGTCGACCAGCTGTCCCGCGGGCGGCTGGAGATCGTCATCGGGAAGGGCAACGAGGTGCTGCAGTACCCGCTGCTCGGCCTCGACCTCGCCCGGCAGTACGAGTACCTCGAGGAGAACTACGAGCTCCTCCGGCTGCTGCTGTCCGAGGAGGACGTGACCTGGGAGGGCCGGCACCGGCACCGCCTGGAGCACGCGACCACGCTCCCGCGGCCGTACGCCGGGCCGTTCCGGATCTGGCACGGCTCGGCGACCTCCCGGTTCGCGGTCGAGCTGGCCGCGCGGTGGGGCGACCCCGTCGTCACCGCCAACGCCCTGCAGCCGCGGGAGAACTACGCGGTGCTGCTCGACCACTACCGCGAGCGGTACGCCGCGCACGGCCACGACCCGGCCGGCGCGTACGTCGGCGCCGGCTCCGGCGGGCTGTTCCTCGCGGACACCACCGAGGCGGCCGTCGCGCAGTACCGGCCGCTGTACCAGGGACAGGTCGACGCCGCCGCCCGTCGGGGCCACGGCGCCGACGCCGTGGGGAGGGCGCCGTCCTTCCGCACGCTGGAGGAGGCCGTCGAGCGCGGCCCCGCCCTGGTCGGCTCGCCGGAGCGGGTGGCCGAGAAGATCCTCGACTACCACGCGACCTACGGGCACGTCCTGCAGTCCGTCTCCGTGAACCACCTGCTCGACCCCGCGGAGCAGGAGGACGTGCTGCGTCGGTTCGCCGAGGAGGTCGCGCCGCTGGTCCGCGCCGAGGTGCGCACCGACCTGTGGAGCGCCGCCGACCCCCGCCGCGCCGCCGGCTTCACCGCCGTCGACCACGCGGCGCAGGCCCCCGTGCCCGTCGCCGGCTGACCCGCCGCGCCGACTCACCACCCCCGACCCACCCACCCCAGGAGCACCGATGACCACGCCCACCCGACGTCGGGGCGCCCGCCCCGCCGCCGCGGCCACGCTCGCCACCACCGCCCTGCTGCTCGCCGCCTGCTCCTCGGGCGGGACCGGCGGCGGCTCCGGCGACGCCTCGACCGGCGCGGACGCCGAGCCCGTCACCGGCGGCGACCTCCGGTTCGCGATCACGGTCGACTCCCGGTGCATCGACCCGCAGCAGGTCGGCAACAACGACGCCATCGCCGTCGCCCGGCAGACCGTCGCCTCGCTCACCGCGCAGGACCCGGACACCGGCGAGATCGTGCCGTGGCTCGCCGAGAGCTGGGAGGTCGGCGACGACGCGTCGAGCTACACGTTCCACCTGCGCGAGGGCGCCACCTACGCGGACGGCACCCCGATCGACGCGGAGTCGGTGAAGACGAACTTCGACGCGATCGTCGCCCTCGGCGCGACGGCGTCGCTGGGCTCGCAGTACCTGGTGGGATACGAGGGCACGACGGTCGCGGACCCGCAGACGCTCACCGTCGACTTCGCCCAGCCGAGCGCCCAGTTCCTCCAGGCCACCTCGACGTTCTCCCTCGGCCTGCTGTCACCCGCCTCGGCGGACCTCACGCCCGAGGAGCGCTGCGCCGGCGACTACGTGGGGTCCGGCCCGTTCCAGGTCGAGTCGTACACCCAGGACCAGGAGATCGTCCTGACGAAGGTGCGCGGCTACGACTGGTCGTCGGAGGCCGACGAGCACACCGGCGAGGCCTACCTCGACACCGTGACGTACCAGGTCATCCCGGAGTCGTCGGTGCGCGCCGGCAGCCTGGCCTCGGGCCAGATCGACGCGACCGCGGCGATCGCGGCCGTCGACCAGCCGCAGTTCGACGGCAACGGGTTCTGGCTGCAGCAGCGCGCCAACCCCGGCGTGGCATACCAGCTGTTCCCGAAGGAGTCGAGCCCGCTCGCGTCCGACGAGGCCGTGCGGGTCGCCATCTCGAAGGGCATCGACCGGCAGCAGATCGTCGACACCGTCCTCACCGAGCGCGACCAGGCGGCGACCGGCGTGCTCTCCCACTCCACCCCGCTCGCCGCGGACCTGGGCGACCTGCTCGCCCACGACCCCGACGGCGCCGAGGAGCTGCTGGACGACGCGGGCTGGCTGGTCGGCGACGACGGCATCCGGGAGAAGGACGGACAGAGGCTGTCGACCACCGTCACGTTCTGGCAGGACCCGGCGCCGCTGGAGCTCGTGCAGCAGCAGCTGCGCCAGATCGGCGTGGACCTGCAGCTGCAGCACGTCGAGATCGCCGAGTCGACCGCCATCAAGGAGAGCGGCGACTTCGACTTCGACTACTACAACCTCACCCGGTCGGACCCGGACGTGCTGCGGCTGATCTTCTCGGCGAACGCGCGCAACATCAACGACCGCCCGGCCGAGGAGGTCGACGACCTGCTCGACCGGTCCGCCGCGGCCACCGACCCCGACGAGCGCGGGCAGCTGATCGAGGAGGCCTCCCGCCTGCTGGTCGAGCACGGCCACGCCATCCCGGTCTACGAGCTGTCGACCACGATCGCCGCCGCCGACCGCGTGCACGGGCTCACGTTCGAGGGCTCCAGCCGGCTCGACTTCTACGGCGCGTGGGTGGACCCGTCCTGATGGCCCGGTACGTCGCGCGACGCGCCGCCCAGGGGCTGTTCGTGCTCTGGGCCGCGTTCACCATCGCCTTCTTCGTGCTCTACCTGCTCCCGAGCGACCCGGCGGCGCTGGCCGCCGGGTCGGGCGGGGAGGTGGCGTCGGTCGACCCGGCCCTGCTGGACGACCTGCGCGCCCGGTACGGGCTGGACCGGCCGGTGCTGGTCCAGTACGCCGACGCCCTCTGGGGTGCGGTCCGGCTCGATCTCGGGCCGTCGTACCAGTCGGGGGCGCCGGCCGGGACCCTGGTCGCGCAGGCGCTGCCCCAGACGCTGCTGCTCACGGGCGTCGCCCTGACGCTCGCGGTGCTCGGCGGCACGGCGCTCGCGGTGGCCAGCGTGCTGCCGCGCAGCCGGTGGCTGCGCCAGGTGCTGTCGGCGCTGCCGCCGGTGGGGGTCGCGCTGCCGACGTTCTTCATCGGGCTCGTCCTGCTGCAGTGGCTGTCGTTCCGCGCCGGCCTGCTGCCCGCGATCGGCAACTCCGGCTGGCAGAGCCTGGTGCTGCCCGCCGTGACCCTCGCGATCCCGCCCGGCGCGCAGCTCGCGCAGGTGCTGTCCCGCAGCCTGCGCGGCACGCTCGGCGAGCCGTACGTCGAGACCGCCCGCGCCAAGGGGGCCGGCCGGCTCCGGGTGCAGCTCGGGCACGCGCTGCGCAACGCGGCGATCCCGGCGTTCACGATGCTCGGCGTCCTGGTGGGCGGGCTGCTCGGCGGGGCGGTCGTCACCGAGACCGTCTTCTCCCGGGTCGGGCTCGGGCGGCTCACCGTGCAGTCCGTCAACACCCAGGACGTGCCGGTGGTGCTCGCGGTCGTCGTGCTCTCGGCGCTCGTGTTCGTCGTCACCACGCTGGTCGTCGACCTGCTCTACCCGCTGCTGGACCCGCGCATCGAGCAGGCCCCGACCCGGAAGGCGGTGGCCGCGTGACCGCCACGACCACCCGCACCCCCGACGAGATCGAGATCGCGGACCGCCAGGACGCCCGGTCGATCCTGCGGCACGGGCGGGCGCGGCGCGCCGGGTCCGCCGGCCCGTGGGCCGCGCGGGCGGGGCGGTATCTGCTCCGGCGCCCGGGGCTGGTGCTCGCGGGGCTGGTGCTGCTGCTCGTCGCCGCCTGGGCCGCCGCGCCGGCTGTGTTCGCGTCCGGCGACCCGATCACCGGCGTGCCCGCCGACCGGCTGCTGGCGCCGTCCCCCGAGCACCTGTTCGGCACCGACCACCTGGGCCGCGACGTGTGGACGCGCGTCGTGCACGGCGCCTCGCTGTCCCTGCGGACCACGGCGCTCGCGGTCGTCGTCGGGCTGGTGGTCGGGTCGGCCCTCGGGCTGCTGGCCGGGTTCCTGCGCGGCTGGGTGGACGACGTCGTGGGCCGCGCGGTCGACGTGCTGCTCGCGGTGCCCAGCATCCTGCTGTCGCTCGCGATCATCACCGCGCTCGGCACCGGGCCCACCAAGATCGCGGTCGCGGTCGGCGTCGGGGCCGTGGCGACGTTCGCCCGCGTGATGCGCGCCGAGGTGCTGCGCACGTCGACCTCGGTCTATGTCGAGGCCGCGCGCGCCTCGGGCGCCCGGTGGTGGTCCGTCCTGGGCCGGCACGTGCTGCCCAACTCCGCCGGGCCGGTGCTCGCGCTGGTCGCGCTGGAGTTCGGCGGCGCGGTGCTGGCGGTGTCCGCGCTGAGCTTCCTCGGCTACGGCACTCCGCCGCCCACCCCGGAGTGGGGGGCGCTGATCTCCGGCGGCCGCGACTACCTCGCCACCGCCTGGTGGCTCACCACCTTGCCCGGGCTCGTGATCGTGGCGGTCGTGCTGTCCGCCAACCGGGTCGCGCGGGCGCTCGAGACGACGGGAGAGGACCAGTGACGCAGCTGCAGGAGGACCGGGCCGCCGCCCCGGCCGGGGCCGACGCGACGCCCGTGCTCGAGGTCGAGGGCCTCGAGGTCGGCTACCGCACCCGGGACGGCCAGGTGTACCGGGCCGTGCGCGGGGTGGACCTGCGGGTCCGCCCCGGCGAGGTGGTCGCGCTGGTCGGCGAGTCCGGGTCCGGCAAGAGCACCACCGCGCACGCGGCGCTGCACCTGCTGGCCCGCGGCGGCGCGGCCACGGGCGGGCGGATCCGGCTCGGCGGTCGGGACGTGTCCGACCTGACCGAGCGCGAGTGGCAGGCGGTCCGCGGCCGCGAGGTGGGGCTGGTCCCGCAGGACCCGACCGTGTCGCTCAACCCGGTGCAGCGCGTCGGCGACCAGGTGGCCGAGGTCCTGGTCATCCACGGGCTGGCCCGGCGCCGGGAGGCGCGCCGCCGCGCGGTCGCCCTGCTGGAGCAGGCCGGGGTCCCCGACCCCGCGGCGCGCGCCCGGCAGTACCCGCACCAGCTGTCCGGCGGCCTTCGGCAGCGGGTGCTCATCGCCATCGCGATCGCTGCGGGGCCCCGGCTGGTCGTCGCCGACGAGCCCACCAGCGCCCTCGACGTCACCGTCCAGCGGCGGATTCTCGACCACCTGGAGACGCTGGTCCGGGACCGCGGGACGGCGCTGCTGCTCATCACGCACGACCTCGGGGTCGCCGCGGACCGGGCCGACCGGATCGTCGTGCTGGAGAACGGGGTGGTGGTCGAGGAGGGCAACGCCCACGAGGTGCTCGGGGACCCGCGGCACCCGTACACGCGGCAGCTGATCGCGGCGGCGCCGAGCCTCGCGGACGGGCGGCTGGTGGCGGCGTCGCCGGGTGCGGCGGGCGGGGCGGCGGTGCCGTCCGCGCCGACGGCGACCGCGACCGGGGCCCCCGCGGTGCCGGCCGCCGAGGTCGTGCCGGTGCTGGAGCTGGTCGACGTCCGCAAGGAGTTCCCGCGGCCGCGCGGCGCCGCGGGCGCCCGCTCGCTGGTCGCCGTCGACGGCGTGAGCCTGCGCGTCGACCGCGGGACGACGTACGCCCTCGTGGGCGAGTCCGGCTCCGGCAAGAGCACGACCGCCCGCCTCGCCCTGCACCTGGAGCAGCCCACCGCGGGCCGGGTCCGGTTCCGCGGCGAGGACGTCACCGGCGCGCGCGGCGAGACCCTGCGCCGGCTGCGCCGCGGGTTCCAGGTCGTCTACCAGAGCCCGTACGCGTCGCTCGACCCGCGGTTCACGGTCGCCGAGGTGATCGCGGAGCCGCTGCGCGCCTACGGCGTCGGCACACGGGCCGAGCGCGCCGACCGGGTGCGCGAGCTGCTCGCCGACGTCGCCCTGCCCGCCGACGCCGCCCGGCGGAGCCCGCGCGAGCTCTCGGGCGGGCAGCGGCAGCGGGTGGCGATCGCCCGCGCGCTCGCCCTGCGCCCGGACCTGGTGGTGCTGGACGAACCGGTGTCGGCGCTCGACGTGTCCGTGCAGGCGCAGATCCTCGACCTGCTGGTCCGGCTCCAGGCCGAGCACGGCCTGACCTACCTGTTCATCTCGCACGACCTGGCGGTGGTCCGGCGGGTCGCCGACCAGGTCGGCGTGCTGCACGACGGCCGGCTCGTCGAGCAGGGCACCGCCGAGCAGATCCTGCTCGACCCGCGGCAGGAGTACACCCGCGAGCTCGTCGCGGCGATCCCGGGGCGCCGCGCGCGGTCGGCCCCACTCGCCTCCGCCGGCCGCCCGACCGGCGCCCGCGCAGCCCGCGCCACCCCCGAGGAGACCCGGTGACCGCCCTGCCCGACGCCGACCGCCTGGCCGGCGAGACCACCGAGCTGCTGCAGGCGCTGATCCGGAACGCCTGCGTGAACGAGGGCACCGTCGAGTCGGGGCAGGAGATCCGCAACGCCCGGACGATCGCGGACTACCTGGACGGCGCCGGGCTGGACCTGGAGGTCGTCGAGCCGCAGCCCGGCCGCGCGTCGCTCGTCACCCGCATCGAGGGCCGCGTCCCGGGTGCGCCGTCGCTCGGGCTCCTCGGGCACACCGACGTCGTCCCGGTCGAGCCGGACGGCTGGACGCGCGACCCGTTCGGCGGCGAGCTGGTCGACGGCTGGGTGTGGGGGCGGGGCGCGATCGACATGCTCGGGCTGACGGCCGCGTACGCCGTGGTGACCCGGGCGGTCGCGGCCGCCGGCGTCCCGCTGTCGGGCGACCTGCTGCTCGCCGCCGTCGCGGACGAGGAGCACGGCAGCGTCTGGGGCGTCGACTGGCTGACGACGCACCGCTGGGACCTGGTGCGGGCCGACCACGTGCTCACGGAGTCGGGCGGCGTCCCCGTCGGGGCGCACCGCACGCTCGCCGTCGGGGAGAAGGGCGGCGCCGGCCGGCGGCTGCGGGTCGCCGGCACGCCCGGCCACGGCTCGGGCCCGTGGGGGAGCCGGAACGCGATCGTCCTCGCCGCGGAGGCGGTGCGGCGGATCGCGGCGCTGCGCGGCCCGGTCGTGATCGGCGACCTGTGGCGGCGGTACGTCGACGCGCTCGACCTGCCGGCGGACGTCCGGGAGGCGGCCCTGGACCCGGAGCAGCTCGACGAGGCGCTGCCGCTGCTCGGCGCGATCGCCCCGGTGGCGCACGCCACGACGCACACCACGGTCGCCCCCACGGTGCTGCACGCCGGCGGCAAGCCGAACGTCATCCCGGGGCGCGCGGAGATCACGCTCGACATCCGGGTGCTGCCCGGCGCCCGCCCCGCGGACGTGGACGCGCTGCTCGCCGAGGCGGTGGGCGACCTCGCGCCGCACGTCGTGGTCGAGGGCGACCGGTGGGGCGAGCCGTCCCTGTCGCCGACCGACACCGAGCTGTACCGGGTCATCGAGAAGGCGGTGGGCGACCGCACCGGCGGGGCGCCGGTCCTGCCGACGCTCGGCACCGGGGGCACCGACGGGCGGTTCTACCGGCGCCGCGGCGTGCCGGCCTACGGCTTCGGCCTGCTGTCGCCGGCGTGGGACGCGGGCACGTGGCGCGGGCTGTTCCACGGCGACGACGAGCGCGTGGACGTGGCGAGCCTCGCGCTGACCACGGCCGCGCTGCACGACGTGGTGACGGGCTTCCTGCGGTAGGGCCGGGACGCCGCGGCCGCGGCACCGGGTCCGCGAGGGCGGACGGGGACGAACCCTCCAGGTTCCTGCGCGCCCGGTGCATCCGCGCCGGGTGCGTGCGCGGTAGAGGGGGTGTCAGCCGCCCACGCCTCCGCCGACGGGGAGCGGGCTGCACTCGGCCCCGGGCGGCGTGCCGTCCGGCGAGCTCGGTACGGCGGCCGAGCAGGGCTCCACGGCGCCGTGGGTCGCGTCCGCGACGCTGCTGGCGATGGTCGCGGTCGCCGGGGCCGTGCGGCCCGCGCGGCGGGCCCGCGCAGCGTCCACGACCGCCGCTGAGACGGCCGGGGCGCGGGTGCGTCGTCCCCGCCGCCCGCGCCCCGGTCCAGCCCCCGCGTCCCGACCCGGAGGCACCGTGCCACCCACCGACCCCGGCCCCCGGCCACGCCGCTGCCCCCGGGGCGTGGTCGGGACCCTCCTCGCCGTCGTCCTGCTCGGGCTGGCGGCGGCGGGGCTGGCGGGGGCGTTCCCGGGCTCGGAGCGGCAGGGCGCGGTGGAGGTGGTGACGTCCCCGGCGACGACGTCGGGCACGGCCACGCCGTCGCCGACCACCCCGCCCGTGCCCGTCGTCCCCGCCACGCCGCCGCCGGCCGCGGCCCCGTCGCCGACCGCGCCGGTGCGGGTCGCCATCCCGGGCCGCGACGTGGACGTCCCCGTCGACCCGGTCGGCGTCGCCCCGGACGGGCAGATGGGGATCCCGCCGCTCGCCGAGCGCGGCGGCTGGTGCCGGTTCGGCCCCGACCCCGGCGACCCGCCGGCACCACCGTCGTGGCCGCGCACGTCGACTCGATCGCGTCCGGCGGGACCGGGCCGTTCGTGCACCTGGTCGACGCCCGGCCCGGCGACGCCGTCGAGGTCACGCTCGCCGACGGCAGCACCCGCACGTACGCCGTCGACGCCGTGACCAGGTTCCCCAAGGACGAGGCGCGGTGGCCGGACGTGTTCACCCCGGACGGCCCGCCGCGGCTCGCGCTCGTGACGTGCGGCGGCACCTTCGACCGGGACTCGCGGCACTACGTCGACAACGTCCTGGTCACGGCCACCCCGGTCGGCGCATGATGGCCTCCGCGACCCCCGCACCCCGCGGCGGGACCCGGCCCGCGAGGAGGCGTGCCCTGCCCAGCCCCGTCGCGCGCCTGCACCCGCCGTCCGAGTGGGACGACGAGGCCGTGGCGCGCGCGTTCGAGGCCGGCGACGAGCAGGCGCTCGCGGAGGCGTACCGGCGGTGGTCGGCGTTCGTGCACACCGTGGCGCTGCGCACCCTGGGGTCGGCGGCCGACGCCGAGGACGTCACCCAGCAGGTGTTCGTCGCCGCGTGGCGCGGCCGCTCCGGCTACCGCGCCGACCGCGGACCGCTGCGCGCGTGGCTCACCGGCATCACCCGGAACGCCGTGGCCGACGCGCTCGCCCGCCGCACCCGCGACGCCCGGGACGTGCGCGCCGTCGCCGCCCGGGCCCCGCGCGAGCCCGAGCCCGAGGCCGCGCGGGTGGCGGACCACGTCGTGGTGGTCGACGAGCTGCACCGGCTCGGCGAGCCGCAGCGCACCATCCTCGCGCTGGCGTTCTACGACGACCTCACGCACGACCAGATCGCCCGGCGCCTCGACCTGCCGCTCGGCACGGTCAAGAGCCACATCCGTCGTAGCCTGCAACGGCTGCGCGACCGGTTGGAGGTGGACGGTGCCGCACCTCGACCCTGAGGACCTCGCGCTCGCCGCCCTCGGCGAGCCGCTCGACGCCCCGGCGCGCGCGCACCTCGCGGCGTGCGCCGACTGCGCCCGCGAGGTCGCGTCGCTCGCCGCCGCGGCGGCCGTCGCGCGCGACGGGTCCGGCGACGCCCTCGTCCCGGC
>NZ_SZYE01000083.1 GCF_005239125.1 Cellulomonas hominis | reverse complement strand
GGCCCGCGGCCGGAGGACGCCGCCGCGGCCGAGCGGCGCGCCGCGGCGCTCGGCGTGGCCGCCCCGACGTACGGCCCCGGCCCCACCACGACGATCCACGTCCGGGAGCCCGGCGGCCGCTCGCACCTGGAGCTCGGCACCGCGTCCGAGACGGGCGACGAGCTCGCCGACCTGCTGGACGCCGTGCTGTCCGTCGCCTCCGGCCTCGACCTGCCCGGCGTGCTCGAGCGGTTCGTCCGGGTGTCTGTCGAGCTGACCGGCGCGCGGTACGGCGCGATCAACGTGCTCGACTCCCGCGGCGAGTCGACCACCTTCGTCCAGACCGGCGTGCCCGCGGCCGCGGCCGCGATGATGGGCCACCCGCCGCACGCCCAGGGCGTCCTCGGGCACATCCCCGCGCACGGCGTCCTCAAGCTGGAGGACCTGACGGAGCACCCCGCGTTCCGGGGCTGGCCCGCGGAGCACCCGGCGATGGGCTCGTTCCTGGGCGCCGCCGTGCGCGTGCGGGAGCAGGTCTTCGGGTACCTGTACCTGTCCGAGAAGGACGGCGGGTTCACCGACAAGGACGCCACCGCGGTGATCGCCCTCGCGGCGACTGCCGGTGTCGCGGTCGCGAACGCCCAGCTGTTCGCCGAGGGCGCCCGCCGGGAGCACTGGCTGCGCGCGGGCCAGGACATCACCACGATGCTGCTGTCCGGTGCCGACGAGGAGGACGCGCTCGCGCACATCGCGGCGACCGCCCGGGACGTCGCGGACGCCGACACCGCCGCCCTCGCCCTGCCCGGCGTGGGCGGGGAGCTGCTCATCGAGCTCGCCGACGGGCACAACGCCGACGCCCTGGTCGGCGCGCAGCTCACCCCCGGCGGTCCCACCTGGTCCGTCATGGAGGACGGCCAGGGCCTGATCATCGACTCGCTCGCGCGGTCCAGCCGGATCACCGTGCCGGCGATGCGCGCGTTCGGCTCCGCGCTGTTCGCCCCGCTGCAGACCTCCGGCCGCGGCGTCGGCGTGCTCATCCTGCTGCGCAAGGTCGGCACCCTGGCGTTCGACCAGGGCGACCTCGACACCGCGGAGTCGTTCGCGTCCCAGGCCGCGCTGGCGTTCGTGCTGGCCGAGGCGCGGCACGCCCAGGACCAGGCGGCCCTCCTCGACGAGCGGGAGCGGATCGCGCGCGACCTGCACGACCTGGCCATCCAGCAGCTGTTCGCGACCGGCATGCAGCTCGAGACCGTCCGCCGCCGGTCCTCCCGCGGCGTCGACCCCTCCGAGCTCACGAGCATCGTCGAGGAGGCGCTGGACAACGTCGACGCCTCGGTGCGGCAGATCCGCCAGATCGTCTACGCGCTGCGCGACCCGGACGCCGCGACCGGCATCGTCGAGCGGCTGCGCCGGGAGGCCTCGCTGGCCCGCACCGGCCTGGGCTTCGCGCCGTCGCTGATCGTCACGCTGGACGGCGAGTCGGTGCCCGACGGCGACTACATCGTCGCGGACCTGATCGACGAGCGGATCGGCCCGGACCGGACCGACGACGTCGTCGCGGTCGTGCGCGAGGGCCTGGCGAACGCCGCACGGCACGCGCACGCGTCCTCGGTGGCGGTGCGGGTGACGGTCCGGGGCGCGGGTCCGCTCGGCACCGTGCACGTCGAGGTCGAGGACGACGGGGTCGGCCTGCCCGCGACGCGCGACCGCCGGTCCGGCACGGGCAACCTGGCCGCACGCGCCCGGCAGCACGGCGGGACGTTCTCGCTCGGGGTCGCCCCCGGCGGCCGCGGGACGCTGCTGTCGTGGGAGGTCCCGCTGGGCTGAGCCCGCGGGGTCTCCCGAGACATGTCCACAGGTGCCGTGGTCGTGCGCCGTCCCCAGGGCGGGCTCCCGGAGCCGGGGTCGTGTGGGCGGTCGCCGGTAGCGTTGTTCCATGGCACTTGACCTGCAGGAACACCCGGACGGCGACGTGGTCGCCGCCGTGGTGCTGCCGGTCTACGGGCCCGACGGGGCGTGCCTGACGGACCTCGGTCCGGACCCCGTGGTGGCGACCGGTGGGTCGCCGAGGACGGGCGAGCAGCGTCAGGTCGAGGCGATCCGGTCCTGCCCGCCCGGGCCGGTGCTGGACGCGTGGTTGCGGGGCCTGGACCTGGACGTGCTGCCCTCGGCGGTCCTGGTGGAGGTGGTCGCGGCGCGGGCGCGCATGGAGAGCCACCAGCACGCCGCCATGCTCGACGCCATCGCGGTCCTCGCCTCGCGGGAGGAGATGCGCCCGGACTGGTCACCGCTCGCGGGGGCGCCGCCGACGCAGGCGTGCGTCGCCGGCGACGAGCTGGCGATGCGGCTCGGGTGGCCCCGGGTCACCGCGACGAAGACCGTGCACCGGGCGGTCGTCCTGGACAGCCTGCTCGGGCAGACCCACGAGGCGCTGGAGGCCGGGCACATCGACGCCGCCAGAGCCCAGGTCCTCGCCGCGACGCTGGCGGACCTGCCCTTCCAGGTGGCGCACGCGGTGGAGGACGCGGTGCTGCCCGACGCGCACCAGTGCTCGGTCGCCCAGCTACGACAGCGGGTCGAGCGGGAGGTCCGGTTGCTCGACCCCGAGGGCGCCGCCGGCCGCCACGACCGCGCCCGGCGCACCAGGAGGGTCAGCCACCCGCGGCCGCAGCCGGACGGAATGGCGTCCATGTGGCTGGTGCTCGACGCCGAGGACGCGATCCGCGTCGACGGGGTGCTGACCCACGCCGCGAAGACCGCGAAGGCCCTGGGTGACCCCCGCACCCTGGACCAGCTCCGGGCCGACGGGCTCCGGGACCTCGTCGTCGGTGACGTGCCCGCATCCGACGGGCCGGCGTTCGAGGTCCAGCTGACCCCGGGCCCACCGCAACCGCCGCAGCCGAGACGGGCGTGGAACGGGACGTGGTTCTCCGACCGGGACGGGCCGGTGCTCGCACCCCCGGTCGAGCCGATCCCGATCGCCACCCTCACCCCGCTCGGCGAGACCGCCGCGCACCCCGCGCCCGGCCAGGAGGCCCCGGCTCCGCCGGACGCCGCGCCCGCCGCGCCCACCGCGCACCGGGTGTCCGGCAGCGAGGCCCCCGCTCAGCGGGGCGCTGTGCCCACCGCGCACCGGGTGTCCGGCGGGGAGCACGCGGCGTCACCGGTCGCCGCACCCGCCGCGCACACTGGGGCCGAGACCACGACCGACGCCGACACCGAGGTCGGGACCGCGACCGGGAACGAGACCAGCACCGTCGCCACCGCGCCCGACCCGCCGACCGTCGCCGCCGCGCCCACCGCGCGGCGTGGCTGCACCCGCTGCTCCGGCCGCCCGGGCGCCGAGGTCCGCATCACCATCGCTGCGTCCACCCTGCTCGGCCTGGACGACCAACCCGCCCACCTCGACGGGCACGGCCCCCTCGACGCGACCCGGGCCAGGGCACTCGCCACCGGCGGCGTCTGGCAGCGGGTCGTCACCGACCCGCTCACCGACCGCGTCCTGGACGTGGGCCGCGAACGCTACCGACCACCCACCGCACTGGCCGAGCTCGTCCGCACCCGCGACGCCACCTGCGCCGCACCGGGGTGCACCGTCCCGGCCCGCTGCTGCGACCTCGACCACACCGAGGAGTTCCACCCCCGACCCGGAACCGACCCCGACACGCCCCTGGGCCGCACCGACGCCGACAACCTCGGACCCCTGTGCCACCGCCACCACCGCCTCAAGACCGACGGCGACTTCCGCCTGCGCCAGATCCAACCCGGCCTCTTCGAGTGGATCACCCCCACCGGCCACCGCTACCTCACCCGACCCGGCACGGGGCAAAGCCACGACGCCACCGCCGACCCCCACGACGCACCACCCCCGTTCTGAGGCGAGGGGAGGTCCTGGGGGCGAGGGCACGTCCCGGGCACGTCCGAGGCACGTCGTCCGGGCACCGGCACGTCGTCAGTCGCGGGCAGGTCCGTCAGCGGCGGTCAGGTCCGTCAGCGGTGGGCAGGTTCGTCAGCCGCGGCAGGTCCGTCAGCCGCGGGCACGCGCTCAGCCGCGGACACGCGCTCGGTCGCAGGCAGGTCCGTCAGCCGCGGGCGCGCCCAGATGCGGGCACACGCTCGACCGCAGGCAGGTCCGTCAGCCGCGGACACGCGCTCGGTCGCGGGCGGGTCCGTCGGTCGCGGGCGGGTCCGTCGGTCGCGGGCGGGTCCGTCGGTCGCGGGCGGGTCCGTCGGTCACGGACGCGTGATCAGTCGCGGCCGCGCAGTCAGCCGCGACCGCGCCCGGAACCGACGGCCCCGGGCCAGACGCGCCACGCTCGATCCGGGGTGCCCGGAGGCACCCCCGCGGTCCTCAGGAGTGGTGGGTCTCCGCGCGCCAGCCGGAGTGCCGGCGGGCGGCGACCCAGGCCGCGACCTGGGTGCGGCGCTGCAGCCCCATCTTGGCCAGCAGCGACGTGATGTGGTTCTTCACGGTCTTCTCGGCCACGCCGAGCCGCTCGGCGATCTCCCGGTTCGACAGGCCGTCGCCGATCAGGTCGAGCACCTTGAGCTCGCTCGGCGTGAGGTTCTCGGTCGGGTCCTCGTGGCCCGCGCGGCGGCGGGTGACCGTGCGCTCGTCCAGCAGGGTGCGGCCCGCGGCGACCGCGCGCACGACGTCGGTAATCTCCGCGCCGCGGACGCTCTTGAGCAGGTAGGCGGCGGCGCCGGCCTCGAGGGCCGCGGCCAGCGCGTCGTCGTCGTCGAACGAGGTGAGGACGATGGCCCGGGCGGTGGGCAGCGTGGCGCGCACCTGGGTCATCAGGTCGATGCCGGTGCCGTCGGGCAGCTGCAGGTCGACGAGCAGGACGTCGGGGTGCACGAGGCCCGCCCGGCGCACGCCGTCGGCGACGGACCCGGCCTCGGCGACGACCTTCATGCCGTCGGCGCGCTCGACGACCTCGGCGATGCCCCGCCGCACGACCTCGTGGTCGTCGACGATCATCACCGAGATCTCCCCTGGACGGGCCGGCTGGACTGCGCTGTTCGTGGCGGACACGGCGTCATCGTATCCAGCCCCGCGTCCCGGCCGGCTACCGGCGCACCGGCCGCACCGACTTCGCCCCGCGGAGGCCGGCCGCCGGGGCCGCTCCGCCTGGCGCCGGCGCGCCCGGTACGCCACGCTCGCGTCCATGACGACGGTGCTGCTCCCCTCCTCGATCGCCCTGTCCCCCGCGGTGCCCGGCACCGTCCGCACCGTGACGTACGACGTCGAGAAGCCGGTGCCCGAGGAGCTGGTCGAGGCGGAGGGTCTGGTCGCCTGGGGCAACCCCACCTCGCAGCTCGCCGACGCCGCCCGCCGGATGGGTCGCCTGCGCTGGGTGCAGACCCTGGCCGCCGGCCCGGACTCGGTGCTGGCGGCGGGCTTCGCACCGCACGTCCAGATCACCTCGGGCCGGGGCCTGCACGACGGGCCGGTCGCCGAGCACACCCTCGCGCTCGTCCTGGCGGCCGCGCGGCGGCTGCCGGAGCTGGTGCGCGCGCAGGACGAGCACCGCTGGGCGGCCGAGCTCGGCGGGATGCAGCAGCTGCCGCACGAGGGCGGGGAGTTCCGCTCGCTGTCCGGCGCCCGCGTGCTGATCTGGGGCTTCGGCTCGATCGCGGCCCGGCTCGCGCCGCTGCTGACCGTGCTGGGCGCGCAGGTCGTGGGTGTCGCCTCCCGGGCCGGCGAGCGCGCGGGCTACCCGGTGATCGCGCCCGACGAGGTGCCGCAGGCCCTGCCGGGGACCGACGTCCTCATCGGGATCCTCCCGGCCACCTCCACCACCCGGCGGGCGCTCGACGCCGCGGTGTTCGCCCGGCTGCCCCGGCACGCCTGGGTGGTCAACGTCGGGCGCGGCTCGACCCTGGACGAGGACGCGCTGCTCAAGGCCGTGCGGGGCGGGCGCATCGCGGGCGCCGCGCTCGACGTGTTCCGGACGGAGCCGCTCCCGCCGACCTCCCCGCTGTGGGACGAGCCCCGCATCCTGATCACCCCGCACGCGGCGGGCGGCCGGCCGGTGGGCGCGGACACGCTGCTGACCGACAACATCGGGGCCTTCGAGCGCGGGGAGCCCCTGCGGAACCTCGTGCGCCGCTGAGCAACGCCGAGCACCGCCGAGCGCTCGACCGTCCAGTTGGTACAGTGGACTGCTCCCCGAGAGAGGAGCACCCGATGACCTCCCCCGCGCCCACCCTGCTCGACCGCGTCGACCTGCTGCCCGTCGCGCCGGCCGAGGCCGGCGGGGCGGACCCGCGCGAGACGGTCGCCGCCCTGGCCGTCGACGGCTGCCTGCTCGGGTTCCTCGCCGACGTGCACCCGCCGGACGACGGCTGGTGGGGCCGCGCGCTGCAGGCCGTCGCCGCGTACGCCGGTCTGCCGGCGCCGCACCAGTGCGCGTCGAACCTGGACCTCGAGCTCGAGGCCGAGCCGTTCCGCGACCCATCGCCGCTGACCGACGCGGTGCTCCGGCTGGTCCGTCAGGGCGGCACCGACGCCCTGACGCTGGACCGGGTCGCCGAGGAGAGCGGCCGCGACCCGGACTGGATCCTCAGCATGCACGGCTCCGTGCAGGAGCTCGTCGACGCGCTGGTCGGGCGGATCGCCGAGGAGGCGTTCGACGACCTGCTGCCCGCGCACGACGAGCCCGAGCTGCCGGAGCTGCTGGCGGCCTGCGCGAGCTCGGAGCGGGTCGTCGCGATGGTGCGGTTCCTCGCGCTGACCGGGGTCGAGGTGGCGCCCGGGGCCGTCGAGGCGACCCGCGAGACGTCCCCGGTGACGCGCGGCGAGGACCTGACCGACCGGGCCCTGGTGGCGGCGCTGGCGCTCGACGGCTGGGCGCTCGGCTCGGCGGCGCGGCGCTACCCCTGGCCGGAGGCCGTGACCGCCAGGGTCGCCGCGGAGCTGCGGGCGCTGGCGGCCTGACCGCCGGCCCGCGGGCGGGTCGTCAGCCGGCCGGCGCCGGCTGGCACGCCGGGCAGAAGTGGGACGAGCGGTTCATGAACGGCTCCCGCACCACCGGTGTCCCGCACCGCGGGCACGGCTCGCCCGCCTGCCCGTAGACCGCCAGCGACCGGTCGAAGTACCCGGAGGCGCCGTTCACGTTGACGTAGAGGGCGTCGAAGCTCGTCCCGCCCTGCGCCAGCGCGTCGGTCATCACCCCGGCCACGCCGTCCAGCACCCGCAGCGCCGTCGCCTGGTCCAGGCCGGCGGTCGGCGTCGCGGGGTGCACCCGCGCGCGCCACAGGCCCTCGTCCGCGTAGATGTTGCCGACCCCGGACACCACGGTCTGGTCCAGCACGGCACGCTTGACCTGCGTCCGGCGGCGCCGGATCGCCCGGGCGACGGCCTCGCGGTCGACGGCCGGGTCCAGCAGGTCCCGGCCGATGTGCGCCACCGGCGCCGGCACCAAGGGAAGGTCCGAGCCAGCGCCGCCGGGGCGGGCGTCCGGCGTCGGCAGCAGGTCGACGACCGACAGGTGCCCGAACGTCCGCTGGTCCACGAAGTCGAGCGCCCCGCCGCCGTCGAGCAGCAGCCGGACCCGCAGGTGGGTGTGCGCGGCGCCCTGCTCGACGTCGGCAGGCGTGCCGCGCACGAGCAGCTGGCCGCTCATGCCCAGGTGCGCGAGCAGCGCGTCGTCCGGCGTCGCACCGGCCGCGCCGGGGTGGTCGAGCGGGAGCCAGAGGAACTTGCCGCGGCGCGCGGCCGCGGTGAGGGTGCGGCCGGCGAGGCGGCCCGCGAGGTCGTCGGGGCCGGCCAGGTGGCGGCGGACGCTGTACGGGCGCCGGACCTCGACCGCGCGGACCGTGCGGCCCACGACGTGCCGCTCGAGGCCGTCCCGGACGGTCTCGACCTCGGGCAGCTCGGGCACGCCGGCGTCAGTCCGTGGTGCGCGACGCCAGCGCGTCGCCGGCGGGTGCCGCCTCGCCGTCGGCCGGTGCAGTCTCGCCGTCGGCGGCGGTGCCGTCGGCCCCGGCCGCGGCCTCGTCGGACCCCGCCCCCGCGCTGAGCGCGGTGTAGGCCAGCTCGGCCGCCCGCTGCTCCGCGAGCTTCTTGGCGGTGCCGGTCCCGGTGCCGTACACGCCGCCGGCGACCACGGCCTCGGCCGTGAACACGCGGGCGTGGTCCGGGCCGGCGCTGGTCACCTGGTAGGCCGGGGCACCCATGCCGAGCGTCGCGGTGAGCTCCTGCAGGCTCGTCTTCCAGTCCAGGCCCGCGCCGAGGTCGGCCGCCTGGGCCAGCCGCGGGCCGACCAGGCGCATGACGACGCCGCGCGACACCTCGAGCCCGTGGGACAGGTAGACGGCGCCGAACAGCGCCTCCAGGGTGTCGGACAGGATGGAGTCCTTGTCCCGCCCGCCCGTGGCGAGCTCGCCCTTGCCGAGCAGCACGTAGGACCCGAGGTCCAGCGCGCGGGCGACCTCGGCGAGGGCGCGCTGCGACACCGTCGCCGCGCGCATCTTCGCGAGCTCGCCCTCGGACTGCCCGGGGTGCCGGCGGTACAGGTCCTCGGTGACGACCAGGCCGAGCACGGTGTCCCCGAGGAACTCCAGCCGCTCGTTGGTCGGGATGCCGCCCGCCTCGTGGGCGAACGACCGGTGCGTGAGCGCCAGCACCAGCAGCTCGGGGTCCAGGTGGACCCCGAGCTGCTGGGCGAGCTGTGCTGCGGTGGTGCTCATCGTGCGGCGGCCCGCGCCCTCCGGTACGTCACCGGGGCGCCCGGCCTGCGGCGCGTCGGCTCAGCCGGCGTGCTCGGTCCGCATCGCCTCGGCGTAGCGCCGACCGGCGTAGGCGCCGCACGTCGGGCACGCCTGGTGCGGGCGCATGTTCGACTTGCACTGCGGGCAGGTGCTGAGCGTCGTGGCAGTGGTCTTCCACTGCGACCGACGCGCACGGGTGTTGCTGCGCGACATCTTGCGCTTCGGAACAGCCACGGCTAGCTCTCTCTCTTCTCGTCAAGCGTGCTCTGCAGGCCACCGAGGGCAGCCCACCGAGGATCAAGGGTCTCATGGGAATGCTGCGGGTCGTCCGCGAGGTGCGCCCCGCAGATGGAGCACAGCCCGGGGCAGTCGTCCCGGCACAACGGCTGGAACGGTAGCGCAGTCACGACCGCGTCCCGAACCAGGGGCTCCACGTCGACCAGGTCGCCGTCGAGCTCGGGGAGGTCCTCCTCGTCGTCGCCGCTGTCCTTCGCGGCCTCCGCGCGACCGGGGTAGACGAACAGCTCCTGGACGCGGACGTCGAGATCCTCGACCACCTCGTCCAGGCAGCGCACGCACTCCCCGACCGCCCGGGCCCGCACGGAGCCGGACACGAACACCCCCTCCACGACGGCCTCGAGCTGGACGTCCAGCTCGACGTCGTCACCGACGGGGACGCCGATCACGTCGGTACCGAGATCCTCCGGGGCCGGCACCGTGACGCGGGTACGCCGCATCGATCCCGGACGTCGGCCGAGCTCGTGGGTGTCGAGCACGAACGGCGAGCGGGGATCGAGGTGGTTGGCGCGCTCCACGGTCCCTGTTCCTGTCGTGAGGGGTCTCGGTCCCTGCCATGACCGGCGGGACCAACGGTCGATCCTACGGCACGGCCCCCCGTCCGCCCAATCGCGCGGCGGGCGGCCTGGGTCACACCCGGGCGGTCAGCCCTCGCCGTCCTCCAGCCGGTCCGCGAGCTTCGCGCGGCCGGCCTGCACCTGGGTCAGCACCTTGCCCAGGTCGATCTCGAAGTCGGCGAGCCGGCGGTCGCAGTAGTCGTCCGCATCGCGGCGCAGCGCGCGGGCCGTCTCCTCGGCCTCGCGCACGATCTCGGCGGCCCGCTCGGCCGCCTGCGCGACCACGGACTCCTGCTCGACGAGCTCCGCGGCCCGGCGGCGCGCCTGCGCCTCGATCCGCTCGGCGTCCGCGCGGGCGGCGGCGCGCTCGGCGTCCGCGGCGGCCAGCACCTCGTCGGCGCGGCCGATCTGCGTCGGCAGCGCGGCGCGGGCCTGCTCGACCAGGTCCAGCAGCTCCGCGCGGCTGACGAGCACGGAGGCGGACATCGGCACAGCGCGCGCGACCTGGACGGCCTGCTCCAGCGCGTCCAGGACGGCCCTGAGGCCCTCGGGGCGGCCCTGGGCGCCGGGGGTGGTCTGCTCGGTCATGCGGGGCTCTCTTCGGCCGTCGTGGGGGTGCTCAGCGCCGCGCGGACGGCCGCGGCCACCGCCGGCGTCACCAGGTCGTCGATCGGGCCGCCGTGCCGGGCCACGTCCTTCACCAGCGACGACGCCACGTGCGACAGGGACGGGTCCCCGACGACGAACGCGGTCTCCACGCCGGACAGGTGCCGGTTCATCAGCGCCATCGGGAGCTCGGCGTCGAAGTCCGCGCCGCCCCGCAGGCCCTTGACCACCAGGTCGGCACCGAGGGCGCGGAGCTCGTCGGCCAGCAGGCCGGCGGACGACGCGACGCGCACGCCCGGGAGGCCGGCGACCGCGTCCTCGATCAGCGCCACGCGGGCGTCGACGTCGAGCAGCGGCCGCTTGGCGGCATTGTGCGCGACGAGCACGACCACCTCGTCGGCGAGGCGCCGCGCGCGGCGCACCACGTCCAGGTGACCGAGCGTGAAGGGGTCGAAGGAGCCGGGGCAGACCGCGAGAACCACGCAGCCGAATCTACGCCGTCAGCCCCGGGCGTCCTCGACGGCGGCGTCCCCGGGCGCGTCGGACGGCGCGTCGTCGAGCGGGCTGCGGGCCCCGAGGTGCACCGCCGTCTCGCCGTACGCCCGCGTGTCGAACCCGTGCATCCCCTCCGGCCAGGGCGGCGCCGCGCTGCGGGTGGACCGCTCCACGACCACCACCGACTCGACGGTCAGCGCGGGCACCAGCGCCGCCAGCACCTCGGCCAGCGTCGCGTCCGGGACGTCGTACGGCGGGTCCAGCAGCACCAGGTCCCACGGCTCGGCCGCGGGGCGGGCGACATACGCCTCGACCCGCTCGCGCACCACGTCCACCCGGCCCCGCAGGCCCAGCGCGGCGACGTTCTTCCGGCACACCTCCGCGGCGGCCTTCCCCCACTCGACCAGCACCACGTGCGCGGCCCCGCGGCTCGCCGCCTCCAGCCCGAGCGCGCCCGACCCCGCGTACCCGTCGAGCACCCGCGCGTCCTCGACGGCGTCCAGGTGCTCCAGGCGGGAGAACAGCGCCTCGCGCACCCGCTCGCTCGTGGGGCGCGTGCCCTGCGGCGGCACCGCCAGCGTGCGCCCGCCGACCGACCCCGCGACGACCCGGGTCACCGGCCGGCCCGCTTCTTCTCGGCCTCCGCGGTCTCCTGCATGTCCGTCATGCGCTCCATCATCGTCTTCGTGCTGGTGCTCGAGCCGACGAGCAGCGCGATCGCCGACACGGCCGCCTGCACGACCACGACCTGGGGCAGCACCGTGCCGAGCGCCACCGACAGGACGACGGGCACCATGCCGAGCACGGCGACGTCCGGGCCGCGGGACAGCACGGCCGCCACGCCGCCGGGCAGGGCGCCCATCGGTGTCGCCACCAGCGGGCCCTCCCAGTTCGGCGACGGCCGGTACGCGGCGCGCAGCGCCGCACCCGCCCACACCGGGGCCGACACCACGCCGAGCAGCAACCACGGCCCGACCTCGCCCTCCCAGCGACCGACCGCGGCGAACGCCGCCGCGGACCACAGAAGCATCGCCGCACCCGGGACGATCAGCCGCGCGCGGCGCACGCCCTTCGCGGACATCGGCAGCAACCGGTCGACGATCGGGGCCATCTCGGCGCGGCGCGCGCCCTCCCCCGTCGCGAGCATGCCGACGTACCCGCTGACCAGGACGGCCAGGATCACGCCGACCACGCCCGCGAGCTGCGGCGTGATCACCACGACGACCGGCACCAGCGCCGACACCACCAGCTGCACCAGGTGCCGGGGGGAGCGCAGCAGCACGGTCACGTCCGCGACCACCACCGCCGACACCGGCCCGCGGACCAGCCGCATCCGGCGCACCCGCCGCCGGCGCGGCCGCGCGGCCGAGTCCGACAGCGCCCGGCCCAGCTCGCGCGAGTCCATCGACACCAGCGCACCGGCGGCCTGCGTGGCGACCGACCCGCTCTCCCGCAGGTTGCGCCCGCGGATCCGGTCCAGCCGGGTGTCCAGCCACCACCAGGCGCCGGCGACGGCCACCGCGAGCACCGCCAGCACCCACCAGGGCACGTCCGGCAGCGCCGCGATCCGCCAGCCCGCCAGCGCCGCGACGAGCGCCAGGACGGGCGCGACCCCGATCACGACGTCGCCCGCGAGCGCGGTCGCGCGGCGGGGAACGCCGCGGCTCTGCAGGTGCCCGGCCAGCAGCGCGAGACCCGCGCACACCAGCGCCGCCGTCCCGCCGAGGCGCAGCACGTGGCCCACCCCGTGGTCCGCGAGCAGGCCGCCGTCCAGCAGCGCGAGCACCACCCCGCCGATCAGGCCGGACGCGATCGGCAGCCGGAGCGAGGCCGGGCGCAGCAGCCCGCGCCGGTCGACCGGCGTGCCGAGCCACCACGTCGCCTCCGCGCCGCCCGCGCCCACGGGGCCCAGCCGCGCGCTCAGCGACAGCACCACGCCCGCCACCACGAACGCCGCCACCGCCACGACCGTCGGCAGGCTGATGCCGGAGCGCAGCGCCTGGTCCGGCACGTGCGGCAGCGTCGTGCGCAGCTGGCCCGCGAGGCCCAGCGCCACGCCCAGGCCGATCGCCGAGGTGACCACCGCGTAGTACACGTCGCCGAGCACCTCGCCGATGCCCGCGCCCGACCGGCGGCGCGCGACCTGCGCGGTGTACCGGCGGATCGACCGGGCACCGGGGACCGGCGTGCGGCCGTCCGTCGGGGCCACGGCCGGCGCGGGGAGGTCGTCCCAGCCGGCGGCCGCGGCCGGGGCGTCGGCCGCGCCGGGGGCGACGGCGAACGGGTCGGGGCCGTCGGCGACGTCGTCGGGGCCGTGGTCCTGCGGGGGGCGCGCCGGGCCGCGGCGGCTCACAGCACGCCCGGCCGCAGCGCCTCGACGGCGTCCGCGGTGCTGAGCAGGCGGGACTGGTCGTCGGCGACCAGCACCGCGCGGTCGGCGACCACGCGCAGCAGCTCGGGGTCGTGCGTCGCCAGGAGCACCGAGCCGCCCGCGCGCTTCTCGTCCAGCAGCCGCTGCGCCAGGTGGTCGCGCATCGCGACGTCCAGGCGCTGCTCGGGCTCGTCCAGCACCAGCAGCGACCGCGGCCGCACCAGCCCGGCGGCGAGCAGCAGGCGCCGGCGCTGGCCGGAGGACAGCGCGACGGGCAGCGCCGCGGCGTGCTCCGCCAGGCCGAACTCGTCGAGCAGCTCGTCCACCACCGCGTCCGCGCCCTGCACCCCGTGCCCGCGGGCCGTCAGGTACAGGTGCTCGGCCACCGTCAGCGCCGGGAAGTACGCGTCGTCGTCCAGCACGCTGGAGACCCGGGTGCGGAACCCGATCTCGCGCTCGTCCACCGCGCGGCCCAGCACCTCCACGCGGCCGCCGACCGGCTCGAGCAGGCCGAGCACGGCGCGCAGCACCGTCGACTTGCCGGAGCCGTTCGCGCCGACCAGCGCGAGGGCCTTCCCGGGCGGGAGGGTGAACGAGACCGGGGCGCACACGGGCTCCCCGCCGTACCCGACGAGCAGATCGACGGCACGGATCACGGGCTGCTTCGACACGGGGAGCAGAGTACGCACCGCGGCTGGGGCGCTCGCCGGGACCGACGGCCCGCCGTGCGGGAGATCACGCCGCGCCCCGCCCCGCCCCGCTCAGGTCCGGTCGAGGAACTCCTCGCGCTCCCCCGCCAGCATCTGCTGGATCGCCGCCGCCAGCGCCGGGTGCGCGACCAGGTCCGGGTCCGCGTCCACCAGCTCGCGCGCGGCGACCCGGGCCCGCTCGATCACGTCGGCGTGCTCGGTCACCTGGAGCAGCCGGAGCGAGGAGCTCCCGCCGGACTGCGCCGCCCCGAGCACGTCGCCCTCGCGGCGCAGCGCCAGGTCCACCGCCGCGAGCTCGAACCCGTCGCGGGTCTCCGCCAGCTTCCCGAGCCGGGTGGCCGCGTCCGTGCCCTCGGGCGCGTCCGCGACCAGCAGGCACACGCCGGGCCTGCTCCCGCGGCCGATCCGCCCGCGGAGCTGGTGCAGCTGCGAGATGCCGAACCGGTCCGCGTCGAGGACCACCATCACCGTCGCGTCCGGCACGTCCACGCCGACCTCGATCACCGTGGTCGACACCAGCACCGGCACCGCGCCGGAGGCGAAGTCCGCGAGCGCCCGGTCCTTCTCCTCCGGCCCCATCCGGCCGTGCAGCTCACCGACCGCGACGCCGCGCAGCGCCGGGGTGCCGCGGAGCAGCTCGGCGACCTCCGACACCGCGTGCAGCGGCCGCTGCGGGCGGGCCCCGCCCTCCTCGCCCTCCGGCGGCAGGTCGGTCACCAGGTCCGCGCCGTCGACGTCGGCCTTCTTCGCGTCGCCGTCGATCCGCGCGCACACCACGTACGCCCGGCCGCCCCGGTCGACCTCCTCGCGGACCCGCTCCCAGGCGCGCTCGAGCCACCCGGGCCTGTCCGCCGGCACCACGTGCGTCACCACCTCCGCGCGGCCCTTCGGCACCTCGCGCAGCGTCGACGTCTCCAGGTCGCCGAACACCGTCATCGCGACCGTCCGCGGGATCGGCGTCGCCGTCATCACGAGCAGGTGCGGGACGCCGCCGGCCTTCGCGCGCAGCACGTCGCGCTGCTCGACGCCGAACCGGTGCTGCTCGTCCACGACCACCAGCCCGAGGTCCGCGAACTGCACGTGCTCCGACAGCAGCGCGTGCGTCCCGACCACGATGCCCGCGGCCCCGCCCGCGATCTCCCCCAGCACGCGCCGACGCGCCGCCGATCCCTGCGAGCCGGTCAGCAGCGCGACCCGCGTCGCCACCTCCGCGCCCCCGAGCATCCCGGCCTCCGCGAGGTCGCCCAGCAGGGTCTGCAGCGTCCGGGCGTGCTGCGCGGCGAGCACCTCCGTGGGCGCGAGCAGCGCGGCCTGGCCGCCCGCGTCGACCACCTGCAGCATCGCCCGCGCCGCGACCACCGTCTTGCCCGAGCCGACCTCGCCCTGCAGCAGCCGCTGCATCGGGCTGCCCGCGGCCAGCTCGCCCGCGATCTGCTCGCCGATCTCCCGCTGGCCCGCCGTCAGCTCGAACGGCAGCCGCGCGTCGAACGCGTCCAGCAGGCCGCCCGCGCGCGGGGGACGCGCCACCGCCGACTGCGCAGCGAACCGGGCCTTGCGGCGGGCCAGCTCGGCCTGGAGGACGAACGCCTCCTCGAAGCGCAGCCGCGCCACCGCCCGGTCCTTCTCGGTGTCGTCGAGGGGGTGGTGCACCCCCTGGAGCGCGTCCAGGATCCCCGGCATGCTGCCGCGGACCTCGTCGGGCAGCGGGTCCGGCAGGTCCGCGGGCGTGAGCGTGCGGCGCACCGTCTCCAGCGCGGCGACCACCGCGTCGTTCCGCAGGCCCGCGGTCAGGCCGTAGACCGGCCGCGGCCGCTGCGACTCGATCAGGCGCTGGGCCTCGTCCTCGAACGACATCGGGTCGTCGATCTCGAACTCGGGGTGCAGCAGCTGGAGCTGGCCGCGGTACTCCTTGACCACGCCGGAGAACAGGGCGACCGTGCCGGGCTTCAGCTGCTGCTCGAAGTGCCGCAGGGCGCCGGGGTGCTTCGCGAACCAGGTCAGGAGCAGCGACTGCCGACCGTTGCGCACCACCACCTCGAGGATCGCGCCGCCCCGCGAGCGCATCGTGCGCGTCGTCGAGCGGTCGACCACGCCGTCCACCGTCACGTGCTCCCCGACGCGCAGGTGCCCGATCGTCGCCGGGTCGCCCCAGTGGGACCACCGGCGCGGGTAGTAGCGCAGGAGGTCCCCGACCGTGTGCAGGCCGAGCTTGGCGAGCTTCTTCGCGGCGCCCGGGACGTGCTTGGCCAGGTCCTGGTCCAGGTACGGCAGCGGTCGGACCACGGCGTCGTGGGGGACGGTCACGGGCGCGCCTCCGTCGGGGTGGGATCGGCGAGGTCGGCGAGGGCGGCGAGCACCCCCGCGTCGTCGGTCGCCCCGGCCGGGACGACCCACGCCGGGTCGAGGTGGGCGGCGTCGAGGCGGTCCCCGGGCAGCACCGTGACGACCCGGCCCCCGGCGGCCGCCGTCGTCGGCGCGCCACCCGCCTCGGCGGCGTCGCCGGTGCCGCTCCCCGCGTGGACCGGTCCCAGCGCGTCGTGCGCCGCGCGGCGCACCGCGTCGCGGGCCTCGTCCGCGGGGGTGCCGTCCGGCAGCA
>NZ_SZYE01000082.1 GCF_005239125.1 Cellulomonas hominis | reverse complement strand
CAGCGGTCCGCCACCGGGCACGCCCCGCACCGCGGCGACCGGGCCGTGCACACCAGCGCACCGAGCTCCATCGACGCGGCCGCCCACCGCGTGGCGGCTGGCCGGCGCGCCCGGCGACGTGCACGCGCACCGGCGCCGGACGCAGGCGTGGGCGGGCACGGACCGGCAGGTGCGGGGGCGGATCATGGCGCTGCTGCGCGAGGCGCTGGAGCCCGCGCCGGCCGACGCGGTCGCGGCGGTGTGGCCGGACGACGCCCAGCGGGAGCGCTGCCTGGCGGGGCTCCTGGTCGACGGCCTCGTCGAGCGCGTCCCGGGCGAGGACCCGGAGCTGCCGCGCTACCGCCTCCCGGCCGGGGCCTAGAGCTCGACGATCATCCGGGTGTTGCCGAGGGTGTTCGGCTTGACCCGCGCCAGGTCGAGGAACTCCGCGACCCCGTCGTCGTGCGACCGCAGCAGCTCGGCGTACACCTCGGGCGGCACCGCCGGGCCGGCGATCGTGCCCCAGCCGTGCGCCGCGAAGAAGTCGACCTCGAACGTCAGGCAGAACAGCCGGCTCAGCCCGAGGTCCTGGGCCCGGGCGGTCAGGCCCTCGAGCAGCGCGTGCCCGACGCCGCGGCCCCGCCACTGCCGCGCGACGGCGAGCGTGCGGATCTCGGCGAGGTCCTGCCACATCACGTGCAGGGCGCCGCAGCCGATCAGCGTCCCGTCCTGGGCCTCGGCGACCTGGAACTCCTGGATCGCCTCGTAGTAGCCGACCAGCTCCTTGGCGAGCAGGATCCGCTCGTCGGCGTACGGCTGCACCAGGTCGCGGATGCCGCGGACGTCCGCCGGGAGCGCGGGTCGGACCCGGTAGGCGGGGGCCGGGGGCTGGGCCGGGGCGGCGGGGGACGACGGTGCGGCGGGGGACGACGGTGCGGCGGGGTCGGTCACGCCCTCAACCTACGACGCGCACCAGCGACGACGCCCGCCGGTCCACGCCCGGCCCGTCACGGCACCAGCTCGACCGCCGCCGCGCGCGCCCGGCGCAGCGCCGCGGCGTCCAGACCGAGCACCCGCAGGGCGGCGTCGGCGACCAGCGGCGCGACGTCCTGGGCGGCGGCGTCCCCGCCGGACCGCCGGGCGGTGATCACCGTCTCGACGAGGCCGAACACCAGCGTCGCCTCCGCCGGCCGCACCGACTCCGGCCGCCCCAGCACCGCCGCGACCAGCGCGTCGTACCGGCCGCGCAGCCGCGCCCGCTCCTCGCGGAACTCCGCGAACGCCTCGCCCTCGACCTCCGGCAGCTGCATCAGCCCGCCGATGTTGACCGGCCCGTCCGCCAGCCACCGGGCGTCGGCGTCGCACAGCGCCCACAGCCGCGCGGCCGGGTCGCCGGGTGCGTCGAGCAGCTCGTCGGCCAGGTCGAGCGACGGGCGGACCGTGTCGAGCAGCAGGGTGCGCAGCAGGACGTCCTTGCCGCGGAAGTGGTGGTAGATCGACGCCTGCTTCACGCCCGCGCGCTCGGCGATGGCGTAGGTGGAGGTCGCCGTGTACCCGACGCTGCTGAACAGCGCCGCGGCCGCGGCGAGCACGTCCCCGCGGGTGTCGCGGCCGTCCGCGGCGCGCGGGCGCCCGGGCCGGGTCGCGGGGCGCTCCGCGTCGGGCGTGGGGGCCGTCATGCGCGCGGACGCTAGCAGCCGCGCGTCACCGGGACGTTTCGCGCCCGCGCACCCCGGCCCCGCTCCGCGCGAGCTCGAGCAGCCGGGCCGCCGTCCGCTCGTCGACGACGAGGTCCGTCATGGTCCCGGCGCGCAGCGCGGCGAGCAGCGGCACCGCCTTGTTGTCCCCGGCGACCGCGCACAGCCGCCGGGGGATCCGCCGGAGCTGCTCGGGCGACGGCCCGGTGGCACGGGCGTTCAGCGGCACGTCCTGCCAGGACCCGTCGGCGCGCAGGAACACCGTGCACACGTCGCCCACGACGGACTGCTCGTGCAGCAGCTCGACGTCGTCGTCGTCCAGGTACCCGGCGGAGTAGACGTGGCTCGGGACCGAGCCCGTCACCGAGCCGACGGAGAACAGCGCGATGTCGGCGCGGGCCTGCTCGTCGAGCACCCGGCGCACGGACCGCTCCCGCCACATCGCCTGCTTCGTCTCCGGGTAGTCGAAGAACGCCGGGACCGGGAAGTGGTGCACGGTCGCGCCGAACGCGCTGCCGAACGAGGCGATCAGGTCGCTGGCGTACTCGATGCCCGAGGTGCGGGTGTTGGCCGCGCCGTTGAGCTGGACGACGACGCTGCCGTGCGTGGCCTTGGGCGGCAGCCGGCGCGAGACGGCCGCCAGCGTCGTGCCCCAGGCGACGCCGAGGATCATGTCGGAGTCGAACCACGAGGCGAGCAGGCGTGCGGTCGCCCGGGCCACCTGGTCGAGGGTGTCCGCGGGCTCCCCGGAGTCGGGGACGGGCACCACGTAGGTGTCGATGCCGAACGCGGCGGAGATCGAGCGGCCCAGGCTGGGCGCGCGCGTGCTGGACGGCCGGAGCGTGATCTCGACGAGCCCCGTCTCCCGGGCCCGCTTGAGCAGCCGCGACACGGTCGACCGCGAGGTGTGCAGGTGGCGCGCGATCACGTCCATCTTGACGTCCTGCAGGTAGTACATGGACGCGGCGCGCAGCACGTCCTGCTCGCGGTCGGTCATCGTCCGCGACCTCCTCGTCGGGCCGGATGCGGGACCTCGGTCCCTGCACATTCGTGCACTGCGGTTGCGCGTCTGTTCGCGACGTGACGACGATAGCGAACAGACAGGACCGAGGTCCCGGTCCGCGGGGCCACGAGCGCCCGCGACCAGGGCACCGACGGCCGGGAGAGCACGACCGCGATGGAGCTGACATGAGGACCGCAGCACTGACCCCTCGCCTGCGTGACGACGCGCTGGCGGCCCTGCGAGCGACCACGGAGGGCGGGCCGGAGCTCGACGTCCTCGTCATCGGCGGCGGCGTGACCGGCGCCGGCATCGCCCTCGACGCGGTCACCCGCGGCCTGTCCACCGCCGTCATCGACGCGCAGGACTGGGCCTCCGGCACGTCCAGCCGGTCGAGCAAGCTCGTGCACGGCGGCCTGCGCTACCTGCAGATGCTCGACTTCCACCTGGTGCGCGAGGCCCTCACCGAGCGCGACCTGCTGATCAGCGACCTGGCCCCGCACCTGGTGAAGCCGGTGCCGTTCCTCTACCCGCTGGAGAACCGGGTCTGGGAGCGCGCGTACGTCGGCGCCGGCGTGGCGCTGTACGACACGCTCGCCAGCGTCAACGGCCGCAAGCGCGCCATGCCGCTGCACCAGCACCTGTCCCGCAAGGGCATGGAGCGCAAGTTCCCCGACCTGCGCCACGACGCCGCCGTCGGCGCGGTGCAGTACTGGGACGCCAGCGTCGACGACGCCCGCCTGGTCTCGACCCTGATCCGCACGGCGGTCTCCTACGGCGCGCACGCGGCCTCCCGCACCCAGGTCGTCGGCCTGACGACCACGTCCGGCGGCGCGGTCACCGGCGCCGAGCTGGCCGACCTCGAGTCCGGCGAGCGCTTCACGGTCCGCGCCCGGCACGTCATCAACGCCACCGGCGTCTGGACCGAGCAGACCGAGTCGCTCGCCGGCACCGAGGGCGGCCTGCGGGTTCTCGCGTCCAAGGGCATCCACATCGTCGTGCCGCGCGACCGGATCGCGGGCAACACGGGCCTGATCCTGCAGACCGAGAAGTCGGTCCTGTTCATCATCCCCTGGTCCCGCTACTGGGTGATCGGCACCACGGACACCCCCTGGGAGCAGGACCTCACCCACCCGGTGGCCACCAGCGCCGACATCGACTACGTCATCGAGCACGCCAACGCCGTGCTGTCCCGGCCGATCACCCGCGACGACGTCATCGGCACCTGGGCCGGCCTGCGGCCGCTGCTGCAGCCCGGCACCAAGGAGGGCACCTCGTCGGCCAAGGTGTCCCGCGAGCACACCGTCGCCTCGCCGACGCCCGGCCTGACCGTCATCGCGGGCGGCAAGCTCACCACCTACCGCGTCATGGCGAAGGACGCGGTGGACTTCGCGATCGGCTCGCGCGCCACGACCCTGCCGTCGATCACGCACAAGGTGCCGCTGGTCGGCGCCGAGGGCCTCGAGGTCCTGCAGCGCCAGGCCCGGGACATCGGCAGCCGGTACGGCTGGGACCGCGGGCGGATGGACCACCTGCTGCACCGGTACGGCTCCCTGCTGGGCGAGCTGCTCGAGATCGTCGACGAGGAGCCGACGCTCGGCCAGCCGCTCGCCGAGGCCCCCGCGTACATCGGCGCCGAGATCGCCTACGCCGTCACCCACGAGGGTGCCCTGCACCTGGACGACGTGCTCATGCACCGCACCCGCCTCAACTACGAGGTCGCGGACAAGGGCCTCGGCGCGCTGGACGAGATCGCCGCCATCGTCGCCCCCCGGCTGGGCTGGGACGACGCGACCCGCGCCCGCGAGGTCGACGCGTACCGGCAGCGTGCGCAGGCCGAGTTCGCCGCCGCCGAGCAGCCCGACGACGCCGCCGCCCAGGCGGCGCGCGACCTCGCCGAGGACCTCGCGCCGCTGCTGCCGCTCGACGCGGACCCCGTCCACCCCGGTACCAAGCCGGGTTCGTCGCCCAGCACCCCTGCCGCTGCCGGTCCGGCAGGGACATGATCAGTACCACCTAGCGGTCCCCCGGCCGCGCCCCGCCCGGTCGGTCCTCGACCGGGCGGGACCCTGCGAGACAACGACGTCCGTCAGAAAGAGGTCGACTGTGGAGTCCATCTCGATCGGAGATGCCATCCTCTCCGAGTTCCTCGGCACCGCCGTGCTGCTCCTCCTCGGTGCAGGCGTGGTCGCCAACGTGATCCTGCCGAAGACGAAGGGGTTCGGCGGCGGCTGGTTGCTGATCAACTTCGGCTGGGGCCTCGCCGTGTTCACCGGCGTGTACGTGGCGTTCCAGTCCGGTGCGCACCTGAACCCGGCGGTGACGCTGGGCATCTGGGCCGCCGGCAAGGACGAGTTCGCCCCCGGCATCGAGGTGAACGCCGCCAACGGGTTCCTGTACATCGCGGCGCAGTTCGCCGGCGCCGCGGTCGGCTCGACGCTCGCGTACCTGACCTACAAGAAGCACTTCGACCAGGACGCGGACCCCGCCATCAAGCTCGCGGTGTTCTCCACCGGCCCGGAGCTCCGCTCCTACGGCTGGAACTTCCTGACCGAGGTCGTCGGCACGTTCGTCCTCGTCTTCTGGGTGGTCATCAGCGGCAACACGCCCGCCCAGATCGGCCCGCTCGGCGTCGCCCTGGTCGTGGTCGCGATCGGCGCCAGCCTCGGTGGCCCCACCGGTTACGCCATCAACCCGGCCCGTGACCTCGGCCCGCGCCTCGCGCACGCCCTGCTCCCGATCCGCGGCAAGGGCTCGTCCGACTGGTCGTACGCCTGGGTGCCGGTGCTCGGCCCCGCGGTCGGCGGCATCCTCGGTGGCCTGCTGGCCATGACCATCGGCTGGGTCGCCTGACCCTCGCGCCCTGACCGGGGCGCCCACCCCCACCCCTGCGGGGGCGGGCGCCCCGGCCGCGCACCCCGCGACGCCCCCGTCGCACGCACGTCGCGGCCCCGCAGGCCGCACCGTTCCCGGCAGCGCCGCCCCCGCGGTGCCGCCACCCGCCCCCGGGCGGGGCAGACCGACGCGAAGGAAGTCTCATGTCCGAGCAGCTCGTCATGGCGATCGACCAGGGCACCACCTCCACCCGGGCGATCCTCTTCAACCACAGCGGCCAGATCGTCTCCGTCGGCCAGACCGAGCACCAGCAGATCTTCCCGCGCGCCGGCTGGGTCGAGCACGACCCCAACGAGATCTGGACCAACACCCGCGAGGTCGTCGGCCTCGCGCTCTCCCGCGCCAACAAGACCTACTCCGACGTCGCCGCGATCGGCATCACCAACCAGCGCGAGACCGCCGTGGTGTGGGACCGCACCACCGGCCAGCCGGTCTACAACGCGATCGTCTGGCAGGACACCCGCACCCAGAAGATCTGCGACGACCTCGCGGCCCTCGGCGGCGGCGCCGAGCGCTACAAGGACCGCGTCGGCCTGCCGCTGGCGACCTACTTCTCCGGCCCGAAGATCCGGTGGATCCTCGACAACGTCGAGGGTGCCCGCGAGAAGGCGGAGCGCGGCGAGCTCGCGTTCGGCAACACCGACTCCTGGGTGCTGTGGAACATGACCGGCGGCGTCGACGGCGGCATCCACATCACGGACGTCACCAACGCGTCGCGCACCATGCTCATGAACGTCGACTCGCTCACCTGGAACGAGGAGATCGCGGCCGAGATGGGCATCCCGCTGTCGATGCTCCCGGAGATCCGGTCGTCCTCCGAGGTCTACGGGCACGGCCGCCAGGGCGGGCTCGTCCCGGGCGTGCCGATCGCCGGCATCCTCGGCGACCAGCAGGCCGCGACGTTCGGCCAGGCGTGCTTCGAGGTCGGCACGGCCAAGAACACGTACGGCACCGGCAACTTCATGCTGCTGAACACCGGCACCGAGCCGGTCCCCTCGAAGAACGGCCTGCTCACCACCGTCGCCTACAAGATCGGCGACAAGCCGCAGGTGTACGCGCTCGAGGGCTCGATCGCCGTCACCGGCTCCCTCGTGCAGTGGCTGCGCGACAACCTGGGCATGTTCGCGGACGCCCCGGACATCGAGTACCTGGCCTCGAAGGTCGACGACAACGGCGGCGCGTACTTCGTCCCGGCGTTCTCCGGCCTGTTCGCCCCGTACTGGCGGTCCGACGCCCGCGGCGCCCTGGTCGGCCTGACCCGGTACGTCAACCGCAACCACATCGCCCGCGCCGCGCTGGAGGCCACCGCCTTCCAGACCCGCGAGGTGCTGGACGCCATGAACGCGGACTCCGGCGTCGCCCTGACGGAGCTCAAGGTCGACGGCGGCATGACCGCCAACAACCTGCTCATGCAGTTCCAGGCCGACATCCTCGACGTGCCGGTCGTCCGGCCGCAGGTCGCGGAGACCACCGCGCTCGGCGCCGCGTACGCCGCGGGCATCGCCGTCGGCTACTGGGAGGGCGAGCAGGACGTCATCGACAACTGGGCCGAGGGCGCCCGGTGGACCCCGAACCTGGAGTCCGGCGAGCGCGACCGGCAGTACCGGCTGTGGAAGAAGGCCGTCACGAAGACCTTCGACTGGGTAGACGACGACGTGCGCTGACGCCCGACGTCCCGGGGCCGACCGCGAGCCGTCCGCCGGGCCTCCCCGGCACGGCCGACGGCCCCGTCCCCCTCGTCACGAGGGGAACGGGGCCGTCGTCGTGCGGCGGTCCGTCAGCGGTCGACGCGCGCCGAGCCGCCGCCCGCGAGCTTCAGCACCTCGGCCTCCGAGGCCATCGTGGTGTCGCCCGGGGTGGTCATGGCGAGCGCCCCGTGCGCCGCGCCGTACTCGACGGCGGTCGCGAGCGGGTGCCCGCCGAGCAGGCCGTAGACCAGGCCCGAGGCGAACGAGTCGCCGCCGCCGACCCGGTCCAGGATCTCCAGGCCCGGCCGGTGCGTGGCGCGGACCAGGCCCTCCTCGCGGGACCACGCGATGGCGCCCCAGTCGTTGACGGTGGCGCTGCGGACGGTGCGCAGCGTGGTGGCGATGACCTGGAGGTGCGGGAACTCCGCCGCCACCCGGTCGATCATCGCGGCGAACGAGTCGACCTCGATCGCGGACAGGTGCTCGTCGACCCCCTCGACCTCGAAGCCGAGCGCCGCGGTGAAGTCCTCCTCGTTGCCGATCATCACGTCGACGTGCCGGGCGATCTCCCGGTTGACCTCCTGGGCCCGGGCCGTGCCGCCGGTCGACCGCCACAGGCTGGGCCGGTAGTTGAGGTCGTAGGACACGACCGTCCCGTGCCGCTTCGCGGCGGTCACCGCGGCGACCACCGTCTCGGCCGCCGTCTCGGACAGCGCCGCGTAGATGCCGCCGGTGTGCAGCCAGCGGGCGCCGAGCCCGCCGAACAGGTGGTCCCAGTCGACGTCGCCGGGGGCGAGCTGCGACGCCGCGGTGTGCCCGCGGTCGCTGACGCCCACGGCGCCCCGGACGCCGAAGCCGCGCTCGGTGAAGTTCAGGCCGTTGCGGACGTCCCGGCCGATGCCGTCGTAGGGCAGCCACCGCAGGAACGACGTGTCGACGCCGCCCTGCAGGATCAGGTCCTCCACCAGGCGGCCGACCTCGTTGTCCGCGAGCGCGGTCACGATCGCCGTGCGGAGGCCGAACGCGCGGCGCAGGCCGCGGGCGACGTTGTACTCGCCACCGCCCTCCCAGGCGCGGAACTGGCGGGCGGTGCGGATGCGGCCCTCCCCCGGGTCGAGGCGGAGCATCACCTCGCCGAGGGAGACGGCGTCGTAGCGGACCTCGGCGGCGGGGCGGGTGGTCAGGGGCACGGGACGCTCCTTCGCGGCGTTCGTCGTGGGTGGGTCACGGGCGCAGGCGGGTGGCGAGCGCGACGGCGTCGGCGACGAGCGTCCGCACGCCCGCGAGGTCGCCGTCGCGCACCCGGTCGCGCGGCACCATCCACGAGCCGCCGACCGCCGCGACGCACGGCAGCGCGAGGTACTGGTCGAGGTTGCCGGGACCGACGCCCCCGGTCGGCACGAACCGCACCCCGCCGAACGGGGCCGCGAGCGCCGCGATGGCCGCGCTGCCGCCCGAGGTGCCGGCGGGGAAGAACTTCACGGTGTCCAGCCCGAGCTCCAGCGCGGCCTGGACCTCGGTCGCGGTGACCGCGCCGGGCAGCACCGGGACGCCGTGCTCCTGCGCGCGCTCGACGACGGCGCGGGACGTGCCCGGGGACACCAGGTACTGCGCGCCGGCGGCGACCGCGGCGTCGACCTGCGCGGGGGTGACGACCGTGCCCGCGCCGACCAGCACGTCGCCGCCCCGGTCGGCGATCGCCCGGATCGCGTCGGCCGCGGCGGCCGTGCGGAAGGTGACCTCGGCGACGGGCAGGCCGCCGCCGACCAGGGCGTCCGCGAGCGGGCCGGCGTCGCCGGCCTCGTCGAGGACGACCACCGGCACCAGCCGGTGCGCCGCGAGCCGGTCGAGCACGTCCGCCATGTCGAACTCCTTCGTTCCGCTGTGTGCAACGCCCGCTGCGCCCTGCGCACCGATCGTGGCACACGACCGCTCGCGTCGGCAACGCCTCCCGACCGCGCCCGGCGGGCCGGGCGCCGTGGCGCCGGGCGGCTGCGGACTCGCCGAGATCGGTGGTCCGCGCCGAGATCGGTGCGTGTGAGCACCGATCTCGAGCCAGACCACCGATCTCGCGACCCCGTGGGGGCGTCGCGCGCGAGCGTCAGGCGGGCGGGAGGGCCAGGCCGGGCGGGAGGAGCGGCGGCACGACCGCCCGCACCAGGGCGTGCACCTCGTCCCGGCGCCCCGCGGTGAGCCGGTCGGCCGGGGCCGTCACGCTGAGCGCCGCGACCGGGCGCGCCCCGCGGAGCAGCGGCACGCCCAGGCACGCGATGCCGGGCTCGTTCTCCTCGACCTCGACGGCGTAGCCGCGGTGCCGGGCGGCGGCGAGCTCCTCCGCCACGTGCGCCGTGCCCACCCGGCCCGCGGGCTGCACGGCCGCCACGTACCCGTCGAGGGCCGCGGCCGGGGTGTCGCCGAACGCGAGCATCGCCCGGCCGAGCGCGGTGGTCGCCGCCCAGTTCCGCCGGCCGACCGCGGACCACACCCGCACCGGGCGCTCCGGCTCGACCTTGTCCAGGTACACGACCTGCGCGCCGCTGAGCACGCCGAGGTGCACGAGCTCGTCGGTCGCGGCGCACAGGGCCACCAGGGCGCCGTGCAGCCGCGCGGGCAGGTCGTCCTCGGCGAAGTACCGGTCGGCCAGCCCGACCGCCGCCGGACCGAGGCCGTACCGCCCCGACGCCGGGTCCTGGGCGACGTAGTCGCGGTGCCGGAGCGCCGCCAGCGAGCGGTGCACGGTCGTCTTGTGCACGCCCAGCGCCGCCGACAGGTCTGCGAGGCCGACGCCGCCCGGACCGGCGGCGGCGACCGCCTCGAGCGTCCGGAGCGCCCGGTCGACGCTCTCGACCGGCGAGCCCGCGGGGGTGGCCGGGTCCGCCGGGGCCGGGCCGGCAGGACCGCCCACGCCCGCGACCGCGCCGCCCGTCTCCTCCGCCACGGCGCCCACCCTACGGGCGCGCGCTCCCGGCACCGCCCCGGGTCACCCCCCGAGCACCGAGATGAACCACCGGGCCACCGTGAAGTAGATGACCAGCCCGGTGCCGTCGACCAGGGTCGTGATGAGCGGACCCGACCCGACGGCGGGGTCCAGCCCGGCCCTGCGCAGCAGCAGCGGGAGCAGGGACGCGATCACCGACGCCCACAGGATGATCGCCCCGGCGGCCACCGCGACGGTCAGCGCGACCTCGCCCCCGACGCCGAGCGTCCACGCCCGCACCCAGCCGACGACGGCAATCGTCACCGCCGCGAGCAGCCCGGCGGTGAGCTCCTTGCGCACCACGCGCCCGGCGTCGCGCAGCCGGACGCTGCCGGTGGCCATCGCCCGGATGACCGTCGCGGTGATCTGCGTGCCGGCGTTCCCGCCGGCGCCGATCAGCAGCGGCACGAACAGCGTCAGCGCGATGACCGTCTCCAGCTCGTCCTCGTAGTGCTGCAGGACGCTGCTGGTGATCGTCGCGGTCACGAACAGCACGAGCAGCCAGACGATCCGCTTGCGCCACAGCAGCAGCGGCGACGCCCGCAGGTAGGGCACGTCCATCGGCGCGGCCCCGCCCTGGCGCACGGCGTCCTCGGTCGCCTCCTCCTCGACGATGTCCGCCACGTCGTCGCCGGTGAGCACACCGAGCAGCTGCCCGTCGGCCACGACGGGCAGCACCGCGAGGTGGTGGTCCTGGAGCAGGCGGGCGGCGCGCTCCTGGTCGGCGGTGGGCTCGACGGTGACGACGTCCTCGCGCATGAGGTCGGCGATCAGCAGCTCCGGGGCGGCCAGCACCAGGTCGCGGAACGACACCACGCCGAGGAGCGCGGCGCCGCCCTCGGCCGCGGGGACGCCGGTCACCCAGACCTCGGCGCTGTCGGCGGTGGCCTCGGGCTGGGCGCGGAGCGAGTCGACGGCCTCGCGGACGGTCATCGTCGGCCGGACGGTCGCCACCTCCGGGTTCATCCGGGCGGCGGCGGAGTCGTCGGGCCACGCGAGCAGCCCGCGCACCACGGCCGACCGCGCGACGCGCATCGCGCCGAGCACCGCCGCGCGCTCGCCGTCGGGCAGGGCGCGGAGGAGCTCGGCCGCCTCGTCCGGGTCGAGGCTGTCCACGAGGCCGGCCGCGACCGGCGCCGGGACGACGTGCAGCACCTCGGCGGCGGCGTGCGGGTCGAGGGTGCCGAGCAGGTCGTCGGCGGTCGTCGGGTCGAGCAGGCCGACGAGCGCGCGGACCTGCGCGTCGGACAGGTCGGCGAGCTGGTCCGCCCGCAGCCGGGGGTCGGGCGTCTGCTCGAGCCAGACCTCGACGGCGCGGTGGGTGCCGACGGCGACGACGTCGTGCAGGTCGAGCGGCGTCTGCTGGTCGGCGGGACGGCGGGGCAGGACGGGGGTGTGGCGGGTCATGTCGCGCTCCTTGCGGGAGGCCGCGGCGGGCGTCCCCCGCACCCGCGGCACGGTCGCGCGCACCCACCGCCGGCCAGGCGGTCGACCACCGACCAGCCCGCGGCGGTCCGGCGCGCGACCACGGAGCCCAGCAGCGTCAGCACGCCCTCCGCCTCGGCCGCCAGGTCCGGGTCCGGCCCGCGCACGGCGAGCGGCACGCTCCGCAGCCGGGACTTCGCCGCCTCGACGGCCTCGCGCGCGTGGATGAACGCGGTGCCGGACCCGGCCCGGGAGGACGCGGGCAGCGGCGTGTCGACGACGCCGGCGCCGATCCCGATGCTCCACCCGCCCGTGCGCACGAGGTGCAGGGCCAGCGCGACGACCAGGTCGGCGTCGGCGAGGACGGCCTGGACCTCGTCACCCACCGTGCGTTCGAAGGGCAGCACCACGGCGCCGGGCGCGGCACCGACGAGCGGCGACGCGGTCGCGAGCCCCTCGAGCAGGGCCTCCACGCGGTCGCCGACGCGCCGGCTCCCCTCCTGGTCCACCGTGAGCGTCCACATGGCGTCCAGCGTAGGACCTGGTACGTGCGCCTACAACCTCTTGGGCTTGTATGACTGCAAACAAGCCACCAGGCTTGTGGGGACGATCAGCCCAGCGACAGCCCGCGCGGGGCGGCGGCGCCCTCCGAGATCTCCGCGTAGGCGGCCACCAGCAGCGACGGGTCGGGACCCTCGAGCCGGGACGGTCGCGCGACGTCGTCGAGCACCACGAACCGCAGCAGGTCGCCCCGGGTCTTCTTGTCCCGGCGCATGGCGGCGTGCAGCTGGTCCCACCGGTCCCCGCGGTACGAGGTCGGCAGGCCGAGCCCCGTGAGGATCGACCGGTGCCGGGCGACGACCGACTCGTCGAGCCGGCCCGCGAGCCGCGCGAGCTCGGCCACGTACACCATGCCGACCGCCACCGCGGCGCCGTGCCGCCAGGAGTACCGCTCGACGTGCTCGATCGCGTGGCCGAACGTGTGGCCGTAGTTGAGGATCTCGCGCAGGCCCGCCTCCTTGAGGTCCTCCCCCACGACGCGTGCCTTCACCGCGACCGAGCGCTCGACCAGCTCCGCGAGCACCTCCGACCCCGCCGCGCGGACCGGGTCGGTGATCTCGGGACCGTGCGCCTCGACCAGCTCGAGGATCCGCGGGTCGGCGATGAACCCGCACTTCACGACCTCGCCCAGCCCGGCGACGTAGTCGTGCTTCGGCATGCTCTCCAGCGCCGCCAGGTCGCACAGCACCCCGGCCGGCGGGAAGAACGTGCCGACGAGGTTCTTGCCCTCCACGGTGTTGATGCCGGTCTTGCCGCCGACGGCCGCGTCCACCATCGCCAGCAGCGTCGTCGGCACGTGCACGACCTTGACGCCGCGCAGCCAGGTCGACGCCACGAAGCCCGCGAGGTCGGTGGTCGCACCGCCGCCGAGGCCCACGATCGCGTCGCTGCGCGTGAAGTCCGCCTGCCCGAGCACCTGCCAGCAGAACGACGCCACCTGCGCCGACTTGGCCGGCTCCGCGTCCGGCACCTCGGCGAGCAGCGTCTCGTACCCCTGGGCCGTCAGGTCCTCGCGCACCGCCTCGGCGGTCGCCGCCAGCGCCGTCGGGTGGATGACCAGCACCTTGCGGACGCCCTCGCCGAGCAGCCGCGGCAGCTCGCCCAGCAGGTTGCGCCCGATCACCACCTCGTACGGCTGGTCGCCCGTGACCTGCACCGTGCGCACGCTCATCGTCCCGCCTCGTGGCCGTCCGTGCGCTGGTCCGCCAGCGCCTCCTCGATGCGCTCCGCCACCTGGGCGGGCGTGATCCCGTCGGTCGACACCACGAGCGAGGCGACCCGCTCGTACACCGGCCGGCGCTCGTCCATCAGCTGCTGCCAGCGCGCCCGCGGGTTCCCGAGCAGCAGCGGCCGCGCCTGGTTGAACCCGACACGGGGCGCCGCGTGCCGCAGGCTGACGTCGAGGAACACCACCGCGCCCCCCGCCGACCGGTACGCGGCCAGCTCCTCCTGCGTCAGCGGGTGCAGCACCGCGCCGCCGCCGAGCGCCAGGACCCCGTCGTGCTCGACGAGCGCCCGGCGCACCGCCTCGTGCTCCAGCTCGCGGAACCGCGGCTCGCCGTCCTCCACGAACACGTCGGCGACCGACTTCCCGGCGGTGCGCTCCACGTCCGCGTCGGTGTCCCGGGCGGCGAGCTGCCAGCGCCCCGCCAGCGCCAGCGCCACCGTCGACTTGCCCGACCCGGGCGGGCCGATCAGGACGACCCGCGGGCGGGCGCTCATCGCAGCAGGTCGGGGACGGACGCGACGTACGCGTCGAGGTTCCGGCGCACCTCGCCCACCGAGTCACCGCCGGTCTTCTCGAGCAGCGCGTCCGCGACGACGAGCGCCACCATCGCCTCGGCCACGACCGCCGCCGGCGGCACCGCGCACACGTCCGAGCGCTGGTGCTGCGCCTTCGCGGGCTCGGCGCTCGACGTGTCGACCGTGTCGAGGGCGCGCGGCACCGTCGAGATCGGCTTCATCGCCGCGCGGACGCGCAGCACCTCGCCGTTGGTCATGCCGCCCTCGAGTCCGCCCGCGCGGTTGCTGCGCCGCCGGATCACGCCGTCGGCGTCCCGCTCCATCTCGTCGTGCGCCTGCGAGCCGCGGCGGGTCGCGGTGCGGAAGCCGTCGCCGACCTCGACGCCTTTGATCGCCTGGATGCCCATGAGCGCGCCGGCGAGGCGGGCGTCGAGCCGCCGGTCCGCGTGCACGTACGAGCCGAGCCCGGACGGCAGGCCGTAGACCAGCACCTCGACGACGCCGCCGAGGGTGTCGCCGTCCTTGTGGCACTCGTCGATCTCCGCGACCATCGCCGCCGAGGTCGGCGCGTCGAAGCAGCGCACCGGGTCGGCGTCCAGCGCCGCGACGTCGTCCGGGGTCGGCAGGGCCGCGTCGTCGGGGACCGCGACCGGGCCGATGCCGACCACGTGCGACACCAGCCGGATGCCCGCGGCCTGCTCGAGGAACCGCGCCGCGACCGTGCCGAGCGCCACCCGGGCGGCCGTCTCCCGCGCCGAGGCCCGCTCCAGCACCGGACGCGCGTCGTCGAACGCGTACTTCCGCATGCCGACCAGGTCCGCGTGCCCGGGACGCGGCCGGGTCAGCGGGGCGTTGCGGGCGCGGTTCAGCTTCTCCGGGTCGTCCACCGGGTCGGACGACATGACGTCGACCCACTTGGGCCACTCGGTGTTGCCGATCTCGATCGCGACCGGGCCGCCCTGCGACTCCCCCAGGCGCACGCCACCGAGGATGCGGACCTCGTCCTGCTCGAACTTCATGCGCGCGCCGCGGCCGTAGCCGAGCCGGCGCCGCGCCAGCGCGTCGCGGATGTGGGCCGACTCGACCTGCACACCCGCGGGCAGACCCTCGAGCACGCCCACCAGGGCGGGGCCGTGCGACTCACCGGACGTCAACCAACGGAGCATGGACGGGATCTTCCCACGTCGGGGGGACACGACCGCGCCCCGGTCCACGTCGTGGGCCGGGGCGCGGGGTGTGCGGCGGGAGCCGCGGAGGGTTCAGCCGAGCAGCGGGTTGCGGTTGGGATCGGCGGAGGGCAGCTGCGCCTCCTGCTCCTCCGGCGTGACGGTGGGGATCGAGTCCTCACCCGGCAGCACGTAGAGATAGCCGGTGATCGTGACCTCGACGTCGCCGACCTTCGTCGCGGGCTTGCCGCCGCCCGGTGCCGCGTCGTCCTGCGCGGTGCCGGTCACGCTGGTGACGAGCAGCAGGCGGTCCGTCTGCTCCTGCATCGACTGGACCCATGCGACCACGTTCGCGTAGCTGCCGACAGCGGTCATCGTGATCGGCACGTCGACCATGCCCACCGGGGCACCGCTGCCGGCGGCGGCGTTCGTCGAGGAGACTGCGGCGCCGTCCGCCGTGGCAGCGTCCGTCCCGTCCGTCACGGTGGAGCCCGCTGTCCCGTCGGCGACCGGGGCTTCGGTCGCGGCGGTCGGCGGGCCGGCCGGCGCGAACAGCTCCGGCGTGCTGGGGGTGACCCCGGTGACGGCGACCCCGTGGGCGACCGCCTGCTCGTCCACCTGGCGCAGATACGCGGCCAGCTGCCCCGTCGTGGGCACCTGCTTCTGCAGATCGGCCAGATCGGCCTTGCTCGCGTCGAGCTCGGCGAACTGCTTCTTCAGCGCGTCGATGCGGCCTCGCGCCATGTCGTTGTCGGCTTCGACGCCCTCGGCGGTGGCGCGCGTCTCGCTGGCCGTCGCCATGACCGGCGAGATGAGCAGGAACCATCCTGCGACCAGGAGCAGCAGCGCGACGACGACGGTGCCGCCGACCCAGGTGCTCGTCTTGGAGCGTCCCATGTCACTCGCCCCCTTCGGTCGACGCCGCGGCATCGCCCTCGGTCGTCGCAAGGGCGTCCGCCGAGAAGCGGCCGGCGAGCGCCGCGTCGTTGAACACGGCGCTCAGAGACACCGCGTAGTAGGTGGTGCCCTCTTCCTCGGCCGTGGCGACCGAGGCGACCCACGGGCTGTCGATGCCCGGAAGGGCGTCCAACGCGTCCAGCAGGTCGGAGGTGACCGGCGCGGTGGTCGACCGCAGCTGGAGCGACAGGGTGCCGATGCTGAGTCCCTGCAGGGGGTCGGCGGAGGCGGTACCCGCAGTGGTCGGTGACGGACCGGTGAACGTGAAGTCGTCGATGCTCATCCCGGCGGGCAGCACCGCGGAGACCGCGTCGAGGTAGGAACGCCAGGCGATCTCCGTCGCCATCCCGGCTTCGCGCGCGTCGGTCGTCAAGCGGTGGCTCGCCATCGGACTCGTCGTCGTGCTGGCGGTCGTCGCCCTCGGCTACGGCGCCGCGGTTCTCGCCCGGTCGGCAGCCGAGACCGAGCTCGCGGCGGCCGAGGACACGC
>NZ_SZYE01000081.1 GCF_005239125.1 Cellulomonas hominis | reverse complement strand
GCGAGGCGCGGCAGCGCGAGGCGCGCCGCCGCGCGCGGGGTCAGGCGCGCGGGGCGATCAGGGCCGTGGCGATCGCGGCGATGCCCTCGCCGCGACCCGTGAGGCCGAGGCCGTCCGTCGTCGTCGCCGAGACCGTCACCGGGGCCCCGGCCGCGGCCGTCAGGGCGGCCTCCGCCTCGGCGCGGCGCGGGGACAGGCGGGGGCGGTTGCCGATCACCTGCACCGCCACGTTGCCGATCTCGAACCCGGCCTCGCGGACGAGGCGCGCCGCCTCGGCCAGCAGGGTCGTCCCGGCGGCGCCGGCCCACTCGGGGCGGGACGTGCCGAACACCGAGCCCAGGTCGCCGATCCCGGCGGCGGACAGCAGGGCGTCGGCCGCGGCGTGCGCGGCGACGTCGGCGTCCGAGTGGCCGGCCAGCGGCGCCTCGCCGGGCCACGCGAGGCCCGCGAGGTGCAGGACGGCCCCGGGTGCGGGCTCGGGGTCGTTCGCGTGCACGTCGACGCCGACGCCCGTGCGCGGCAGGCCCGGCGCACCGGCGCCCCGGCCCGCACCCGGGTCTCGGGGCGCCCCGCCCGCCGGTCCCGCGGCCGCCGCCGTCACGACCGCACCCCGTCGCGCGCCCCGGCGTCCCGCGCCAGCAGCTCCGCCACCGCGAGGTCCCGCGTCGTCGTGATCTTCATGGCCGACTCCTCCCCGGGCACGACCCACACCCGTTCCCCGAGCGCCTCGACGAGCGCCGCGTCGTCGGTCGCGGCCGTCGCCTCGCTGGCCGCCCGGTCCGACCCGGCGGCGTGGGCAGCGTCCAGCAGCGCCCGCTCGAACCCCTGCGGCGTCTGGACGGCCCGCATCGTGGCGCGCGGCACGGTGGCGACCACCGGGGCCGCGCCGTCGACGGGCTCGCCGACCTGCTTGATGGTGTCGGCGACCGGCAGCCCCGGCACGACGGCCCGGTGCCCGGAGCGCACGGCGGCCTCGACGGACCGGATCAGCGCGGGCGACGCGAGCGCGCGGGCCGCGTCGTGCACGAGGACGACGTCGACGTCGTCCCCGAGCGCCGCGAGCCCGGCGGCGACGGACGCCTGCCGGGATGCGGCACCCTCGACGACGGTCACGGGCACGCCGACGCCCGGGCGCACCGGCCCGCCGAGCAGCGCGCGGAACCCGCCGACGCGGCCGGGCGGCACGGTGACGACCACGGACAGCACGACGCCCGACGCCGCGAGGCGCCGGGCGGCGTGGACGACCAGCGGGACCCCGGCGAGCTCGACGAGCGCCTTCGGTCCCGGGAGGCCGAGCCGCGTGCCGCTGCCGGCGGCGGTCAGGATCGCCGCGGTGGGCATGCGGGCGCGGTCGGCCGGTGTCGGAGGGTCAGCGCGCCGTCAGGACGCGAGCACCTCGTCGAGGATGGCCTCGGCCTTCTCCTCCTCGGTGTGCTCGGCCAGCGCGAGCTCCGAGACGAGGATCTGCCGGGCCTTGGCGAGCATGCGCTTCTCGCCCGCGGACAGGCCGCGGTCGGCGTCCCGGCGGGAGAGGTCGCGGACGACCTCGGCGACCTTGATCACGTCGCCGGAGGCGAGCTTCTCGAGGTTGGCCTTGTAGCGGCGCGACCAGTTGGTCGGCTCCTCGGTGTAGGGGGCGCGCAGCACGTCGAACACGCGCTCCAGCCCCTCGGCCCCGACGACGTCCCGCACACCCACGAGGTCGACGTTCTCCGCCGGCACCTCGATGGTCAGGTCACCCTGGGCGACCTTCAGCTTGAGGTAGATCTTGTCCTCGCCGCGGATGGTCCTGGTCTTGATCTCCTCGATCAGCGCTGCACCGTGGTGCGGGTAGACAACCGTCTCCCCAACAGTGAAAGTCATCTGCAGGTGTCCCCTTTCGCGGAAAGCCAGTCTACCACGCGGCAACGGGGGGATTTCGTGGAGATCAGCCGCGTTTGTGCAGGTCAGGGCGTTGCCGGCCACGTCAGAGGCTCGACACGCCGCGCGAGGTGCCGCACGCGCGCGTCCGGCTGGCTAGTCTCCGACGCGGGCCCCGTGCGACCCCGTCCGCGGTCGCGCACCTCCCTGACCTGCGACGACACCCCAGGCGGGACCGAAGGCCCACGCGTCGGCGCAGAGGCCGTGCACGGCACCCCCGGCCCCACGTAGGCTCGGCCTCGCACGCCCGCGCGCGTGCCGCAGCCCCCGCGCACCGCAGCGCCCGCCCCACCGCACCGAGGAGTTCACCGTGGCCCGCAGCCGCACCATCGCCCGCCCCGTCGTCGTCGGGGCCGCCCTGGCCCTCGCGGCGGCCCTGTCCGGCTGCTCGGTCACGAACGACATCACCACCGCCCGCCCCTACTCGGCCTCGGACGGGGTCGGCCTCACCCTGGGCGACCTGTCGGCGGAGAACCTGCTGCTCGTCGCCGGGGCGGCCGACGCGCCCGGCGCGCTGCAGGGCGGCCTGACCAACATCGGCGAGGACACGCTGCGGGTGACGATCGAGCTCGGCGACTCGCGGGAGATGCTGCGCGTCGAGTCCGGGCAGACCCTGCTCCTCGGCGGCCCCGAGGGCGAGGAGGTCGTGCTCGACGACCCCGGCGCCCCCGGCTCGACGGTCGAGGTCACGTTCCGCACCGACGCGGCCGGCGAGGGGACCGTCCCGGTGCCGGTGCTCGACGGGACGCTGCCGGAGTACGCCGACCTGGTGCCGGAGGTCGTGGTGGAGACCCCCGAGCCGTCGGGCACCGCGACCGCCTCCGCCGAGGACACCACGGAGCCGGGCGCCGAGGCGACCGCGGGCACCGGGTCCGAGGACGCCGACCAGGCGGGCGGCACCGAGGGCTGACGGCCCGCCGCACGACCCCGCACGCACCGCAGGCCCCGTCCGTCCGGACGGGGCCTGCGTCGTACGGCCCGGGCGGCTGCGCGCGGCTCCCCTCCCGACCCGCGCGCCGCCGCCGTGCCCCCCGCGGCTCAGCCGAAGCGGCCGGAGATGTAGTCCTCGGTCGCCTGCTCCTTGGGCGACGAGAACATCGTGGCGGTGTCGTCGATCTCGATGAGCTTGCCCGGCTGGCCGGTGCCGGCGATGTTGAAGAACGCCGTCCGCTCCGAGACGCGGGCCGCCTGCTGCATGTTGTGCGTGACGATGACGATCGTGTACTCGCTCTTGAGCTCGGCGATCAGGTCCTCGATGGCGAGGGTCGAGATCGGGTCCAGCGCGGAGCACGGCTCGTCCATCAGCAGCACCTGCGGCCGCACCGCGATGGCGCGGGCGATGCACAGGCGCTGCTGCTGGCCGCCGGACAGGCCCGAGCCCGGGCGGTCGAGGCGGTCCTTGACCTCGTTCCAGAGGTTGGCGCCGCGCAGCGACTCCTCCACCAGGTCGGCGGCGTCGCTCTTCGAGATGCGGCGGTTGTTCAGCTTCACGCCGGCCAGCACGTTCTCGGCGATCGACATCGTCGGGAACGGGTTGGGGCGCTGGAACACCATGCCGACCTGGCGGCGCACGGCCACCGGGTCGATGTCCGAGCCGTAGAGGTCCACGCCCTCGACCGCGACGGTGCCCTCGACGCGGGCCCCGGGGATGACCTCGTGCATGCGGTTGAGGGTGCGCAGGAACGTCGACTTGCCGCAGCCGGAGGGGCCGATGAACGCGGTCACCGAGCGCGGCTCGATGGTCATGTTCACGTCCTCGACGGCCTTGAAGGCGCCGTAGTAGATGTTGAGGTCCTTGACGTCGATGCGCTGAGCCATCTCGGTCGTCTCCTTGTGCTCGGTGAGGGAGGTGCGGGCGGGTTCAGCGGATCTTCGGGGCGAAGAGCCGCGTCACCAGGCGCCCGATGAGGTTCAGCACCATGACGATGAGGAAGAGCGTGAGGGCGGCGGCCCAGGCGCGCTGCAGGTTGATGTCGGGGATGCAGCTCGCGTCGCCGTCCGTGCACGGGACCAGACCCTGAGCGTACTGGCGGTACACGTAGACCGGCAGCGTCATCATCCGGCCCTCGAACAGGTTGAAGTTGATCGAGTCGACGACGCCGACGGTGAGCAGCAGCGGGGCCGTCTCGCCGATGACGCGGGCGATCGCCAGCATCACGCCGGTGGTCAGGCCGGCGACCGAGGTGCGCAGCACGACCTTGATGATGGTCAGCCAGCGCGGCACGCCGAGGGCCAGCGACGCCTCGCGGAGCTCGTTCGGGACGAGCCGCAGCATCTCCTCGCTGGACCGGATGACGACCGGGATCATCAGCACCGAGAGGGCGACCGAGCCGATCGCGCCGAACTTCGCGCCCGGGCCGAGGAGCAGCGCGAACAGCGCGTACGCGAACAGGCCGGCGACGATCGACGGGATGCCCGTCATGACGTCCACCAGGAAGGTCACCAGCCGCGCGAGGGCCTTGCCGTTGCCGTACTCCACCAGGTAGATGGCGGTCAGCAGGCCGATCGGCACCGAGATGAGCGCCGCGAACAGCGTGATCTCCAGCGTGCCGACGATGGCGTGGTAGATGCCGCCCGCGTCCATGCCGCCGAACACGCCGCGCATGGAGTGGAGCAGGAAGTAGGAGTCGAGCCGGCCGATGCCCTGGGACACCACGGTCCAGGTCAGCGAGAGCAGCGGGATCATCGCCAGCACGAACGCGGCGCTGATCAGGACCCGCATGGTGACGTCGGTGCGGCGCCGCCGGCGGTCGGTGGCCTGCAGCGCCTCACGCAGCGACGAGCCCGCCGGGGTGGTGGTGGTCGGGGTGGTCGTCATGTCAGTTCGCCCCCGAGAAGTCCTTGCGCCGCGCGACGATCGCGCGGGCGGCCATGTTCACGGCCAGGGTGATGATGAACAGCGCCAGACCGGTGGCGATCAGGGTCGCGACGCCGGTCTGGTTGGCCTCGGGGAACTGCGCGGCGATGTTCGCGGCGATCGTCTGCTGCTGGCCCGCGGCGAGCAGCTGGAACGAGTAGAGGAACCCGGGCGACAGGATCATCAGGACGGCCATCGTCTCGCCGAGCGCGCGACCCAGACCGAGCATGGCGGCCGAGACGATCCCGGACCGGGCGAACGGCAGCACGGCCATCCGCACGACCTCCCACTGCGTCGCCCCGAGGGCCAGGGCGGCCTCCTCGTGCAGGCGCGGGGTCTGCAGGAACACCTCGCGGCAGATGGCGGTGATGATCGGCAGGATCATCACCGCGAGCACCACGGCCACGGTCATCATCACGCGGCCGGTCGGCGACACCGTGCCCCCGAAGAACGGGATCCAGCCGAGGTACGTCCCCAGGAACTCCCACACCGGCTGCACGACCGGGCTCAGCACCAGGCCGCCCCACAGGCCGTAGACGACCGACGGGATGGCGGCGAGCAGGTCGACCACGTAGCCCAGCGCGCTGGCGAGCCGGCGCGGCGCGTAGTGCGAGGTGAACAGCGCGATGCCGATGGCGACCGGGGTCGCCAGCAGCAGCGACACCGCGGCCGCGAGCAGCGTGCCGAAGATCAGCGGCCCGACGAAGCCGAGCAGGCTCGTGTCGTCGGGGAACCAGCTGACCTTGTCGGCGAGCTCGGCCTGGTCCGCGGTGAGGGCGGGCCACGCGCGCTGGATCAGGAACACCGCGACGGCGGCCAGGATGACGAGGATCAGGATGCCGGCGCCGGTGGCGAGCCACCGGAACGCCAGGCTGCCGCCGCGGTCGCCGTGGCCCGCACGCAGCCGGCGGGCCGTCGTGCCGGCGACGGCCGGCTCGGTGGACCCCGCGGTGCGGGGCTGGGTGCTGGTCACACGTTCTCCAGAGGGAGGGGGAGGGGAGAGGGCGTGTCTCGCGCCGACGGCCGGCCCACCGCGAGGTGGACCGGCCGGGGTCCGGTCGGGAGGGCCGGACGACGGGTCACGACGACCGCCCCTCCCCCGGTCGTCAGGACGCCAGGGTGATCGCGTCGATCGACGCCTGGACGTCGGTGCGCAGCGTGTCCGAGATCGGCGCGGAGCCCGCGGCCGACTCCGACGCCGCCTGGCCCTCGGCGGAGGCGACGTAGGTCGCGAACGCCTTGACCAGGTCCACGTCGTCCTGCGAGTCGTAGGACTGGCAGACGACCAGGTACGAGGCGAGGATCAGCGGGTACGCGCCGGCCTCGGTCGTGGTGCGGTCGATGTCGATGACGATGTCGCCCTCGGCGCGGGTGTCGTCGCGCGGGGAGACGTCGAGCGCGGCGGCGGCGCCCTCCTCCGACGGGGCGACGAAGTCGTCGCCCACCTGGATGGAGACCTTGCCGAGCGAGCCGGCCTTCGAGGCGTCGGCGTAGCCGATGGTGCCCTGGCCGCCCTGGACCGTCTGGATCAGGCCGGAGGTGCCCTGGCCGGACTCGCCGCCCTCGATCGCCCAGTCGCCGGACGGCTCGGCCGTCCACGCGCCGTTGCCGGCCTTCGACAGGTAGTCGGTGAAGTTCTTCGTGGTGCCCGACTCGTCGGAGCGGTGCACCGTGGTGATCGCCAGGTCCGGCAGCGTCGCGTCCGGGTTCGCCTCGGCGATGGCGGGGTCGTTCCAGTTCGTGATGGTGCCGTTGAAGATGTTCGCGATCGTCTCGGCCGAGAGGTTGAGCTCGGCGACGCCCTCGACGTTGAACACGACGGCGATCGGGGAGATGTAGACCGGCAGGTCGACCGCCTCGGCGCCGAAGCAGCGCTCCTGGGCCTGGGCCAGCTCGTCGGAGTCGAGCGCCGAGTCCGTGCCCGCGAACTTCACGGAGCCGTCGAGGAACGCGGTGCGCCCACCGCCCGAGCCGACCGGGTCGTACGAGACGGTGACGTCGGGGTTCGCGCTCTGGAACCCGGCGCGCCAGGCCTCCATCGCGGACTCCTGCGACGAGGCGCCGGAACCGGCGAGCTCACCCGACAGGGAGCTGGTCGAGCCGGTGTCGGAGCCCGTGGTCTCGGTGCTGCCGGTCGGGTTGTCCGAACCACATGCCGTGAGGGAGAGGGCGACGACGCCGGCGAGGGCGAGGGCACCCGTACGACCGCGGTTGAGCTTCACAGTGTTGTCCGTCCTGTCGTGACGCGGCGCGCACCCGTCTGTGCGCGACCTGCCGCCGACGCTAGGGAGCGCAGGTGACCAGGCTCCCGTAGCCGGGTGAACGGACGGTGAACGAGGGGACAATCCTGACGGGGGCCCGCGTGGCGCGCGTCACGGCCGGCCGGTCAGGCCGGCTCGTCGTCCAGGAGCTTGTAGCCGAGGCCGCGCACCGTGACCAGGAGCGTGGGGTTGCCCGGGTCCGGCTCGATCTTGGCCCGCACCCGCTTCACGTGCACGTCGAGCGTCTTGGTGTCGCCGACGTAGTCGGTCCCCCACACCCGGTCGATCAGCTGGCCGCGGGTCAGCACCCGCCCGGCGTTGCGCAGCAGCAGCTCGAGCAGCTCGAACTCCTTGAGCGGGAACGCCACCGGCTGGTCGTCGACCGTGACGGTGTGCCGCTCGACGTCCATCCGGACCCGGCCTGCGGCGAGCACGCCGTCGTCCTCGGCGTCCTCGTCGGCCGCCTGCGCGGCGGGGGCCTGCCGGCGGCGCAGCACCGCCCGCACCCGGGCCAGCAGCTCACGGGAGGAGTACGGCTTGGTGACGTAGTCGTCGGCGCCGAGCTCCAGGCCGACGACCTTGTCGATCTCGCCGTCCTTCGCGGTCAGCATGATCACCGGGACGTCGCTGCGCTGCCGGATCCGGCGGCACACCTCGGTGCCGGACAGGCCGGGGAGCATCAGGTCGAGCAGCACGAGGTCGGCGCCCTCGGCCTCGAAGGCCTCGACCGCCTCGGTCCCGGTGGCGGCCGTGGTGACCTGGAACCCCTCGCGGCCGAGCAGGTACGCCAGCGGGTCGCGGTAGGACTCCTCGTCCTCGACGAGCAGGATGCGGGTCACGGGGTCAGGCCTCCGGTGCGGTGTCGGGGGAAGCGCCGGCGCGCGGGGCGGCCGGGCCGGGGCGGTCGGGGACGACCAGGGGCTGCGGGCGGTCGTCGGGCGCCGCGACGGGCGGCTGGCCCACGGCGACCGGGAGCCGCAGGGTGAACGTGGAGCCGCGGCCGGGCTGCGACCAGACCTGCACGTCGCCGCCGTGGTCGGCCGCGACGTGCTTGACGATCGACAGGCCGAGGCCGGTGCCGCCGGTCTCCCGGCTGCGCGCCGGGTCGACGCGGTAGAACCGCTCGAACACCCGGTCCTGCTCCTCCGGCGAGATGCCGACGCCCTGGTCGACGACGGCGATCTCGACCAGGCCGTCGCGGGTGCGGACGCCGACGCCGACGGTGGTGCCGGCCGGCGAGTAGCGCACCGCGTTGTCCAGCAGGTTGCGCACCGCCTGGACCAGCATCGTGGGGTCGCCGAACACCCGGGTGCCCTGCTCCCCGCCGACCTGGAAGGCCATCTCCTTTGCGGCCGCGCCGGTGCGCGCGCGGTCGACCGACTCGCTCACGACGGCGTCGACGTCCACGACCGCGATGTCCTTCAGGGCGCCCGCGACCTGCAGCCGGGACAGCTCGAGGATCTCGTGCACCAGCTCGGACAGCCGGTGCGCCTCGGCGACCATCCGGCCGGCGAACCGGCGGACCGCCTCGGGGTCGTCCGCGGCGTCCTGCACCGTCTCGGCCAGCAGCGACAGCGCCCCGACCGGGGTCTTCAGCTCGTGCGACACGTTGACGACGAAGTCCCGGCGGATCGCCTCCAGCCGGCGCGCCTGGGTCCGGTCCTCCGCGAGGACGAGCAGCAGGCCGGGGCCGACCTGCGCGACGCGCACCTGGAGCATCACGGTGCCAGGGCCCACGGGCCCGCGCGGCAGCTCCAGCTCCTCGTCGCGGATCAGCCCGGTGCGCCGCACGTCGGCGATCAGCTCGCGCACCGCGGCGTGCACGACCATGCCGTCCCGGACCACGCCGAGCGCGAAGGCCGGCGGGCTCGCGCGCACCACCCGGTCGTCGTCGTCGAGCACGACCGCCGCCGAGCGCAGCACCGCGAGCGTCCGGACCACGCCGTCGTCCACCTCGGGCGCCGGGCGCTCGGGCACGGTGCGCTGGGCGCGCTCGCTGAACCGGAACGCCAGCGTCGCCCCGATGCCGGTGAGCAGACCCAGCACGCCGGCGAGCAGCGCTCCGAGACCGTTGAGACCCTCCACGGCGCCAGCGTACGGTCGCGGCGGCCGTGCCCGGGACCGGCGCGGCCTCGGCACGGGGGCGGCCGCCGCAGTGTTCATCTCCGTTCACCGCGCGTCGGCCCGGCGTTCACCGGGGCGTTCACCCAGGCGTGCGACCGTGGGCGGCCGGGACCAGACTGGTGCACCCACGCACGCCCGCGCGCGACCGGCGCGCGAACGAGAGGAAGCCATGCGGGAGATCTTCGAAGCCGAGCTGAAGCAGCTCGGGGACGACCTGGTGGCGATGAGCCGCCGTGTCGAGCACGCGATCGGCGCAGCCGGCGAGGCGCTGCTCCGCCAGGACCTGGCGCTCGCGGAGTCGGTGATCGCCGACGACCTCGCCATCGACGCCCTGGAGCGCGACCTCGACGAGCGGTGCGTCCTGCTGCTCGCCCAGCAGCAGCCGGTCGCCACCGACCTGCGGGTCGTGGTGTCGGCGCTCCGGATGAGCGCGACGCTCGAGCGGATGGGCGACCTCGCCCGGCACGTCGCCCAGGTGGCCCGCGCCCGGTACCCGCACGCCGCGATCGACCCGGCGCTCACCGGCGTGTTCACCGAGATGAACGACGCCGCGCGCCGGGTCGCCCAGCGCACCACCCAGGTGCTGACGTCGCACGACCTCGCCGAGGCCGAGGGCATCGAGCGCGACGACGACCTGCTCGACTCGCTGCACGAGGAGACGTTCCGCGTCCTGCTCGGCGGGTCCTGGACCGGCACCCCGCAGCAGACGGTCGACGTCACGCTGCTCGGCCGGTACTACGAGCGGTTCGGCGACCACGCGGTGTCCGTCGCGCGGCGCATCGTGTACCTGGTCACCGGCGAGTTCGCGAACGACGCCAGCGGCACCCGCTGACCCGTCCCCCCTCCCCCTGCCCCGACCCCCCTCCCCCCCGCATCCCCCCTCGCCGAGACCGCAGAACGTGCGGGGTTGGCGGCCCCTGAACCCCGCACCTTCTGCGATCTCGGCGGGTCTTGGACGCGGGGGTGGGGGCGCGCAGCGGCCGGGGCACCCGGGGGAACGCGCGAGGGCCCGGTCCGACGGGTGTCGGACCGGGCCCTCGCGCGTGCTCGCGGCGTCAGCGCGCCGCGCGGGTCACTTGCCCTGGTTCGCGACCGCGGCGATCGCCTCGGCGGCGGCGTCGGGGTCGAGGTAGGTGCCGCCCGGGTTGGTCGGCTTCAGGGTCTCCTCGTCCAGGTGGTAGACGAGCGGGATGCCGGTCGGGATGTTGATCCCGGCGATCGTCGCGTCGTCCACGTCGTCGAGGTACTTCACGATCGCGCGGATCGAGTTGCCGTGCGCGGCCACCAGGGTGGTCCTGCCGGCCCGCAGGTCCGGGACGATGTCCGACTGCCAGTACGGCAGCGCGCGGTCCAGCACCTGCTTGAGCGCCTCGGCGCGCGGGATCGGCTCGCCGGCGTAGCGCGGGTCGCTGTCCTGCGAGTACTCCGAGCCGAGCTCGATGTCCGGCGGCGGGACGTCGTAGGAGCGGCGCCAGAGCATGAACTGCTCCTCGCCGTACTCGTCGCGGATCTGCTTCTTGTCCTTGCCCTGGAGGGCGCCGTAGTGGCGCTCGTTCAGGCGCCACGAGCGCTTGACCGGGATCCACAGGCGGTCCGCACCGTCGAGCGCGTAGTTCGCGGTCGTGATGGCGCGGCGCAGCAGCGACGTGTGCACGACGTCCGGCAGCACGCCGGCGTCGGTCAGCAGCGTCCCGCCGCGCTTGGCCTCCGCGACGCCCTTCTCGGACAGCGCGACGTCGACCCAGCCGGTGAACAGGTTCTTCGCGTTCCATTCGCTCTCGCCGTGGCGGAGCAGAACGAGGGTGTAGGTCATGGGTCCCATCCTGCCGCACCGGGCGCCCGCGCGTCGGGGGACGTTCGGCCCGCGGAACACGCGCACCCCCGCCGGGCGTTGCACGGGGCATGCCGATCACCGGGGAGTACCAGCCCAGCACCGACCAGCGCTCGCGCGAGCAGGTGGAGCTCATCGAGAGCTCCGGCGGGACGCGCGGCACCACGATGCGGGGGATGCCGGTCGTCGTGGTGACGATGCTCGGCGCGAAGTCGGGCAAGGTGCGCAAGATCCCGGTCATGCGGGTCGAGCACGAGGGCGTGTACGCGGTGGTCGCGTCGCTGGGCGGCGCGCCGACGCACCCGGTCTGGTACCACAACCTGCTGGCCCACCCGCTGGTGGAGCTGCAGGACGGTCCCGCGAAGGGCGACTACACGGTGCGCGAGGTCGAGGGCGCCGAGCGCGAGCTGTGGTGGGCCCGGGCGGTCGAGGCGTACCCGGACTACGCCGACTACCAGACCCGCACGTCCCGGGTGATCCCCGTCCTGGTCCTGGAGCCCGCCCCGGCCGCCTGACCGCGGGTCAGACCGGGAGGCGGGCGCGCCGCTCGGCGGCCAGGGCGTAGACCTTCAGCACCTGCTCCGCCGTCGCGTCCCAGCCGTACTGCTCCGCGACCCGCCGGGCCCCGGCGCGCCACGCGGTCCGCGACGCGGGGTCCGCGAGCGCCGTCGCGAGGGCGTCGGCCCAGACGGCCGGGTCGTGCCCGCGGACCTGCCGCCCGGACACCCCGTCCTGCACGACGGACCGCAGCCCACCGACGGCCGACGCGACGACGGGCGTGCCGGCGGCCTGCGCCTCGACCGCCACGAGCCCGAACGACTCGCTGCGCGAGGGCACGGCGACCAGGTCGGCGGCGGCGAACCAGCGGGCGAGGTCGGCGCGCGCGACCGGCGGGTGGAACCGCACGTCGTCCGCGACGCCCGACGCCGCCGCGAGCGCCTGGAGCTCGGTGAGCGCGGTCGCCCGGCCGCTCGGCCCCCCGAGCACCACCAGCAGCGGCACTCGACGGCCCGTCGCCCGCAGCACGCCCATCGCCCGCACCAGGACGTCCGGCGCCTTGAGCGGCTGGACGCGGCCGGCGAACAGCACGACGTCCCGGTCCGCGGGCAGCCCCAGGTCCCGGCGCAGCGCGGCGCGGTCGGCGCGCGGCCGGAACGTGCTGAGGTCGACGCCGGGGGCGACGACGTGCACCCGCTCGGGGTCGGCGTCGTACAGGCCGACCAGGTCCTGGGCCTCCTCGGCGGTGCTCGCGACGAGGGCGTCCGCGGCGGCGACGACCTGCTCCTCGCCGATCACCCGGGTGGCCGGCTCGGGGCTGTCGCCCGGGGCGAGCGCGGCGTTCTTGACCCGCGCCATCGTGTGCATGGTGTGCACCAGCGGCACGTCCCAGCGCTCGGCGGCCAGCCAGCCGACCTGGCCGGACAGCCAGTAGTGGCTGTGCAGCACGTCGTACCAGCCGGCGGGGCGGGTGGCGCCGACCCGGAGCACGCCCGCGGTCACCGCGCACAGCTGGCCGGGCAGGTCGTTCTTGTCGAGCCCCTCGTACGGGCCGGCGGGCACGTGGTGCACCAGCACCCGGTCGTCGTCGGCGTCGAGGTGGACGGACTCCGGGAGCGCGGACGAGGTGGCGCGGGTGAAGATCTCCACCGCGGCGCCGCGCCGGGCCAGCGCCCGGGACAGCTCGGCGACGTAGACGTTCATCCCGCCCGCGTCGCCGGTGCCCGGCTGGTCCAGCGGCGAGGTGTGCACGGACAGCATGGCGATGCGCTGCGGCTCGTGCGGCACGGCGGGACTCCGGGGGATGCGGCGGCGGACTGGACTCCCCCATTGTCGGGCATCCGCGGGGTCCTGCACCGCGTGACGCCGACCACCCGGGTGGGATCCGGGCCCGCGGGGGCCGGCTCCGGGCACGCACCGGCCCGCCGGGGCCGCGCCCGGATCAGAGGCGCGCGGCCCGGAAGTCCTCCTCGAGCTGCTCCAGCGACCGGTCGCGGGTCTCGGGCAGCACGAACCGCACGAACAGCCAGGACAGGACGTTCACGGCCGCGAACAGCAGGAACGTCCCGTTGACCCCGATGCCGGCGACCACCGACGGGAAGAAGCCGGAGATGACCGCGTTGGCCGCCCAGTTCCAGAACACGCACAGCCCGATCGCGAACCCGCGCACGCGCAGCGGGAACAGCTCGGCGAGGATCACCCAGCAGACCAGCCCGACGGACGACTGGTTGAACCCGACGAACAGCACCAGGAACGCCGTCACGGCGACCGACCGGGCGGTGCCCTCGGGGAGCGCGGCGGAGCACAGGGCGATCATCAGGTGCGACGCGATGATGCCGGTCAGGCCGACCAGCAGCAGCCCGCGGCGCGTGACCCGGTTGATCAGGCGCAGGCCGATCAGCATGCCGAGCACGGAGAACACGCCGTTCAGCACGTTCGCCACGAGGGCGACGTCGCCGCTGAACCCCGACTCCCGCAGCAGCTGGGTGCCGTAGTACATGACCGCGTTGATGCCGCCGAGCTGGTTGACGACGGCGACGCCGACGCCGATCAGCACCAGCCGGCGCACCCACGCCAGCCGCAGCTCCGACCAGCCGCCCTGCCCGGGGGCGGCGTCGGCGCGCTCGTGCGCGACGAGCGCCCGGACCTCGCGCAGCTCGGCGGCGGCGCGGCCGGGGTCCCGCACCTGGCGCAGCACCGCGAGCGCCTCGTCGTCCCGCCCGCGGGACAGCAGCCAGCGGGGCGACTCCGGCATCCGGAGCATCCCGAGGAACAGCGCGACCGCCGGCACGGCCTGGACCGCGAGCATGGAGCGCCAGACGCCGGGGTGGTCCGACCAGACGGTGCCGATGACGGCGTTCACCACGAACGCCGCCAGCTGCCCGACGACGATGGCGATCTCGTTCCGGCCGGTGATCGCGCCGCGGCGCTCGGTGGGCGCCAGCTCGGCCAGGTACACCGGCACCGTGACCGACGCGCCGCCGACCGCGAGGCCGAGGACGAACCGGGTGGCCGCCATGACCTCGAACGACGGGGCGACGACGCTGCCGAGCGCGCCCGCGAAGAACACGACCGCCAGCACCACCAGCGTCCGCCGCCGGCCGACCCGGTCCGCGAGCCGGCCGCACAGCAGCGCGCCGATCGCGGCGCCCACCAGGAGGCTGCTCGTGACCAGGCCCTCGGTGGCCGGGGTGAGCCCGAGGTCCGCGACCATCGGGTCCAGGGCGCCGTTGATGACGCCGGTGTCGTAGCCGAACAGCAGGCCGCCGAACGTCGCGACGACCGTGATGACGTCGAGGCGGCGCAGGTGCGGCCCGGGCAGCAGGGGCGGGAGGGTGCGCGGGGCCGCGCCCCCCGGCAGGGCGGTCACGCGGGCACGACGCAGGCCGGGGCCGGCAGCGCCACGGTCGACACGACGGCCCCGTCCCGGAGCACGGTGAGCGAGTCGCCGCGCTGGTCGGCGACGACGGTCCAGCCCTCGACGACCGCGAAGTGCCGCGGCCACGCACCGGGCAGCGTCGTCTGGCCCGCGGGCGCGAGCGTGCCGTCCGGGCCGGGCGCGAACGTCGCGAGCACGTCGGCGCCGCGGGTCGCGACGAGGACGCGGTCGCCCGCCCGGTCGATGTGGGAGGGCAGGGGCCGCCCGCCGGAGCCGGTCCCGGTGCCGTCCTCGGCCGCGGGCACGTGCTGCACGACCCGGCCGGAGGCCGTCGCGGCGTCCCAGGCCAGCACCGCGACCGTCACGTCCAGCTCGCAGGCGACGTAGGCGATCCGGCCGTCCGCGGAGAACACCAGGTGCCGCGGCCCGGCGCCGGGGCGGAGCGTGGCGGCGATGCCGTCCTCGGTCAGCAGGCCCGTGCCCGGGTCGCGGCGGTACCGACGGATCTCGTCGGTGCCGAGGTCGCAGACCAGCAGGTGCGCGCCGTCGGGGGTGAGCGCGGCGAAGTGCGCGTGCGGCGCCTCCTGGCGGTCCGCGTCCGGGCCCGAGCCGGCGTGCGTGAGCACCTGCGCGGGCTCGGCGGCGGCGAGGCCGTCCGGGCCGAGCTCGAGCACCGCCAGCGAGCCCGACGAGTAGTTGGCGACGTACGCGACGCGCCCCGCGGGGTCGAGCAGCACGTGGCACGGGTCGTCGCCGCCGCTGCTCGCGGTGCCGGACGGGGTCAGCGCCGGGCGGCCGTCCGGGCCGGTGCCGACGCGGAACGCGGCCACGGCGCCCGCGGCGTGCTCGGCGACGGCGAGCAGCAGGCCGGCCTGCCGGTCCACGGCGAGGAACGAGGGGGCGGGCGTCGCGGCCACGAGCACCGGGTCGGTCAGCCGGCCGGTGCCCGCGTCGAGGCCCACCCGCCAGATGCCCTCGCCGAGGCCGGCGGGGGTGCCCGCGCCGGCCGAGGGGTAGGTGCCGATCCACAGGTCGCGCAGGTGCTCCGTCACGGCGAGGACTGTAGGCGACGCCACCGACGCCCCGCGACCGCCCGGGGCCGGGCGGTCAGGCGGCGGGGGCGGGCAGCCAGGCGGCCGGGTCGTCGGCGACCGCGCGGAGGACGACCAGCGCCGCCCCTTCCATCGCGGCGTGCTCCCCGCCCGCCGCGACGCCCACCCGCGCGTCCGCCCAGGCCGCCGCGAGCACCCGGGACCGCAGCTGCGCCACGACCGCGTCCGTCAGCCACGGCGCGAGCGGCGCGTAGATCCCGCCGAGCACGACCGCCTCGACGTCGACCAGGTTCACGAAGTTCGCCAGCGCCACCCCCAGCGCCTCGCCCGCGGACCGCAGCGCCCGCGCGGTCCGCTCGTCCCCGGCGGCGGCCGCGGCGAGCAGCACCTCGACCGGCTCCTCGACGTCCCGGCCGGCGGCGCGCAGCAGGGCGTCCTTGCCGGCGTACTGCTCCAGGCAGCCGCGCGCCCCGCAGGTGCACCGCGGGCCCTGCTGGTCGACGACGGTGTGGCCGAGCTCGCCGCTCCAGCCGTGCCGGCCGGCGAACACCTCGCCGTCGAGCACGATCGCGGCACCGATGCCGACCTCGCCGGACACGTACAGGAACGACTGCCCGGCGGCCCCGGCGCGCGCCTCGGCCCGGGCGGCGAGGTTCGCCTCGTTCGCGAGCCGCACCGGCAGGCCGTCGACCTCGGGGTGGCCGGCCAGCAGGGCGACGACGTCGACGTCCCGCCAGCCCAGGTTCGGGGCGAGCCGCAGCGGCCCGGTCCCGCGGTCGACGAGGCCGGGCAGCGCCAGGCACATCCCGGCCAGCCGGGCGCCGCCGGGCAGCGCGGCGCGCACCTCCCCCACGAGCGCCGCCAGCACGCCGAGCACCCGGACCGGGTCGCTGTGCCGGTAGTCGCCGCGGGTCTCGCGGTGCGCGAGCACCCGCCCGGCGAGGTCGAGCGCGCGCACGCCGACGTAGTCGACGTTCACCTCGGCGCCCAGGCCGACGACGGTGCCGGACGCGGGGACCAGCGGCACCGCGGGCCTGCCGGCGCGGGCGGTGGCGGTCGGCGGCAGCTCGGCGACCAGGCGGGCGCCGATCAGCAGGTCGACCAGGGCGGACACCGCCCCGCGGGTCAGCCCGGTGGCGGTGGCGACGTCCGCGCGGGACGGCGGCGCGGCCGGCGCGCC
>NZ_SZYE01000080.1 GCF_005239125.1 Cellulomonas hominis | reverse complement strand
CCGCACGCGGAGGGGGACGCATGACCACGGTGCTGCTGGCGGACGACCACGCACTGGTCCGCATGGGCTTCCGCCTGCTGCTGGAGAGCGCCGGCGACCTGGAGGTCGTCGGCGAGGCGGGCGACGGCGCGGCCGCGGTGGCGAACGCCCGAGCGCTGCGCCCGGACGTCGTGCTGATGGACGTGCGGATGCCCGGCACCGACGGCATCGAGGCGACCCGGCAGATCGTCGCGGAGGGCCTGGGGGCGGTGCTCGCCCTTACCACGTTCGACCTCGACGAGTACCTGTTCGGCGTGCTGCGCGCGGGGGCCGTCGGGTTCCTGCTGAAGTCGGTCGGGGCGGGCGAGCTGGTGGACGCGGTGCGGCGGGTGGCGGCGGGCGACGGGGTGCTCGCGCCCGAGGTCACCCGGCGGGTGCTGGCGGCGTCGGTGTCCGCGCCGGGCGCCGGCCACGGCGCCGGCGACGCCCCCGCGGACCCGCCGCCCGGCCTCGACCTGCTCACCGCCCGCGAGCGCGAGGTCCTGGCGCTGCTCGCGCGGGGCCGGTCGAACCAGCAGGTCGCCGCGGCGCTGACCGTCTCCGAGACCACGGCGAAGACCCACGTGAGCCGGGTGCTGGCCAAGCTCGGGTGCCGGACCCGGCTGGAGGCCGCCGCGCTGGCGCACCGTGCGGGCGTGACCTGAGCCACACCGCCCCGGTTTGCACCCCGTGCACGGTTGCACGGAGTGCACCCACGTGCCTACGGTCCTCGGCGTGACGACGGAGACGGCCGGGCCCGACCGGCGGGCAGCGCTCAAGGCGCGGTCCCGTCGCGCCATCCTGGACGCCGCGGACGCGCTGCTCGCCGAGCGCGGCGGGCCCCAGTTCGGCGTCGACGAGCTCGCCGAGCGCGCGGACGTCTCCCGCCGGACGGTGTTCAACCACTTCGGGTCCCTGGACGACGTCGTGCTGAGCGTCTGCACCGAGCGGCTGGGCCGGGTCATCGACGAGGTGCGCGCCGCCGCGACCGCCACCCCGGTCGGCGACGGCAGCCGGTCGTCGATGTTCGACGAGCTCGCGCAGACCCTGCGCGGCGCCGACCTGCCGCCCGCCATCACCTACCTCGCGGGCGCCCTCGGCCCGCTGGCCGAGGGCAACGACCCCCGCGCCCAGGCGCTCGGCGGGGAGGCCTTCTCCCGCGTCGCCGACCACCTCGCCACCGAGCTGGTGCGGCGGTACCCCGGAGCCGACCTGCTGGACGTCCAGCTCCTCGCCTCCTCCCTGGTGCACGGCGTCGCCGTGATCGCCCTGCACTGGCTCACCACCACGGACCCCGCCGCGCCCGACGCCCGCGCGGCGTGGGACGCCCTCGTCGACCGGCTCATCCAGAGCGTCCGAGCCGGGTACATGCCGGAGCACTGACGCCCCGCACTCCCACCACCACCGAGAGAACAGGGACCATGGCAGGACTCCTCTACCGCATCGGGCGCTTCTCGGCCCGCCGCGCCTGGGCCGTCGTGACGGCCTGGGTCGTCGTGCTCGCCCTCGCCGTCGGCGCGTACTTCGCGTTCGGCGGCCAGCTCACCTCCGCCGTCACCATCCCCGGCACCGCCACCGAGCGCGTGACCGAGCAGCTGGCCGACGAGTTCCCCGCCGCGAGCGGCGGCAGCGGCACCGTGGTCTTCCACACCGCCGACGACTCCGCGTTCACCGACGCCCAGAAGACCGCGATCAGCGACGCGCTGGCCGGCCTGGCGGACGTCGACGGCGTCACCGGCGCCACCGACCCGTTCCAGACCACCGCGCAGCTCGAGGAGCAGCAGGCCCAGGTCACCGCCGGCCGGGACCAGATCGAGCAGGGCCGGGCCCAGCTCGAGGCCGGGCAGGCCCAGCTCGACGCCGGCCAGCAGCAGATCGACGCCGCGCAGGCCGCGCTCGACGCGCAGCGCGCGCAGGCGGAGGCCGCGGGCGCGCTCGCCGCGGTGCAGGGCCAGCTCGACGCCGGCCAGGCGCAGATCGACGCGCAGCAGGCGCAGCTCGACGCGCAGGCGCAGCAGGCCGCCGACGGTCTCGCGGAGCTGGAGGCGCAGAGCGCCCAGCTCGAGGACGGCGCCGACCTGCTGGAGCTGTCCTCCGGCATCCGCCTCGTCTCCGAGGACGGCACCGCCGCGGTCGGCACCATCGCCTTCGAGGACTCGCAGTTCGAGATCGCCCCGGAGACCAAGGAGGCCGTGGTCGACGCGCTGGAGGGCGCGGACCTGCAGGGCGTCGACGTCGAGCTGTCGTCCGACCTGACGCAGGAGATCCCGAGCGTGCTCGGCCCGGGCGAGGTCATCGGCGTGGTCGTCGCGGGCATCGTCCTGCTGGTCATGCTCGGCTCGCTCGTCGCCGCCGGGCTGCCGATCCTGTCGGCCCTGGTCGGCGTCGGCATCGGCGCGGTCGCGTCCCTCGCCCTGTCCGGCGCGGTCGAGATGCTGTCCGTGACCCCGGTGCTCGGCATCATGCTCGGGCTCGCGGTCGGCATCGACTACTCGCTGTTCATCCTCAACCGGCACCGCCGCCAGCTGCGCGACGGGGTCGAGCTCGAGGAGTCGATCGGCCTGGCCAACGGCACCGCGGGCAACGCCGTCGTGTTCGCCGGCACCACCGTCCTGGTCGCGCTGCTGGCGCTCAACGTCACCGGCATCCCGTTCCTGGGCCTGATGGGCACCGTCGGCGCCATCTGCATCCTGGTCGCGATCCTCATCGCGATCACGCTGACCCCGGCGCTGCTGTCCCGGATCGGCCTGCGGGTGCTGCCGAAGAAGCGGCGCGCGACGGTCGGGCACGAGGAGCCCGAGGCGGTCCCGACCACCCCGATGACGACGTCCCGCGCGGTGCTCACGCTGGTCGCCGGCGTGGCGGCGCTGCTGGTCGTCGCGATCCCGGCCCTGTCCATGCGGCTCGGCCTCCCGGACGGCTCGTCCGAGTCGCCCGACTCGACGCAGTACCGGGCGTACCAGATCACCGCCGACAAGTTCGGCGACGGCGTCAACGGCCCGCTGCTCGTGGTCGCCACCCTGCCCGACGCCGTGGCGGAGGACGAGCTGACGGGCGAGCAGGTCCGCGTGGGCCGGGAGCTCGCGGCGCACGACGACGTCGTGGCGGTCGCCCCGATCGGCGCCAACGAGGCCCGCACGGTGCTCGCGTTCCAGGTCGTCCCGACGGAGGGCCCGAACAGCGAGTCGACCGAGGCCCTGGTGCACGCGCTGCGCGACTCCTCCCCGATCGGGGGCGACGTGGAGCTCGGCGTGGCCGGCACCGCGAGCGCGAACATCGACGTCTCCGAGAAGCTGTCCGACGTGCTGCCGGGCTACCTGGCGATCGTCGTCGGCCTGTCGCTGATCATCCTGATCATCGTGTTCCGGTCGATCTTCGTGCCGGTCACGGCCACGCTCGGGTTCGTCATGTCGCTGTTCGCCGGGTTCGGCGGCGTGGTGGCGATCTACCAGTGGGGCTGGCTCGGCGGGATCTTCGGGGTGCACGACCCCAGCCCGGTGCTCAGCTTCCTGCCGATCATCGTCACCGGCGTGCTGTTCGGCCTGGCGATGGACTACCAGCTGTTCCTGGTGTCCGGGATGCGCGAGGCGTACGCCCACGGCGTCGACCCGCGGGTGGCGGTCCGGCGCGGCCTGCACGCCGGGCGGGTCGTGGTCACCGCGGCCGCGATCATCATGGCCTCGGTGTTCGCCGGGTTCATCTTCGCGGAGTCGGCGATCATCCGGCCGCTCGGGTTCGGGCTGGCGTTCGGCGTGCTGCTCGACGCGTTCGTGGTCCGCATGCTGCTCATCCCGGCCGTGATGCACCTGGCCGGGAAGTGGGCCTGGTGGATCCCGAGGTGGCTCGACCGGATCCTGCCGGACGTCGACGTGGAGGGCGCCTCGCTCGAGCGCAGCCACCCGCACCCGATGCACCGCACGTCGGCCGAGGCCGACCAGGGCACCCCGACGGAGGGCGAGCCGGCGCACCGCGCCTGACCCTCGGCCCGGCACGACCCTCGGGTGGAGCGTTCTGCCCGGCACGCCCGGCGTGTCGCGGCGGGACGCTCCACCCGTCTCCGCTCGAGGTCAGGCCGGGCGGGGCGGCGGGTCCAGGAGGCGGACCGTGAGGAGGGCCGCGGCCGCGGCGACCACCGCGGCCGGGGCCGTGTCCAGCCCCGCGCGCCCGACCAGCAGCGCCGCGAACATCACCGCGGACAGCAGCAGCCGGCTGGTCGCCGCCATCCCGGCCGCCGCGCCGACGGCCACCGCGAGCGTCGGGGACACGTCGAGCGCCGCCACGGCGACCGAGGCCAGCCCGACCCCCAGGAAGATCGCCGGGAAGATCGGCCCGCCGCGGAACCCGCCGCCCATGCTGATCGCGTAGGCGAGCCCCTTCGCCACCACCAGCACCAGCACGACGCCCACCTGCTCCTCGGCCACGAGCGCCGGGATCGACGACTGGCCGGAGAACAGCACGTCCCGCGGGTCGGCGCCGAGCGCCCCGGCCGCCAGCGCGAGCGCCCCCACGCCCAGCCCGGACCCGAGCAGCAGCGGGAGGCGGCCCAGGCGCGGCCCGGCCGCCCGCAGCGCCCGCGCGAGCCGCCGGACGCCGGTGATCACGACCGCCGCGACCACCCCGACGGCCAGCGCCAGGAGCAGCGACCCGGGCCGGACGCGGTCGTACTCCGGCAGGTCGGGCACGGCCAGCCCGGACACGGGCACGCCGGCCCAGTCGCCGAAGCCCGTGACCAGCACGTAGGCCACGGCGGCGGCGGCCAGCGGCGGCAGCAGCGCGGCCGCCGCGAGGGCACCGGCCCCCGCCTCGAGCAGCATGATCCCCGCGACCAGCGGCCCGCCGAACAGCGTCGAGATCGCGCCCGACGCCCCGGAGACCCCGAGCAGCCCGCGCGCGCGGCCGGTGACGCCGGTCCACGACGTCATCCACACGCCGACGATCCCGCCGAGCGTCATCAGGGGCGCCTCCGGCCCAGCACCACCCCGAACCCGAGGCCGGCCAGCGCGGCGAGCGCGACGCCCCCCGCGGCGACCGGCGGGAGCGGCGCCATGCTCAGGCCCTCGACCGGGTCGTGGCCGCCGTCGCCCGGCAGCCGGCGCGCGGCGGCGACCAGCAGCGCCGCGAGCACGGGCAGCCCGAGCACCAGGTACCAGGGCGGCTCGTCGGTGCCGAGCGCCGCGGGCAGCTCGGTCCACAGCAGGTCCTGGAGCACGTGCACCGCGCCGACGAACGCGAACGCCACCACCCCCGCCGGGAGCCCGACCAGGGCGCCCAGCAGCGTCAGCCGGGCCAGGTCCCGCGTCGGGACGGCCGCGACGTCGGTCGACCCGGTGGCGGACACGCGGCCGACGGTACCGACGGCCCTCGCGGCGGGCCCCACCCGCACGGGATGAGCCCGCGCGCGGCGACGCGGCCTACGGTGTCCGGCGCCGCCACCGCCGATCGGCGTGGGGCGCGCCGGAAGCCGTAGGCCGCGCGAGGCCGCGTCAGCCGACCGGCATCCAGACCCGCATCGTCGACGGGCCGCGGTTGCCCCACGCGTGGTACGGCACCAGCGGCACCGCGCGCGGCTGGTCCGCGCCCGCCTCCGCGGGACGGTCCGCGTACGGCCAGTCCCCCTCGGGGACCTCGACCGTGCGGGCGTGCACCGTCACCGCGCCGTCGCGCGCCTCGGGCGCGCGCCCGGTGTCGACCCGGGCCAGGCCGACGTCCGCGCCGAGGTCGACGGACTCGAGCGCGTAGACCAGCGGCCCCGCCTCGACGGCGACCTGGCCGCGGACGGCGTCGACCCGCGGGTCGGCGACGGTGAACCGCGGCGCGACCGGCAGGTCCAGCTCGACCCGGCCGCCGGCGGCGGGCCCGTCGACGGCCACGTACCCCGGCTCGGCCGGGTGGCCGTCGACCGTGGCGCCGGTGGCCCACGCCGGGACGCGGAGCGTCAGCGTCCACGCGGCCGGCGCCTCCTCGACGAGCACGACCACGCGCCCGTCGTGCGGGTAGCCGGTCTCGACCCGGAGCCGGACCGGCTCCCCGCCCACGGTGGCCGCGACGGTGCCGGGGGCGTACTGGTGCAGCTGCACCCCCGCGTCGTCGGTGCTCGCCACGTAGGCGCCGAGCGACGCGACGGTGCGGGTCACGTTCGTGGGGCAGCACGACACGTGGAACCAGGGTGCGCGCAGGCTGGACGCCGCGCGCGGGCTGGCCACGTCGGGGTCGGGGACCTCGCCGGGCACCCGCTGCTGGAGCGGGTTCGTGTAGAAGAACGCGGTGCCCTCGGCCGACGGCGACGCCGCCAGCACGTTGAACAGGGTCCGCTCCACGGCGTCGGCGTGCCGCGCGTCGCCGGACTGCAGCAGCAGCCGGTGGTTCGCGAGCACCGACGCGATGCCCGCGCAGGTCTCGGCGTACGCGCGGTCCGGGGGGAGCTCGAAGTCGAGCCCGAAGGACTCCCCCTCGTGGTGCGCGCCCATGCCGCCGGTCAGGTACGTCCGGCGGGCCAGCGCCGACCGGACCTGCCCGGTGACGGCGTCGAGGAGCGCGGCGTCACCGTCCTCGACGGCGACGTCCGCGGCCCCGGCCGCGAGGTACAGCGCCCGCACCGCGTGGCCGCGGAGCGTCGTCGCCGACCGGACGGGCTCGTCGTCCTGGAAGTAGGACCGGCCGAGCTCGATGTCGGCGAGCACCCCGTGCCCGCGCCGCTCGACGAACAGCCGCGCCTGGTCCAGGTACCGCTGCTCGCCGGTCAGCCGGTACAGCTCGACCAGCGCCGACTCGATCTCGGGGTGCCCGTCGACGCCCTGCCGCCCGTCCGGCCCGAACTCGGCGCACACGTGGTCGGCGGCGCGGACCGCGACCTGCACCAGCTCGTCGTCGCCGTGCGTGCGGGCCCGGGCGACGCCCGCCTGGATCAGGTGCCCGATGCAGTAGAGCTCGTGCCCCCACTCCGGGTCGGACCAGCGCGCGCCCTGCCCGGGCCGGCCGAACATGGTCGACATGTACCCGTCGGGCTCCTGGGCGGCGGCGACCCGGGACGCGAGCGCGCGCAGCCGCCGGTCGAGGTCGGCGTCGCCGGTGCGGCCGACCTCCCACGCCATGGCCTCGAGCAGCTTGTAGATCTCGGAGTCGGAGAACTCCCGGCCCCGGCGGCCCTCGGGCAGCGTGCCCGCGGCGGCGAGGTCGAAGTTCCCGGCCCAGCCCATCTGCTCCACCCAGCGCTCGGCGTGCGCGATCATCGCCGTCGCGTTCCGGTGCTGCAGCTCGCCCCAGAAGCCGCCGTCGAGGCGGACCTCGTCGATGCCGAGCGGCTGCCAGCGGGCGGACGAGGGGGCGTGCGGGCGGCCGTGCTGGGCGGCGCGGGTGTCGGTCATCGGGGCCTCCGAGGCGGTCCGGGCGGTCACTTCACCGCTCCGACGGTCAGGCCGTCGCGCAGCAGCCGGTAGGTGGAGCTGAACACGACGAGGATCGGGATCGAGGTGAGCACGGCCAGGGCCATGAGGCCGGGCCAGTTGATGCCGAAGGCGCTCACCTGCTGGGCGAGCAGGGCGGACAGCGGGTACTGCCCCGGCGTGAGGTAGAAGTTCACGGCGTACAGGAACTCGCCCCAGGCCAGCAGGAAGGTCAGGGTGCCGACGGTGGCGACGCCGTTGCGGGCGACCGGCAGCACGACCGACCAGAAGGTGCGGAGCATCCCCGCGCCGTCGATGGACGACGCCTCCTCGATCTGCGGCGGAACCGCCCGGAAGAACGGGCGCAGCAGCAGGGTGGCGAACGGGGTCAGCAGCGCGGCGTCGGCGAGCACCACGGCCATCGTGGTGTCGAGGAGCCGCCAGCCGGAGAACGCCTGGAACAGCGGGATCACGGTCGCCGTCTGCGGCATCATCTGCAGCACGATCAGCAGGCCGAGCGCCACGGTGGGCAGCCACCCGCGGGTCCGGGCCAGGCCGTACGCCGCGGGGATCGCGATCACCAGGACCAGCGCGGTGGTGCTCGTCGCGATGATCACGGACTGCAGCAGGGCGCGGGCCAGGTCGCCGCTCAGCGCCTCCACGTACGCGGTGGTCACCGGGCGGAACAGGAACGTGCGGCTCGGGTCGAAGACGTCGTCCGACGACTTCACCGAGGTGAGCAGGATCCACAGGATCGGCACCCCGTACATCAGGGTCAGCAGGGTCTTGGCGGCGACCGCCAGCGGACCGGCCTTGACGCTCATCCGTCGGCCTCCTCGCGCTTGATGCTCCGGGCGTAGACCACGGCGAGGACCAGCACCCCGACGACGGCGAGCGCGGAGGTGGCCGCGCCGAGGCCGTAGTCGTAGCGGACGAAGGCCTGCAGGTAGCCCAGGAACGGCAGGGTGTTGGTCGCGGTGCCCGGGCCGCCGTACGTCATCACGTAGATGAAGTCGAAGGACCGGAACCCGTAGACCAGGGTGAGGATCAGGAGCACCAGCGTGGTGGGGCGGACCGACGGGACCATGATGTGCCGGATCTGCTGCCACTTGCTGGCGCCGTCGAGCTGCGCCGCCTCGAACACCTCGGGGTCGATCGTCATGAGCGCCGCGCGGAACACGAGCGTGTTGAACGGGATGACCGCGAACGCGTTGACGAACGCGACCGAGAACAGCGCCCAGTGCTGGTCGTAGAGGAACGGCACGGGGGTGTCCCGCAGGCCGGTGCTCGTCAGCACGGTGTTGATGAGGCCGGCGTCGTTGAGCAGGAACTTCCAGACCGACCCGTTCACCACCGGCGGCAGGGCCCAGACGAACACCATGAGCGCGAGCAGCCAGGCGGACCACCGGCCCGTGGTGCGCAGGGCGACGGCGGCGCCGAACCCGACGAGCATGCCGAGGACGGTGACCACGACGACGAACACCAGCGTGCGGGTGATCGCGGGGCCGGTCTGCCCGGTCTCGAACCCCCGGCGCAGGTTGTCCAGGCCGGTGAACGCCCAGTCGGCGTTGAGGGTGCCGGCCGTGACCTGGCTGACCGCCATCCGCAGGAGCTGGACGAGCGGGTACAGGCTGAACAGGCCGAGGAACAGCGCGGCGGGCAGCAGGAACACGATCCGGCTGCCGCCCCGGCGGCGCGGGGCCGTCGGGGCGGGGCCGGTCCGTGCCCGCCGCGGGGGCGCGGTGGTGGCGGGTGCGGACACGGTGGCCTCGTCAGCCGATCAGGCCGCTGAGGGCGGAGACGGCCTGGTCGGCCGCGTCCTTCGGGGACTGCTGGCCGCCGATCACGGCCGACCACGCCTGGCCGACGGTGAGCTGGACGTCCGCGACCGCGGCCGGCGGGATCGACGCGGCCGGGTAGCTGGCGCCGAAGTCCGCGATGGTGCGGGCGAACGGGTCGAGCAGGTCGTTGCCGGTGACGACGTCCGCCTGGGCGGTGTCGGCGCGCGACGGGATGGAGCCGACGAGGTCGGGCGCGAGCTCCTGGCCCTCGACGTCGAGGTAGGTGCTCTGCAGGTACTCCCACGCGAGCTCCGGGTCGTCGGCGTGCGCGCCGATGCCCTCGCCCTCGCCGCCCAGGTAGACCTGGCCGGTGTCGCCGAGCGGCAGCGGCACGACGCCGTACGCGAAGTCCGCGTCCGACTCGGCGGTGCCGATCTGCCAGTTGCCGTTCTGGGCGAACGCCGTCTTGCCGGCGGCGAACTGCTGGAACGGGACCGTCTGGTCCCAGGTGACGGCCTCCTGCGTGAGCCAGCCGTTGTCGACCCAGCCGCGCACGCGCTCGAAGCCGGACGCGAGCGCGTCGGCGTCGAGGTTCTCGTAGTCGAAGCCCGCGTCGCTGATCCAGGGGTACGCCTGCCACTCGCCCTGCGACTGCGGGAGGCCGGACAGCGTGATGCCGCCGTAGCCGGCGTCCTTCGCGGCCGCCATCGCGGCCTCGAGCTCGTCCATCGTGGTGGGCGGCTCGACGCCGATCTCGTCGAGGATGTCCTGGTTGTACCAGAGGCCCAGGAGGTTCACGTAGCCCTGCACGGCGTACAGCTGGTCGTCGACGCTGTGCAGCACGGAGTCGGGGAACTGGTCCGCGTCGGCGAAGTCGGCCCACTGCTCGTCCAGGGGCGCGAGCACGCCGCCGAGCGCGAGGGTGGCGGCGTCGGCGCCGTTGAACACCACGACGTCCGGGCCGGTGCCCGCGCCCGCGGCGGAGACCAGCTTGGAGTTCATCTGGTCGTACGGGACGTACACGTTCTCGACCGTGGCGTCGTTCTCGGACTCGAACTTGTCCTTGTAGGCGTCCATCAGCGCGACCTGGTTGGGGTCGGAGAAGTAGTGCCAGACGGTGACGACGCCGTCGCCCCCGCCCTCCCCGCCGGAGGTGGAGCCACCGCCGCCCCCGGCGCTGGTGCCGCCGGAGCAGGCGGCGAGCCCGAGCGCGCCGACGGCGGCCAGGGCGATGAGGGAGGTGCGTCGTGCGTTCATGCGGACCGGTCTCCTCGTCGAGTGCGGCCGATGGCGGGCCTCGGTGCCGGCCATCGCTGGTGCCCCGTCCCGGGACGAAAACTCCCGAAATGGTTTTCGGCGACGCTAGCACCGGGATTCGCGCCGCGTCAACGGGGTGCCCCCGCGTCACCTTTTCGTCGTACGCTGCCCACCGAGCACCACGACAGGGGGACCCATGACCACCGACGCACCCGGCCGCCGGCAGGCCACGCTGCGCGACGTCGCGCAGCTCGCCGGCGTCTCCGTCGCGACCGCGTCCAAGGCGATCAACGGCAAGGCCGAGGTGAGCCCGGACACCCGCCGGCGGGTCCTCGAGGTCGCCGAGCGGCTCTCGTTCACGCCCAACGCGCTGGCGCGGGCGATGCTCGACGGCCACACCGGCACCGTCGGCCTGCTCACCCACGACCTCGAGGGCCGGTTCTCGCTCCCGATCCTCATGGGCGCCGAGGACGCGTTCGGGGCCGGGCGGTCCAGCGTCCTGCTGTGCGACTCCCGCGGCGACGCGATCCGCGAGCAGCACCACCTGTCCACCCTGCTCGGCCGCCGGGTCGACGGGCTCATCGTCGTGGGGTCGCAGACCGACGCCCGCCCGCCGCTCGGCCGGGACCTGCCCGTCCCGGTCGTCTACACCTACGCCCCCTCCACCGACCCGGCCGACGCCTCGGTGGTCCCGGACAACGTGACCGCGGGCCGGATCGCCGTCGAGCACCTGCTCGCGACGGGCCGGCGGCGCATCGCGCACGTGTCCGGCGACGTCACCTACGCCGCCGCGACCGACCGCGCCGCGGGGGCCGACGCCGCGCTCGCCGAGCACGGCCTGGAGCGGGTGGGCCCGGTGCGGTACGGCTCGTGGTCCGAGGCGTGGGGCCGGTCCTCGGTCGCGGCGCTGCTGGAGCAGGACGTCGACGCGGTGGTCTGCGGCAGCGACCAGATCGCGCGCGGCGTGCTGGACGCGCTGCACGACCGCGGTGTGCGGGTGCCCGACGACGTGGCCGTGATCGGGTTCGACAACTGGGAGCCCATGATCGCCGGGTGCCGCCCCGCGCTGACGAGCATCGACATGAACTTCCAGCTCATGGGCCGCCGCGCGGCCGAGCGGCTGTTCGCGTCGCTCGAGGGCCGCGACCCCGGCGGGGTCGAGATGGTGGCGCCGCGGGTGATCGTGCGGGAGTCCACGGGCGGCTGACGGCCGGCCGGCCGGGCTGCGACGGTCGCCGCCACCCCCTTGTCGCGCCCGCGCCGCCGCCGGTATGGTCCGGTCTATACCGGTCCACCCCGCGAAGGGACGAGCAATGGTGCAGGACATCCTCGAAGGCCTGGCCGACAACCTGCTGAGCCAGGTGCCGATCCTCATCGGCCTGATCGCGCTCGTCGGCCTGCTGCTCCAGCGCAAGCCCGCCGAGGACGTCATCGGCGGCACGCTCCGCGCGGCCATCGGCGTCGTCATCATGACCATCGGCATCGACGTGTTCGTCGGCGGCCTGTCGAGCTTCCAGGCGGTGGTGTCCAGCGCCGTCGGCGTCGAGCCGCCCGCCGCGACCACCACGCTCGACGACTTCCTGGCCGGCCCGGGCGCCGCGGCCCCGCTGATCATCGCCGGCGGCTTCGTGCTGCACCTGCTGCTGGTGCGGGTCTTCCGGTCCGCGCGGTACGTCTACCTCACCGGGCACCTCATGCTCTGGATGAGCATCGTGATCGCCGCCTGCTTCGTCGAGGCGTTCGGGGAGCTGGACCGGTGGACGCTCGTCGGCGCCGGCTCCGTGGTCCTCGCCTGCTACTTCACGCTCCAGCCGCTGTGGATCGCCCCGCTCATGCGCCGGGTGATGGGCCACGACCAGTTCGGGCTCGCGCACACCACCTCCACGCTGGCGCTCGCGACCGGCTACGGCGCGAAGGCGCTGCGGCTGGGCGACCCGGTCACGCACGACACCGAGAAGCTGCGGATGCCCCGCGGCGTCGCGTTCCTCAAGGACATGAACGTCGCCACCGCGCTCGTCGTCGGCGTGATCATGCTGATCGCGCTCGCGTTCGCCGACCCGGAGACGGTCGCCGCGGTGGCCGGCGAGGACCTCGCGCCGTTCGCCTGGGGGATCATGCAGGCGCTGCGGTTCGCGGGCGGCATCGCGATCCTGCTGTTCGGCGTCCGGATGTTCCTCGCCGAGATCGTCCCGTCGTTCAAGGGCATCTCCGACCGGCTGCTGCCCGGCTCGCGCCCCGCGCTGGACATCCCGGTGATCTTCCCGAAGGCGACCACGGCCGTCATGGTCGGGTTCCTGACCTCGACCGCCACGTTCCTGGTCCTGCTCGGCGTGTTCGCCGCCGCGGGCTGGTTCGTCCTCGTCCCGCCGATGATCATGCTGTTCTTCGGCGGCGGCGCCGGCGGCGTGTTCGGCAACGCGGTCGCCGGGTGGCGCGGCGCGGTGTTCGGCGGCGTGCTGAACGGCGTCGTCCTCGCGGTCGGGCAGTGGGTGTTCTGGGGCGTGTTCTCCGGCACCGCGCCCGAGCTCGCGACCCTCGCCGACCCGGACTGGTACGTCGTCTCCGCCGTCCTGGTGGCGGCCGGCGGGGTGCTGGAGCCGCTGGGCACGGCCGCGGTCTGGGTGATCGCCGGCGTCGTGCTCGCCGCCTCCGTCGTGGTGCTGGCCGTCCTCGGCCGGCGCGCCGCCCGGGCCGAGCGGCTCGCCGCCGCGAACCCCGCCGCCGACGACCTGGTCCGTCCCTGACCCGGGGCCCGCACCCCGCCACCCCCGAACCGAGGAGCACCCGATGCCCGACCGTCCCGTCCCCCTGACCGTGCTGGCCGTCTGCGGCCTCGGCATGGGCACCAGCCTCATCCTGCGCATGACCTGCGAGACCGTGCTGCAGCGCCTCGGCGTCGAGGCGCGGGTCGACAACACCGACCTGTCCACCGCCAAGAGCCAGTCCCCCGACGTCCTGGTCGGCCAGGGCATGCACATGGACGACCTGGCCGGCGTCGCCACCGTGAACGTCGTGGTGGACGACTTCGTCGACGACCAGGCGCTCGAGGCGCGGCTGCGCCCGGCGCTGGAGGAGGCGGGGTGGCTGTGACCGCCGCACCGACCCGCGCCCGGCACGTGCCCGAGGCCGCCGACTGGGCCGCGGCCGTCCGGCTGGCGGGGGACCTGCTGGTCGACCTCGGCGTCGCCGGGCCCGAGTACGGCGAGGCCTGCGTCGCGTCGGTCCGCGAGCGCGGCCCGTACATCGTGCTCGCACCGGGCCTGGCGCTCGCGCACGCCCGCCCCGAGGAGGGCGCCACCGGCACCGGCGTCGTGCTGGTCCGGCTCGGCGAGCCCGTCGTGTTCGGGCACCCCGCGAACGACCCGGTCGACCTGGTGCTGGCGTTCGCGACCGCCGACGCCGAGGCGCACCTCGACGTGCTGCGTGCGCTCGCCACGGCGCTCGGCGCCGGCCTCGCGGCGGACCTGCGGGCCGCCCCCGCGGACGCGCTCGCGGACCTGCTGGCCGGGGCGGTGACCCGGTGACCGACGCCGTCGCCGAGTACGCGGCCCGGGTCGACGCGCACCTGCGCGGGGTCGCCACCGCCAACGCGGACGCGGTCCGCGCGGCCGCCGCCGTCGTCGTCGAGGTCGCCCGCGCGGGCCGGGTGCTGCACACCGCCGGCGCCGGGCACTCGCTCGCCGGCGTCCTCGAGACGTTCTTCCGCGCCGGCGGGCTGCCGTTCGTGAACCCGCTGTGGCACCCCGAGGTGCTGCCGCTCAACGGCGCGGCGGCGTCCACCGACGCGGAGCGCCGGCCGGGCCTCGGCACCCGGGTCGCCGCCGAGGCGGGGATCCGCGCGGGCGACGCCCTCGTGGTGTTCTCCAGCTCCGGCATCAACCCCTACCCCGTCGAGATCGCCGAGGCCGCCCGCGCGGCCGGGGCGCGCGTCGTCGCCGTTACCTCCCGCGCCGCGTCCGCCGCCGCGCCGCTGCGCGCGGGCCACCGGCTCGCGGACCTCGCGGACGTGGTGCTCGACACCGACGCGCCCCCCGGGGACGTCGCCTGGCCGCCGGACGACCCGCGCACCGCACCCCTGTCCTCGCTCGCGAACGGGCTGTGCTGGAACCTCGTGCTCGTCGCCGCGCTCGACGCCGAGCCGGACCTGCCCACCTGGCGCAGCGCGAACACCGGCGCGCCCGCGGACCACAACGCCCGGCTCCAGGAGCGGTACCGCGCCCGCGTACCCGCGATCTGACCCCGCGCCCCCGCGTGGCCGACGCCGGGGGCGGTCCGCGGGAACGGCCCCGGACGCCCCCGCACGACCTGCACAATGGGCTCGGCGGGAGCAGCCGCCGGCCGCACCGGAAGGACAGCCGTGACCCCTCTGACCCGCGAGGTCGTCGGCACACCGCCGCCGTCGGTGCCGAAGTACGCGTGGCTCAAGCGGGTGCTGGTCGACCACATCGACCGCGACCTCGCGCCCGGCGACCCGGTGCCGTCGGAGCGGGAGCTCGCCGACGGGCTCGACGTGTCGCGGATGACCGCGCGCCGGGCGCTGTCCGAGCTGGTCGACGAGGGCCGGATCCGCCGGGTGCCGGGCCGCGGGTCGTTCGTGAACGAGCCGACCATCCGGCTGCCGATCCAGCTCACCTCGTTCACCCACGACATGCAGCAGCGCGGCTACACCTCCGGGGCGCGCACGCTCGAGGGCGGGCTCCTCGCCGCGGACGACTGGCTGAGCAGCGTGCTCGACGTCCCGCGCGGCCACCCGGTGCTGCGGATCGTCCGGCTGCGCACCGCCGACGGGCAGCCCGTGGCGCTCGAGCGCGTGCACCTGAACGCCGACGCGGTGCCGGGCCTCGCCGACGTCGACCTCGCCGACCGCTCGCTCTACGGGGTGCTCGCGGACCGGTACAGCATCGTGTTCGACGGCGGGCGGCAGATCATCACCGCGCGCCTCGTCGACCCCGGCGACGCGGTGCACCTCGACCTGCCGGAGGGGTCGCCCGTCCTGCACCTCGTGCGGACGTCGACCTGGCGCGGCCGGCTGCTGGAGTACACGGTGTCGGCGTACCGCGGGGACCGGTACGAGCTGAGCAGCGCCCTGTAGCGGCGCGCCCCGCGGGGCCGCCTGGGTGGTGGCGGCGGCCGGGTGCGTAGGTGGTGCTCCACCGGCGGTGAGCAGTGCGCTGCCACCTACGGTGTCGGGACCCCGGAGACGCCGCGCCACCGCGGCCCGTCGCAGCCGACCTCCGCCGACCCGAAGGGCTGACGGTGACGACCTTCCTGCTGGCAGCCACGGCGATCCTCGTCCTCAACGTGGTCGTGGGCGCGGCGCGCGTGCTGCGCGGCCCGACGACCCGCGACCGCACCTGCGCCCTGCTGCTGATCTCGACCACCGGCACCGCCGCGCTGGTCGTCCTCGCGCACGCCGCCGACGTGCCCGCGCTGCGCGACGCCGCGCTCGCGCTCGTGGCGCTGGCCGCGGTGGTGGTCGTCGTCCGGGTCGCAGCCGAGCGGGGGCGGTCGTGATGGTCGCCGACCTCCTGACGGTCGTGCTCGTCACCGCCGGGTGCCTGTTCGTCACCGCCGGCACCGTGGGCCTGCTCCGGTTCCCCGACCTGCAGCAGCGGCTGCACGCGCTGACCAAGGCGGACACCCTCGGCCTCGGGCTGGTCGTGCTCGGGCTGGTGGTGCAGGGGCCCGGGCCGGCGGTCGCGGTCAAGCTCGGCCTGCTCTGGTCGCTCGCCATGCTGGCGTCGGCGACCAACGGCGCCCTGCTCGCCCAGGGCGCGGGCGGGGTCCCGGCGCCGGGCCCCGCGGACGGGCCGGGCACGTGACGGCGCTCCTGGACGTGCTGCTCGCCGCCGCGGTGCTCCTCGCCGCCGTCGCGACGCTGCTCGCGCCCCGGGCGACCGCCGGGACGCTGCTGTTCCTCGTGCTGGGGCTGCTGCTGGTCCTGGTGTGGGGCCGGCTCGGCGCGCCGGACGTCGCGCTCGCCGAGGCCGCCATCGCCTCGGGCGTGACCGGCGCGCTGCTGGTGTCGGCGGTGACCGGCCGACGGCGGCCCGGCCCGCCGGGGCGCCGGTGGGCGGCGCCGTCGGCCCTGGT
>NZ_SZYE01000007.1 GCF_005239125.1 Cellulomonas hominis | reverse complement strand
GACGTGGTCCGCGCCGCGGGCTCGGGGTCGGGGTCGGGGTCGCCCGACGGCCCGCACGCCGCGAGCAGGAGCGCGGGCAGCGCCGCGAGGGCGGTCGCCCGGGCGAGGACGCCCCGGGTCCGGGCGGGGGCGCGGGTCGGCATGCCGGACATCCTGCCCGCCGGTCAGGCCGGCAGCGCGCCGGCGACGACCCGGCCGCGCGACACCACGGCGACGATGTTCTCCACCCGCAGCGCGTCGACGTCCTCCCAGGGCCGGCCGCGCAGCACGACGAAGTCGCTGCCCAGCCCGGGGCGGAGCCGGCCGGTGACCGACCCCATCCGGATCGCGTCGGCCGCGTCCGAGGTGGCGGCGGCGAGCGCCCGGGCGGGCGTCCAGCCGAACATCGCCGCCATCGCGCGGACCTCCTCCATCTGGTCGCCGAACCCGACGAACTGCCCGGAGGCGTCGGTGCCGAGCACGAACCGGACGCCCGCCTCGGCCGCGCGGGCGAACCCGGCGTCCCGGAGCGCGACGACGTCGCGGGCCTTCGCCTGCGCCTCGGCGGACACCGGGCGGCGGGCCTCGGCGATGATGTCGTTGATCAGCAGCGTCGGCGCGACGGGCAGATCGCGCTCCACGAGGGCCGCGACGTGCTGCTCGGCGATCGCGGTGCCGTGCTCGATCGAGTCGACGCCCTCGGCGAGCGCGATGTCGAGCCCCTCGGCGGAGTGCGTGTGCGCGGCGACCAGCATGCCGAGCGCGTGCGCCTCGTCGACCGTGGTGCGGATCTCCTCGGTGGTCTGGTTCCGCCAGCCGACCTTGTCGCCCATGGAGAGCACGCCGCCGGAGGTGTAGATCTTCACACCCGCCGCCCCGGACCGGGCCCAGACGCGGACCAGCCGGCGGCACTCGTCGGGGCTGTCGGCGGTCGGCGGCCGGTGCGGGTAGTGCGGCGGGACGAACAGGTCGCCGTGCCCGGCGGTCATGCCGACCTGGCCGTGCGACAGCAGCCGCGGCCCGGCGAGCACCCCGGAGTCGAACGCGCGGCCGACGGCGAGCTGGATCGAGTCGGCGGCCAGGTCGCGCACCGTGGTCACGCCGGCGCGGGCGCAGCGCAGCGCGTTGGCGGCGACGTGCAGCGAGCGCTCCTCCGGCGGGGTGAGGATCGGCCACGCCGACGGGTCCGCGGCAGGGCCGCCCGCCGGGTAGCCGAGGTGCACGTGCGTGTCGACCAGGCCCGGGACGACGCTGAGGTCCGCGTGCCGCGCCGGCGCCTGGTCGACGGCGAGGATCTCGTCGCCCGACCAGACGAGGCGGGCGGGGCCGACCTCGCGCTCGCCGTCCCAGAGCGGGAGGCCGTCGAGGACGTGCTCGGGGGTGCTGTCGGTCATGGCGATCGGGTCCTTCGCGGGTGGTGCGGGCCGGGTCCGGTCGGGCCCCGGCGGTGGTCGGGCGGGCGCGGCGGCGCCCTAGAGGCGGGGGGTGATCTCGCCGATCACGCGGTCCGCGGCGTCCACGAGCGGGAGGTGCCGCCACCGGTCGAACGCGCCGCAGGGGTGGCTGATCCCCAGCCGCAGCACGGTACCCGGGGCGACGCGGGTGCCCGGCGGCACCCGGAGGAACGCGTGGTGGTCGTTGACGCCGGTGACCCGCCAGCCGCGCACGTCGGGGGCCGGGGTGTCCGCCGCGGCCGCCGCCACGCCCAGCACGACCGGCAGCCGGTCGTCCGTCGGCACCTCGCGGCGCCCGAACCCGGCGATCACCAGCCCGTCCTCCGGCGCCGACAGCACGGACGCCCGCAGCTCGAACGCGGGCCGCAGCGCGGCGCTCCCCCGGTCGGCGCCCAGCGGCGAGGTGCGCCGGTACACGCCGTGGTCGTGCGTGACGTAGCAGCCGGACCGCAGCACCGTGGTGACCGGACGGTCCCACATCGCCGGCCCGAGCTCGCGCGCCACCAGGTCGAAGTACGACGAGCCGCCCGCGGTGACGACGGGCACGCCCGCCACCAGCCCCTGCTCGGTGACCGCCGTGAGGAGCGCCCGCACGCGGGCGAGCAGGTCGGCCGCGCCGGGCGGCGCACCGGGGTCGTCGCCGACGGGCATCAGGCCCTCGAACGCCGCGACGCCCGCGAGCCGGACCCGCTCCGCCGCGGCGACCCGCCCGGCCAGCGCGAGCGCGGCGACGTCGTCGCGCACGCCGGTGCGGCCGCCGGGGAAGCCGAGCTCGAGCAGCAGCGGCAGCGGCCGGTCGGGCCGGAGCCGGTCGAGCTCGGCGAGCAGCAGGTCCAGCCCGGCGTCGCTGTCGACGTAGCAGAGGTACTCGGTGGCCGAGCCGGCGGCGAGCAGGTGCTCGGCCACCCAGGCGATCGACCCGCGGTCGACCAGCACGTTCGCGTGCAGCACCCGGCCCACGCCCCAGCCGGCGAGCGTGCGGACCTGCGCGGGGGTCGCGGCGGTGAACCCCCACGCGCCGGCGGCGGTCTGCCGGCGGACCAGGTCGCGGGACATGTGCGTCTTGGCGTGCGGCGCGAGCTGGACGCCCGCGGCGCGGCACCAGTCGGCCATCGCGCGGAGGTTGTGCGCGATCGCGTCGTCGCGCAGCAGCATGGCGGGCAGCTCGAGGTCCGCGGCGGCGACGGCGGCGGTGCCCCCGGCCGGGGTCCCGGCCGCGGCGGTGTGCCGGCCGGTCACGCGCGCACCCCCGCGCGCCCGGCGGGCTCCGGCCGGCCCGCGCGCAGCACCCGCCCGGCCCGGGCGCCGGTGAACTCCCCGCCGTCCACGACGACGGTCCCGGCCAGCACCGTGCACACGACGCCGGTGGGCCGCTCCCACGGCCGCTGCGGCGTCCCCGGGTGCCCGACCGTGGCCGGGTCGACCACCGCGACGTCGGCGATCGCGCCCGGCACCAGCCGCCCGCGGTCGGGCAGCCCCAGCACGTCGGCGGGCAGCGACGTCATCTTGCGCACCGCCTCCGCCAGGTCGAGCACGCCGAGGTCGCGCACGTACCGGCCGAGCACGGTCGGGAAGCAGCCCCAGCCGCGCTGGTGCGCGTTGCCCACGGGCACCGAGTTGTCCGAGCCGATCGCGATCAGCGGGTCCGCCAGGATCGCGCGCACGTCGTCCTCGGCCATCAGCTCGTAGACCATCATCGCGCCGGGGTCGGCGAGCACGAGGTCGCACAGGGCGTCCCAGGCCGTCAGGCTTCGCTCGGCGGCGACGTCGGCGACGCTCCGGCCCAGCAGCGACGCGTCGGTGTGCATGCTCAGCAGCACGCCCGCCGCGGTGGTCTGGGTCCACGAGCCGGCGCCGGGGCCGCCGGCGAGGGCCCGGGCGAGCAGGGCCGCGCGCGTCGCGGGGTCGGCCAGCCGGCGCACCAGCTCCGGCCGCCCGCCCACCTGCGCCTCGGCCGGCAGCAGCGCGGTGAGGAAGCTCTCCCCCGTCGTGTACGGGTAGGCGTCGCCGTGCGCGTCGATCCCCGCCGCGCGCGCGGCGCGGAGCGCGGCGAGCAGCTCGCCGGCCCGGCCGTGGTTCCGGCGGCCCGCCGCCTTGCAGTGCGACACCTGCACCCGGACCCCGGTCCGCCGCGCGACCTCGAACGTCTCCGCCAGCGACGCCGCGAGGCCGTCGCCCTCGTCGCGCATGTGCGTGGCGTACGGCCGGCCCCAGCGGGCGGCGACGGCGGCCAGCGCGGCGACCTCGTCGGTGTCCGCGTACACCCCCGGCGCGTAGATCAGCCCGGTCGAGAACCCGAACGCGCCGTCCGCGAACGCGGCGTCCGCCAGCTCCGCCATCCGGTCCAGCGCGCGCGGCGCGAGCCGCTCGGCCATGCCGTTCGCGCTGATCCGCAGCGTGTGGTGCCCGACCAGGGAGGCGACGTGCGTCGTCGGGCCGTGCTCCTCGACCGCGTCCAGGTACTCCCCGAACGTCCGCGGCCAGGAGGACACCCCGGCGGCGACGGTCGACGAGATCGGCCGGTGCAGCTCGACCGCGCGCTCGTCCACCAGCGGCGCCGCGGAGTTCCCGCAGTTGCCGACCACCTCGGTGGTGACGCCCTGCAGCACCTTGAACGGCTGCGGCTGGGCCATGAACGGCACGACGTCGGAGTGGGTGTGCGCGTCGATGAACCCCGGCGCGACGACGAGCCCGGCGGCGTCGACCACGCGCGCCGCGGCGGGCGCCGTGGCGGCGAGGCCGGCGCCGACGGCCGCGACCCGGTCGCCGGCGACGAGGACGTCGGCGACGACCGGTGCCGCGCCGGTGCCGTCGACGACGGTCCCGCCGCGCAGCACCAGCGTCACGTCGGTCACGACAGCTGCCCGATCCGCTCCTGCACCAGGGTGTCCACGACACTCAGCACCGCGTAGGCGAGCATCGTCACGGCCGCGACGGTGATCGCGGAGGCCCACATCGCGTCGTAGCCGAACGAGCCCGCCGCCTTCGAGATGGCCCCGCCCAGGCCCTCGCCGGTCGACAGCCACTCGGCGATCATCGCGCCGGTGACCGCCGACGGGACCGCGATCCGCGCGGAGGCGAGCGTCGACGGCACGGCCGCCGGCAGGGCGACCTTGCGCAGCACCGTCCACGACGAGCCGCCGTACGCGAGCACCAGGTCCCGGTGCTCGCCCGAGACGCTGCGCAGGCCGTACAGGATGTTCGCCAGCGCCGGCAGGAACACCACGAGGATCACGATGGCGGTCACGCCGGCCTGCCCGATGCCGAAGATCAGCGTGATCAGCGGCGTGAGCACGACGAGCGGGATCGACCGCAGCACCATCGCGGTCGGCATGACGATGCGCTCCAGCACCGGCGACACGCAGAACACGACCGCGAGGCCGAACGCCGCGGCGAGGCCGACGACGTACCCGATGCCGGCGTCCCGCACCGTGACCGCGAGGTCGGCGGCGATCGTCGCGCGGTGCTCGGCGGCGCCCTCGGCGGTGACGACGTAGTCGAACACGTCCCACGGTCGCTTGCCGATGAGCGGGCTGACGTCGAACACCTCGAGCACGGCGACCCACACCGCGAGCGCGACGACGACCGCCAGCCCCAGCGTCCAGACCCGGCGGCCGATGAACCGCCCCGTCCCGCCGCTCATCCGCGCGTCTCCTTCGCCCAGGGGGTCAGGACCCGCCCGACCAGCCCGACGAGCGCGTAGCCGCCGAGCGCGATCAGACCGGCCAGGATGCTCAGCGCCCACACCCGGTCGGGCTGGATCTGGCGCTGCGCCGCGTTGAGCGCCACGCCGATGCCCGCGTCGATGCCGCCGAGGTACTCCCCGACGACGGCGCCGAGCAGCGCTGCCGGGACCGCCACCTGCAGGGCGGTGACGATCGCCGGCAGCGCCGACATGAGCTGGACCTTGCGGATCTGCGTCCACCGGCCGCCGCCGTACGCGGCGACGAGGTCCAGCGAGCTGCGGCTCGCGGAGCGCATCCCGAGGACGGCGCCGACGAGCGTGGTGAAGAAGACGAGCAGGGCGCCCAGGAAGATCGACGAGGCGCGGCCCCCGAAGATGACCATGACGATCGGGCCGATCGCGGTGACCGGCAGGCACGCCGAGATCACGCCGAGCTGGGTGATCACGTCCTCCAGCCGCGGCACGACCAGCACGACCGCCGCCAGCGCCAGGCCGGCGAGGTTGCCCCACAGGTAGCCCTGGGCGGCGCGGGTCAGCGTCGGGACGACGTTCGCCTCGTAGAACGGCCAGCCGTCCGCGACCGCGGAGCGGGCCACGTCCACCGGCGACGGGAACGACGTGCTGTTCTCCAGGTTCGCGGTCATCGCCCACCACAGGGCGATCAGCAGCACGATGCCGACGGTGCCGCCGACCCACGGGCGCGCCAGCGCGCCGCGGAACCGCGCGAGCGCGACGCTCACTCGACGCCCTTGCCCGCGGACCCCGGCGAGAACAGCAGCCCCGACAGGTGGTCGACCACCTCGTGGAACTCGGGGGTCCGCATCATCTCGGGCGTGCGCGGCCGCTCGAACGGGATCTCGACGATCTCGACGATCCGGCCCGGGCGCGCGGACATCACGGCGACGTGGTCCGAGAGCAGGGCGGCCTCGGCGATGCCGTGCGTGACCATCAGCGTGGTCGCGGAGCGCTCGGTCCAGATCCGCTGCAGCTCGAAGTTCAGGCGCTGCCGGGTCATGTCGTCCAGGGCGCCGAACGGCTCGTCCAGCAGCAGGAAGTCCGGGCGCACCGCGAGCGCCCGGGCGATCGACGCGCGCTGGCGCATGCCGCCGGACAGGTGCGCGGGGCGGGCCTTCTCGAAGCCCGTCAGACCGACCAGCTCGATCAGCTCGTCGACGATCCCGTCGTCCGCGCGCTTCTGGATCTCCAGCGGCAGCCGGATGTTCTTCTGCACCGAGCGCCACGGGAGCAGCGCCGGGTCCTGGAACGCGATGCCCATGCCGTCGGCGCGCTTCCCGGTCGCGACGGGCGTGCCGTTGACGGCCACCGTCCCGGACGTCGGCGTCTCGAGCCCGGCGAGGATGCGCAGGATCGTCGACTTGCCGCAGCCGGACGGCCCGAGCAGCGACAGGAAGGACCCGCGCGGGGTGGACAGGCTGACGTCCTCCAGCGCGGTCACCGAGCGCCGGCCGGAGCGGAACTCCTTGCCGAGCCCGGTGATCTCGATGCCGGGCTCGGCGACCGACGTGGGCACGCCCGCCCCCGCGGCCGAGGGGGCCGGCAGCGCGGGGGCGGGCGTGGTCTGGGGGTCGGTCACGACAGCAGGTCCGGGTTCTCGGCGTACACCTCGTCGAGCAGCGACAGGTCGAACAGCTCGTCGGCGGCGATGTCGACGCCGGCGTAGCCGAGCGAGGCGATGGTGCCCTCCTGCAGCTCGGGGCTGATGGTGAGCAGGCCGTTCGCGGCGGTGTCGTCGGACTCGATCAGCGTGGCCTGGCGGTCGAAGGACAGCGCGATCGCGTCGGCGTCGTACTGCTGCTCCTTGCCGTAGGTGTTCACGGTCAGGTCGACGGCGCGCTCCGGGTCGTCCAGCGCGGCGCGCCAGCCCTCGGCCGTGGCGAGCAGGAACGCCTTGACCTCCTCGGGACGCTCGTCGATGGCCTCCTGGGAGGTGACCAGCACCTCGCCCACCATGGGCAGGCCGTTCTCGGCGAGCAGGAACTCGGTGGCCTCGAAGCCGGCCGCGGCCAGCGCGGCGGCGCCGGTCGTGGTGTAGCCGATGAAGCCGTCCACCTGGCCGGTGGTCAGCATGGAGGTGTCGGACAGCGGCACCGTGGTGACCTCGGAGGCGTCGATGTCGTTCGCGGCGAGGAACGCGTTCCACACCAGGGTGTTCGAGTCGGAGACCGCGATGGTCTTCCCCGCCAGGTCGTCGGGGCCGGCGATCGGCGCCGAGGCGGCCGACACGAGCGCGAACGGGTTCTGCTGGTACGTCGCGCCGACGATCTTCAGCGCGGCGCCGCTCTGGATCGCCGGGGCGGTGATCAGCGGGGAGGACAGGCCGACGAACGCCTGGCCGGAGGCGACGGCCGCCTCGGCGCTGGTGGCCGACGAGCCGCCCGCGGTCAGCGTCACGTCCGCGAAGCCGGCGTCGGTGTACAGGCCGTCCTCCACCGCGAGGTACTCGCCGGCGAACTGCTGGTTCTTCAGCCAGGAGAGCTGGACGCTCACCGCGTCGAACGACCCGGCGTCGCCCGACGCGTCGCCGGTCGAACCGGCGGTGTCGTCGGAGGAGCAGGCCGAGAGCAGCAGGCCGGCGGCGGCCACGGCGGCGGCGAGGCCGGCGATCCGGCGCCCGGGGCGCGCGGTGAAGGAGCGGGTCACGTCAACCTCGTTCACGTCGTGCGGCGCCCGCAGCTTCGGGCGGCCGCGGTGCCAGGGGGAGGGTCGCACCGGGGCGACCCGGCGACTGCTCCCATTCGACAGGTCCGGGCTCGGCCGTCGCCATGTGGGATCCTCCGAACTCCCCCCGCCCCAGCGGTGCGGTCCGTTGTGCGACCCACCGAGCGCGTCACGTGCGCGTCACACGGCGGAGGCCGGTGGTGGCGCGCCCGGCGGATCACCCAGCGCAGGGCGCCCGGGGGCGGCCCGGTCGTTGGTGGATCGCACGAGGCCCCAGGCCACGGGCCTGTGGTTGGCTTCCCGGCAAGCGTGGACCACCTGTCCGCGACGACCGACGAACGACCGGGAGCAGGACGTGTGGCCGACGGCTGAACTGCACGTGCACATCGAGGGCACGCTGGACGCCGACCTCATCCGCGCGCTGGCTGACCGCAACGGGCTGCCCGTCCCCGCGGGCGCCGGCCGGGGCGCGCCGTTCCGCGACCTGCAGGACTTCCTGGACGTGTACTACGCGAACCTCGACGTGCTGCGCACCCGGCAGGACTTCCACGACCTCGGCGCGGCGTACCTGGCGCGCGCCGCGGCGGCCGGCGTCCGGCACGCCGAGATCTTCGTCGACCCGCAGTCGCACACCGCGCGCGGCGTGCCGGTCGAGGACGTGCTGCTCGGCCTGTCCGCCGCGCTGGCCGACGCCCGCGCCGCCCACGGCATGTCCGGCGGGCTGATCGCCTGCTTCCTGCGGCACCTCGGCCCCGACGCCGCGATGGCGGCGCTGGAGGCCGTCCTCCCCCACCGCGAGCACCTGATCGCCGTCGGGCTGGACTCCACCGAGGTCGGCTTCCCGCCGGCGCTGTTCCGCGACGTGTTCGAGCGCGCCGCCGCCGAGGGCCTGCGCCGGGTCGCCCACGCGGGCGAGGAGGGCGGGCCGGACTACGTCTGGGAGGCCCTGGACATCCTCGGCGCCGAGCGGATCGACCACGGCAACCGGGCGCTGGAGGACGTCGAGCTGGTCGCGCACCTGCGCGCCACCCGCACCCCGCTCACCGTGTGCCCGCTGTCGAACCTCGCCCTGCGCACCGCCGGCCCCGACCTCGCCGACCACCCGATCGCGGTCATGCTCGACGAGGGCCTGCGGGCGTCGGTGCACTCGGACGACCCGGCCTACTTCGGCGGCTACCTGGACGACAACGTGCGCGCGCTGGTCGCGGCGGGGACCGTCACCGAGGACCAGGTCGGCGTGCTCGCCGCCAACGCGGTGGCGTCGTCCTTCCTGCCCGACGCCGGCAAGGCCGCGCTGCTCGCCGAGATCCGCGCGCACGCCGAGCAGATCGGCGCCGCGGTGCCCGCGCTCGCCCTCGACCCCGCGGCGGTCTGAGCGTGCAGAGCAGCGAGGTGACCACCGGCCGGCGCCTGGCGGTCGTGCTGGAGCCGGGCGACGAGGTGCTGGCCTCGCTCGCGGAGGCGTGCCGGGAGCACGGCATCCGCCAGGGGTTCGTCCCGGTGTTCTCCGGGGCCTTCCGCACCGCGCGGTTCATCGCCGCGGACGTGCCGGTCGACGACCAGGAGCCGCCGCTCCCCCAGGAGGTCACCGTGACCTACACCGAGGGCATCGGCAGCGGCACGATCCTGTGGGACGCGGACGCCGGCGTGGCGACCCCGCACCTGCACCTGGCCGTCGGGGTGAAGAACGCGGCCGCGGCGGGGTTCGCCGGGCACGTCCTCGGCGCCGAGACCCACTACACGGTCGAGGTGCTCATCGAGGAGGTCGTCGCACCGGCGATGCTGCGCGTCCCCGACCCGCGGGCGTACGGCATCCCGACGATGCGGTTCGCCTGAGTCAGTCCGTCTCGTCCAGGCAGGTCATCGCGAGGAACAGGTCGACCCGGTCGGACATGGTGCTCATGTCCCGGTTGGTCAGCTCCTCGATGCGGGCGATCCGGTAGCGCAGCGTGTTCGTGTGCAGGTGCAGCTGCCGCGCCGTCTCCTGCCACGCCCCGCCGCCGTCGAGGAACGCCCGCAGCGTGCCCACCAGGTCCGCGTTGTGCCGCTCGTCGTACGACAGCAGCGGCGCCAGCACCTCGCGGGCGTAGCCGGACCGGGTGCTCGCCCCCAGCATCCGCAGCAGCGCCCGGTGGGTCTGCACGTGCAGCGACGTCGACACCACCACGGGCTCGGGGCCCGAGGCGTTCTGCACCCGCTCGACGGCCGTGGCGATCGCCGAGTTCAGCCGGCTGACCCCGCTGACGGGGTCGCTCATGCCGACCCGCAGCTGCCGGCCGTCGAGCAGCAGCAGGTACTCCTCGGCCAGGTGGTCCGCCAGCGGCCGCTCGTCCTCCCCCGCGCCGTTGACCAGCAGGATCGCCTGGTCGTCGAACCGGCAGCCCAGCACCCGGTGCCCCCGGGCGGTCAGGGTGCGCTGCAGCATCTCCAGCACGGCGGCGCGCGGGAACCGCGGGTCGTCGACCCGGGCCGCCACGATCGTCGTCTCGTCCGACGGCGCCATGCCCTCCAGGCGCATCCGGGCGGAGATCGCGCCGGGCGACGCCTCGGCGTCGCGGATCGCCGTGATCAGCGCCGCGACCTGCGCGTCCCGGGTCTCGCGCCACCGGGCGGCCAGCTCCATCTCGACCCGCAGCGCGCCGACGACGGCGTCCAGCGCGAGGGCGACCTCGTCGGAGAACGACCGGTGGTCGCCCCAGCAGCCGAAGAACCCGGACCGGTCCCGCGCGCCGGTGCGCACGATCGTCGCCGGCCCGTGCTCGGTGCCCTCGCCGGGCAGGATGACCCGCTTCTCGTGCTCGCGGGCGATCACGGCGTTCCACTGCTCGGCGACCTGCGCGCGGTCGGGCGCGGCGCCCGCGGTCGCGAGCAGCATCCCCGTCTCGTCGATCACCCAGCAGCCGACCGCGAACTCCGCGGAGAACTGCGCCAGCAGCTCGGCGACCCCGCCGCCGCGGGACACCGTGTCGGCGATCCGCCGGCTGAACCGCATGGTCCGGCTCGCGAGCCCCGCGGCCGACCCCGGCTGGCGGGCGGCGATCTCGTCGGCGATCCGCCGGAACGACACCCCGGGCGACACCGTCAGCAGGGTCAGCCCGCGGGCGCGGCACACGGCGATGACCTCGTCCGGGATCACGCCGATCTCGATGAGCCCGATGATCAGCGCCGCCACGTTCTGCTGCGCCAGGGCGCCGAGGAACGTCGCCGCGCCGTCCGGGCGGTCGAGCCACAGGCCGCTCGTGAGCACCACGTCGCCGGTCGACAGGAACCGCGACGGGTCCGGCAGGTCGGTGATGTAGGCGGCGGTCACCGGGCGGTCGAGGGCGTCCGGCTCGGCCGCCACCACGCTCAGCCCGAGGTCGGGTGCGGCCAGGAGGTCACGGACGTCCACTGCTCACCACCTGGTCCCGCTCGGCACCGGGACAGTGTACGAGCGCAGCGGACGGACGGGATTCGCGGCAGGATGGCGCCGTGACGTCAGCACTGGACCCCAGCCGCCTCGACACGCCGCGCCGCCTGCGCACGGCGATGTTCGTCGACTTCGACAACGTCTACATCGGCCTGCGCCGCCTGGACCCGGACGCCGCGGAGGCGTTCGCGACGGACCCGGGGCACTGGCTCGCCGAGCTGGAGAGCGGCAGCGACGCCGACGGCGACTTCACCCGCCGGTTCCTGGTGCGGGCCTGCTACCTCAACCCCTCGGTCTTCAGCCGGTTCCGGCCGAACTTCACCCGCGCCGGGTTCCAGGTCGTCGACTGCCCGTCGCTGACCCAGCAGGGCAAGAGCAGCGCGGACATCAACCTCGTGCTCGACGCCGTCGACGCACTGGACGCCGACACCCGGTACGACGAGTTCGTCATCGTGTCCGCCGACGCCGACTTCACGCCGCTCGTGCAGCGGTGCCGCGCCGCCGACCGGCGGGTCACGATCATCACCGCGAGCCCCGCCGCCAGCGCGTACCGGGCCGTCGCCGACACCGTGATCACGGCCGACGACCTGGCCGAGCTGGTCACCGCCGGCCAGGCCGCCGCCGAGGGCACCGAGCCCGCGCCCGCGGCCGAGCCCGCGCCGACGACCGGCGAGCCCGAGCAGGCCGCCGCGGCGGCGCCGGAGCCCGCCGCGTCGGGATCCGGGTCCCGCGGTACCGGGCGGCGCGACGAGCAGCCCGTCTCCCCCGCCGCCCCCGGCTCGCTGGCCGCCCGCCGCGCCGTGCTCCAGCGCGTGCGGTCCGCCGACCGGCCCGTGCCGACCGGCGCCGTCGCCCAGGCCGCGCAGAAGGCCGACCCGACGCTGCCCAGCACCCGGTGGGCCGGCACCGGCGGGTTCCTGCCGTGGCTGTCCCAGGCCGTGCCGGAGCTCGGCGTCGCCGCGCGCCCCTCCCCGGGCTACGTCTGGGACCCGAAGCGGTTCGGCGAGGCCGACCTGCCCGGGGCCGCCGCCGAGGGCCCCGCGGGCACGGACGCCACCGCGCTGCAGCGCCAGGTCGTGGCGGTCACCGACACGCCGGGGCTCAGCCGGGACAACTACCGCGTGCTGCTCACCGCCCTGGCCGACGACGTGCGCGCCCACCCGTTCGAGCGCACCGCCACGGCCCGCCGGGTCCGGGACGCGTGCCAGGCCGCCGGCGCCGCCGTCGGGCGCTCCACCGTCAACACCGTCATCTCCGGCGTGCTCTACGTCGGCCTGGAGCTGGACGAGACGGTCACCGCGGTCGACGTGGCCGAGGCGTGGGCGGACAACGTCGTCGGGCTGTGCCGCGGCGCGCGGATGGAGCTCACCGAGGCCGACGAGATCGCCATCGACGACTGGGTCGGCGGCGGCCTGCTGGACGACCTGGACGACTGACCCGCGCGGGCCGACGGGTCAGCCGGCGTTCCCCGCGATGTTCACCAGCCACATCGTGCCGAACCTGTCGGTGACCATGCCGAAGGCGTCGCCCCACGGCGCCGTGGCGAGGGGCTCGACGACGTTCCCGCCGTCGGCGAGCCTCTCCCAGTACCCGCGCAGCTCGGCCTCCTCGGCGGGGCCTCCGCTGAGCGACACCGAGAAGGCGTCGCCCGGGGTGTAGGGCATGGCGTTCGGGGTGTCGGCCGCCATCAGCACGAGCCCGCCGGGGGTCTCGAGCTGGGCGTGCATGACCTTGTCCTTCTCGGTGGGGTCGTCGCTCGCCTGGAAGTCGCCGAACGTGCTCACGGTGAGCTCGCCGCCGAACACGGACCGGTAGAACTCCATCGCCTGCCGCGCGGTGTCACGGAAGCCGAGGTACGGGTTGAGGCGCGTGGCCATGGCGGTCTCCTGCTCCGGGACGATCGACTCGATGTGATCTGGCTCACACTGCCGCTGCCGGGCTCGCGCCGTCAACACCCACTCCGGGGGCGCTCGGCCCGCTCCGCCTCGGATCCCCACCCGATCGTCGCGTCGCCCTCCGACCGGTCCGGTGGCGACGCGACGACCGGGTGGCGTCGAGGCCGCGGCGTCACGCCCCCAGCAGCCGCCGGGCGACCGCCCGCGCCGCCCGCCGGCCCGACGCGATCGCGCCCTGCTGCGACGGCGTGTCCCGGTGGTCGCCGCACACGTACAGCCCGTCACCGAGGTCGACCGGCTTGCGCACCCGGAGCGGCGGCGTCGCGGCGGGCAGCGCGTGCGCGATCTCGTGGGTCGCGAGCTCCCGCCAGCCGCGCGGGTCGGCGCCCAGCAGCTCCCCCGCCTGCCGGCGGACCTCCGCCGGGTCCGGGCGGGCCGCGGCGTCCCACGGCCCCGAGGGCAGCACCGACGTCGCCTGCACCAGCTGGGCGCCCGCCGGAGCGTACGACGGGGCGGCCGCCGAGATCAGCGCCGCGTCGACCACGGGCCCGCGCCGCCGGCCGTCGACGACGACCGCGTCCACCCGCGGGATGCCCTCGGCCGCCCACCAGGTCGTCGTGAGCCCGCGCATCGGCGGTGCGTCGACCCCGGCGAGCGCGGCCGCCGTGACCGGGTCCGCGGCGACGACCACGGCCCGCGCCCGCACCCGGCTGCCATCGACCTGCACCGCACGGCCGCCGTCGGCGCGCTCGACCGCCGTGACGCGCGCGCCGGTCGCCACGTGCGGCAGGCCGTCCGCGAGCAGCGCGGGCAGCGCACCCGCGCCCCCGACCGGCAGGCCCGGCGTCCCGCGCAGCATCGACCGCACCACCAGCCGGGCGAACGTCGCCGACGTCGCGCCGGACTCGTCGGCCAGCACCCCCGCGAGGAACGGCTCCAGCACCTCGTGCCGCAGCCGCCCGTCGACGCCCGCCGCGGTGAGCGACTCCGCGAGCGTCACATCCGGGCCCGACTCCAGCGCGCGCACCGGTCCGAGCGCCGGGGCCGCCCAGCGCGCGAGCGCCGCGAGCTCCCCGACCCGGATGTAGCCGCTGCCGAGCGTCTCGCGCAGCCGGGCCGGGGCGCGCCGGGGGTCCGCCAGCACCGCCAGCCCGTCGTCCCGCCGCACGGCGACACCGGGCAGGAACGGCTGGAGCCGGAGCGCGTCGACGTCGACCGTGTCCCGCAGCGCCGGGTAGGCCGGGTTGATCACCTGGAACCCGCGGTCGAGCGTGAACCCGTCGACCTGCTCGCTGCGCACCCGCCCGCCGACGGCCGGGCCCGCCTCCAGCACCCGCACGTCCAGCCCGCGCGCGTGCAGGGTCCGTGCGCAGGTCAGACCGGCCAGTCCGGCCCCGACCACCACGACGTCGCAGTCCATGCCGGGAGCCTAGGTGCCCGGTGAGTGCGGCGCCCGGCGGGCCCCGCGGGCCGCTCCGCCGTCACACCAGGTCGATGCCCGACGCCACCGCGAGCAGCTCGTCGATCACCGCCACCACCGCCGGCCCGGGCTCGCGCCGCGTCGCGCGGTGCCGGGCGACGAGCCGGCGCGACCCCAGGCCCGGCACCGTCGCGACCGTGACGCCGTCCGGCAGCTCCCCCTGCAGGGCCAGCGCCGGGAGCAGCGCGACGCCCTGCCCCGCGGCCACCAGCGCGAGCGCGACGTCGAAGTCGTAGTACAGGTGCCGGGAGGTCACCGGCCCGAGCGCCGCGGTGACCCGGCCCATCGCCCGCGCGGCGGCGGTCTGCGGCTCGGCCGCCAGCCACGTGACGCCCGTCAGGTCGGACAGCTGCGTGGGCGTCGCGACCGCACCCGGCAGCACCAGGCGCCACGGCTCCTCCAGCAGCACGACGTCCCGCTGCCCGCGCGGCACGTGCGTGTCCGCGTCCTCGTCCCGCTCCAGCAGCACGATGTCCGCGTCGCCCTCGCGGAGCCGGCGCATCGACTCGCCCTGCTCGCGCTCCTCGATGAGCAGCTCGATTCCGGGGTGGTGCTCCGCCACGACCGCGAACGCCGGGGCGATCACGGCGCGGATGGCGGTCTGGAACGCGGCGACCGTCACCCGGCCGGACAGCTCGCCGCCGAGCTCCGCGAGCGACTTGCGCGCCTCGACGAGCTCCGACTCGATGCGCTCGGCAGCCTCCGCGAGGATGCGGCCGGCGGCCGTCAGGGTCGCGCCGCGGGGGTTGCGGTCGAGGACCGCGACGCCCTCCTCCGCCTCCAGGCGGGCGATCTGCTGGGACACCGCCGAGGGGGTCACGTGCAGCAGGTCGGCGGCGGCGAGCACCCCGCCGGCGCGGTGCACGGCGAGCAGGACGGCGAGGCGGCGGGGGTCGGTCGGCACCGATTCATCCTAATTCAGTTCTGCTGCATCCCTGTCGCAACATCATTCGATTGTGCTGAACCCGATCTGGCCGCATGATTCTGCTGCCGGCGAGCCGCGGGACCCCCGCGCGGCCGGTCCTCCACCCACCCCTCCGCCTTGCCAGGAGTACGCCCGTGTCCGCTCTCGTCACCGCGCTCGGCTGGGTCGGCGCGGTCACGTGCCTCGTCGCCTACGTCCTCGTCACCCGCGGGAAGTGGGCCCCCACGTCCGGCCGGTACCAGCTCGCGAACGTCGTCTCCGGGCTGTTCATGGGGCTCGTCGCGGCGAGCAGCGGGGTGTGGCCGTCGGTCGTCACGAACGCGGTGTGGGCGGTCGTCGGTGCGCACGCCGTCGCGGTCGTGCTGAAGGCCCGGCGGCAGCGGCAGCGCGAGGCCGCGGAGCGCGCGGGGGCGCAGGTCGCCGAGGTGCCGGCCGTCGCGGTCGAGCCGGTGCCGGCGCGCGTGGTCGACCTGGCCGCCTGAGGCCGCCGCGCGGTCAGACGTCGAGCACCCGCAGCCGGACGCGCACGGGCCCGCCGACCTCCAGGTCCTCCGCGGCCCGCACGGCCTTCTTGATCGGCAGCGAGTAGGCCCGCTTCCCGCTGTCCGGGAAGATCGACGTCCGCCAGGTCGTGCCGCCGACGGTCACCTCGACGCGCAACGACCCGAACCCCCGCGCGAACGCGCCCGCCCGCTCGAGGATCTCGTCGGACGCGTCCTCCGGGACGCTGACGAAGGTCCAGCGCTCGGCGCGCCGGGCCTCCCACACCCACAGCGGGGCCTCGAAGTCGAAGGTCATGCCCCGATGCTGCCGCACGCCGCCGACACCGGCCGGGGGTCGAAGGCGCCCAGGAGCGCCCGAGCGAACGGGCGCTCCTGCGCCGGCAGCGGATCCCGGCCTCCCGACGGTCAGGTCACGGGACGGTGTGGCCCGCGGCGCGGTACAGCTCGTACCACTCCGCCCGCGTGAGCGGCACCTCGGAGCCCGCCGCCGACTCGGTCACCCGGGACGGCGTCGTCGTCCCGAGCACCACCTGCATCTGGGCCGGGTGCCGGGTGATCCACGCGACCGCGATGCCGGTCGGCGTGACGCCGTACTTGTCCGCCAGCCGGTCGAGCACGTCGTTCAGCTCCGGGTAGGCCTCGCGGTCGCCGAGGAACACCCCGTCGAAGAAGCCCTTCTGGAACGGCGACCACGCCTGCACCGTGATGTCGTGCAACCGGCAGTAGTCGAGCAGGCCGTTGTCCCGGGAGATCGACTGGTCGAGCGCCGCCATGTTCGCGGCGACCCCCTGGGCGATCAGCGGCGCGTGCGTGATGCTCAGCTGCAGCTGGTTGACCACCAGCGGCTGCTGGACGGACCGCTTGAGCAGCTCGATCTGCTGCGGGGTGTGGTTCGAGACGCCGAACGCGCGCACCTTGCCGGCGGCGGAGAGCTCGTCGAACGCCCGCGCGACCTCGTCGGGCTCGACCAGGGCGTCCGGCCGGTGCAGCAGCAGGATGTCGACGTGGTCGGTCCGCAGCGCGCGCAGCGAGCCCTCGACGGAGGACACGATCTCCTCGTAGGAGAAGTCGAAGTACGGGCCGTCCTTGATGATCCCGGCCTTGGTCTGGATGACGAACTCGTCGCGCTGGGACGGCGTCAGGTCGAGCGCCTCGGCGAACCGGGCCTCGCAGCCGTGCTTCTCGTCGCCGTAGACGGCGGCGTGGTCGACGAACGCGATCCCCGCGTCGCGCGCGGTGCGGACGAGCTCCCGCACCTCGTCGTCGGACTTCTGCTGGATGCGCATCAGGCCGAGGATCACGTTCGGCGCGACGATGTCGGTTCCGGGCAGGGTGAACGTCTTCATGCTGGTCCCTCGGGTCGGCGGTGACGACGAGGCCCGGCCGGAGCCGCGGCGCTCGCACCGAGCCTAGAACGGCGGCGGGTCGTCGTGCGCGTCGGCGGTCGCGTCGTGGGTCCGCCCGGTGCCGGGGCGCACGAGGTACCGGTGCCCGGTCGGGGTGATCCACTCGAACAGACCGGGCTGGATCTGCCGCAGCCGGAAGCCGCCGTCGGTCTTGAGGCGGTGGTGGCGGTGGCAGGCGGGCCCGAGGTTGTCGGCGTCGGTGCGACCGAGGGGTCGGTCCGGGGGCGCGCCGGGTGGCGGGTGGTACTCGACGGTGTGGTCCAGGTCGGCGCGGCGGGCCGGGACGGTGCACCCGGGGAACGTGCAGGTGCGGTCGCGGGCGCGGACGAGCTCGGCCAGCGGAGCACTGGGCCGGTAGCGCTCGCGCCCGAGGTCCAGCACCCGGTCGGTGCGCGGGTCGGTGACCACGCGCCGCCACACCCCGCCGGCGGCCAGGGCGCGGGCGCGCACGGCGTCGATCGGACCGTACCCGTCCAGGTCGGCGGGGGCGTCGTCGAGGCCGAGGAGCGTCGCGGCGGAGACGGTGACGCGGACCTCGGCACCGGGGCGGGCGCAACCGCAGCGACCGGCACGCGGCGCTACGGGGTCGAGGGCGGTCGGGGCGGTGGCTGCGGGCACGAGGCCGGGCACGGCGGGTTCGGGTGGCCCCACGGGCACGAGCGTGGCGGTCGGGCGGGGCGCGGCCTGAGCGGGCCGCGGCGCCCGGCGGATGGTGGTCACCAGCTCGGGGCCGGACCTGCGCCGCGCGGGCACCGGCACGGGCGGGTCGAGGTGCACCTCGACCGCCGGCCCGTCGACGGGCGGCACGTCCCCCACCACCAGGTCGCGCAGGCCGTCGGCGCGCAGCTGGTCCAGCGTCCGCTGGTCGCCGACGGCCTGCGCCGCGCGGGCGGCGTGGTCGAGGACGCCGTCGACCCGGGTGGCGTCCTCCGCACCGAGCACGACCCACATCGCGGCCATCCCGTGCGGCCGCTGCCGCGGGTGCGTCACCCGCCGGGTGCACCGGGCGCGGCGGTGCCGCCCGGCTGCACCCTCGGGGTCGACCAGGCGGATCTCGCGCTCGACGCGCTGCCGGAGCTGGGCCACCGAGCACTGGTCCGCGTCCGGCAGCACCGCGTCCTCCACGGCGTGCGCGGCCTGCCACGGCACGTCCGTCAGGCCGCTCGCGAGGACCTCGGCCTTGGCTGCGTCGACGTGCCCGACGGCCAGCGCCTCGCCGGTGGAGGCCAGCATGCCGTTCAGCACGAGCGCCCGGTGCACCGCGGCGCTCGCGGTACCCCTGGACCAGCCGAGCCGCGCGGACAGCTCGTCCCCGGCCACCGAGGACCGGACCGGCGGGGCCCCGGCCAGCGGGGACCAGTCCGGGCTCATCTCCGGGCGGCCCGCGAGCTCCGCGATCGCCTCCAGCGTGGCCGCGTGCTGGTAGGCCTCCATCCGGGCCCGCGCCGCGACCACCTCGAGCAGGATCAGCGGCGACAGCACCGTCAGGTCCAGCCCCCGCAGCCAGGCCTCCAGCTCGGGCCCGGGCGGGCAGGACGCGATCGCCTCGGCCTCCCGCTGCCCGGCCGTCCGCGGGGACCCGCCGGCCGCCACCACGGGGTCCGGCCCGTAGTCGGTCAGGCACGTCCCGTCGTCCCCGTAGACCGGCAGCACGGCGGCGGCGACCACGTCGCCATCGGTGCATCGCTGCAGGTCAACCATGCGAAGACCCTATCGACGACCACCGACACCACCCGGTCCACGCGCCCGCCCCTGGGGACGACGCACACCCCCGGCGCCTGTGGTCGGTTCCGCGCCCCACCGATCCCGGCCCGCGAGCGTGGCGGCGAAGCGTCGGCGCGCCCGCGGGCGGCGCGGGAACGGTCACCCGCCATCCTCCCTGAGACTCAGCGCACCGCGACGGAGACGCGCAGGTCCACCCGGTCCCCCAGCTCGACGCCCTCGGCCCGCCGCACCGCGTCCTTGATCGGCACGAGGTACCCGCCGTCCTTCGGGAACAACGAGGTCTGCCACCGCGTCCGCCCGAGGGTCACGGCGACGGGGATGACGCCCCAGCCGTAGGAGACCAGGGAGGACGCCGCGCGCAGCTCGTCGGCCTCGGGCGCGGGGACGGCGACGAAGTGGTAGGGCGCCGGACCACGCCAGTGGACGATCTCGCCGCGGAACCGCAGGTCCATCGCGCCAGGGTACGGAGCCCCGCCCCGGCTCGCACCGATCCGGCGCGCAAACCCCTTGCTGCCGCGCGACGAGCGGGAGAACCCTGGGAGTCGTCCCCGCCGCCGTGCAGAGGAGCGCCGCGATGAGCGCATCGCCCAGCACCCAGGACCTCGACGCCCTGCGGTCCCGGTTCTCGGGTCGCCTCGTGGAGCCGGACGACCCCGGGTACGACGACCTCCGGGTGGTCGTGCTCGGCGGCGTCGAACCCCGCCCGGCCGTGATCGCGCGGCCGCTCGACGACGCGGACGTCGCCGCCGCCGTCGCGTTCGCCCGGGACGCGGGGCTGCCGCTCGCGGTCCGCAGCGGCGGGCACAGCGGCGCCGGGCACGGCACCGTCGACGACGGCCTGGTGATCGACCTGCGGGACATGCGCGCGGTCGACGTCGACCCGGGCGACCGCACCGCGTGGGTGGAGGCCGGCGCCACCGCCGGGGAGACCTCCGTCGCGACGGCCGCGCACGGGCTGGCCGTCGGGTTCGGCGACACCGGCTCCGTCGGCGTCTCGGGGATCACCCTGGGCGGCGGGATCGGCTACCTGTCCCGGGCGCACGGGCTGACGGTGGACAACCTGCTCGCCGCGGACGTGGTGCTCGCCGACGGGCGGGTGGTGCGCGCGGACGCGGAGCAGCACCCGGACCTGTTCTGGGCGCTGCGCGGGGGCGGCGGGAACCTCGGCGTCGTGACGCGGTTCCGGTTCCGGCTGCACCCGCTGGACGGCGTGACGGGCGGGATGCTGCTGCTGCCCGCCACGGCGCCGGTGGTGTCCGGGTTCCTCGGCGCGCTGCAGGCCGGCCCGGACGAGCTGACCGCGATCGTGAACGTGATGCCCTGCCCGCCGCTGCCGTTCGTCCCGCCGGAGCACCACGGCTCGCTCGTGGTCATGGCGCTGGTCTGCTGGTCCGGGCCACCGGAGGCCGCCGACGCGGCGCTGGCACCGATCCGGGCGCTCGCCGAGCCGATCGCCGACCTGGTCCGGCCGGTCGCCTACCCGGAGCTGTTCCCGCCGGCCGACCCCGGGTACCGCCCGACCGCCGTCGCGCGGACGCTGCTGCTCGACCACGTCGACCGGCCGCTCGCGGAGGCGCTGGTCGGGCGGCTGGAGCAGACCGACGGGATGCGGGTGGTCCAGCTCCGCGCCCTCGGCGGCGCCATCGCGCGCGTGCCCGCCGACGCCACCGCGTTCGCGCACCGGTCGAGCCGGCTGATGGGCAACGTGGCGGCGTTCGTGACCGACCCGGAGGACCGGGCTGCGCGCGCCGCGTGGGTCGAGGGCACCGCGGCCGTGCTGGACCAGGGCGACGCGGGCGCGTACGTGAACTTCCTCGGCGACGAGGGCCCGGACCGGGTGCGCGCCGCCTACCCCGGTGCCACCTGGGACCGGCTGGCCGCCGTCAAGGCCGCGTACGACCCGGGCAACCTGTTCCGGCGGAACCAGAACGTGCCGCCGGCCGGGTGACGCCGCACCGGACTCCCCGGACGTCGTCGCGTGGGACGGTGCCGGGATGACGACGACGCTCACCCTGCGCCGGCTCAACCGGACCCTGCTGCGCCGCCAGCTGCTCGACGCGCGCGCGGACCTGCCGGTGACCGTGGCCGTCGCGCGGCTGCTCGCGGTGCAGGCGCAGGAGCCGAACTGGGTGTTCGCCGCCCTGTGGTCCCGGGTCGCCGGGTTCGCGCGCGCGGACCTGGAGGCGGCGGTCGGGTCCCGGGCGCTCGTGCGCGGGCCGCTGCTGCGGGGCACGCAGCACCTCGTGACGGCGGACGACTTCCCGTGGCTGCGGCCGACGGTCGCGCCGGTGCTCGACCGCCTGGCGCGCTCGACGTACTACCGGCAGCAGAGCGACGGGATCGACCCGGCCGAGCTGGTGGCGCTCGCCCGGGAGGTGCTGGGCGACGACCTGGTGCCGCGGCGCGACCTCGGGGCGGCGCTCGCCGCACGCTGGCCGGGCCGCCGCGGCGCGGTCCTCGCCGCGGCGGTCGAGGCGCGCTGGCCCGTGGTGCACGGCCCCGCGACGTCGGCGTTCGGGTCGTGGTGGAGCCGGCGGTCGATCCGGGTCGCGGACGCGGCGACGTGGCTCGGCGCACCGATGCGGGCGCCGGACCTCACCGCACTGGTGCACCGCTACCTGGCCGCCTTCGGGCCGGCGTCCGTCATGGACCTGCAGACGTTCACCGGCCTGACCCGGCTCGGCCCCGTGGTCGACGACCTGCGGAGCGGTCTGCGCACGTACCGCGGCCCCGACGGCGCCGAGCTGCTCGACACGCCGGACGCCGCGACGGCGGACGAGGACGGGCCGGCCCCGGTCCGGTTCCTCGCGTCGTTCGACAACGCCGTGCTCGGCCACCGCGACCGCACCCGCCTGCTGCCCGAGCCGTTCCGCACCACCGTCATGCCGGGGTACTCGATGGTGCACGCGACCGTGCTGGTGGACGGGTTCGTCGCCGCGACCTGGACGGTGGACGGCGGCGTGCTCGCCGTGCGGCCGCTGGCACCGCTGCCCGCGGGCACCGAGGACGACGTGCTGGCGGAGGGCGCCCGGATGGCGGCGTTCCTCGACCTCGACCCGGGGACCGTGACGCTCAGCCGCTGACGGCGGCGCGCGCGGACCCGGGGCGCGGTGGCCGGACCGCGGGGTGCGCGGGCGGCGGCGGCGCCACGACGTACCCGCCCGCGGCGCTGCCGTAGACCACCAGCGACCCCGGCCGGTGGTGCCACAGCCACGCGAGGTGCGCGCACACCACGGCGTCGAGCTCGTCCTCGACCCGGTCGAGGTCGCCCGGCCCGGGGTCCGCGACCACCGCGCGCAGGTGCCGCCACCGCGGGCTCTCCCCCACCCGCAGCTCCGGCACCGACTCCAGGTGCGCGACGAGCGCCGCGAACCCGGGCTGCCGCCGCTCGCGCGGGCCCTTCTTGTAGTCCAGCCGGTAGGGCAGCCCGAACAGGGCGACCAGCGCGGGGTGCGGGTACACCTCGAGGCACACCGTGCGACCGGCGCCGACCGGGGTGGCCGGGTCCGTCGCCCAGCCGAACCGCTCGGCCAGCCGCCACGCCCGCGGGTCGGCTCCCCCGAAGGTGCCCCGGTTGGCGGTGTGCGCCGAGGCCCCGTAGGCACCGAACGCGCGGCCGATCGCCCGCTCCGCCTCGCGCTGACCCGTCGCGTTGGGCACGACCAGCGGGGCGTCGACGCCGACGACGGCGAGCGGCCCGCCGACCCCCGCGAGCCAGGCGGCGATCTCGTCGTCCGTGCGGCACGAGCCGGAGTCGAGCAGGTGCCCGGCGTCGTCGACGACCGCGAGACCGGTGACGCCGGTGGACCACGCGAGGTCGAGGCCGACGTGCAGGGCGGGGGTCGTCACGCCCGCCAGTCTGCCGCGCCCGCCCGAGGAGGAGGCGCGCCGTCGGCGGTCGACGCCTGGCCGGCCCGCCGCTCGCTCCCGGACCGGCGGGCCACGGTCCGCCGACCTGCCACACTCCCCTGCATGACCGACCAGCTCGTGCCCGGTGCCCTCGCCGACCTCGTCGCCGACCGCCCGTGGCTGCTGGTCCTGGTCGTCGGCGCGGTCGCCCTGGTGCTGCGGCTGCTCGGCCGCGCCGGGGCGCCCCGGGCGCGCCGCGGCGACGTGTGGTTCGCGATGGTGCCGTTCCGGGACGGGACCGGCGCGAAGGACCGGCCGGTCGTCGTGCTGTCAGCGCGCGGCCGACGGTGCACGGTCGTGCGGCTGACGTCCCAGGACCAGGACGGGCGGGACGGCTACGCGCGGTCGCCGGGGACGCTCCCGGGGCTGGACCGGCGGGGCTGGGTGGACCTGCGCCCGATGGAGCTGCGGCGGACGGCGCTGCGGCGGCGGACCGGGGACGCCGGGGCGGCGTGGCTCCGGTGGTACGAGGACGCGGCGCGCCACCTGGGGTGACGCCGGGCGCCGCGCCGAGCCCTCGTCCGGGCCGGGCGATCAGGCCTTCGAGTGGACCGTCACGACGTAGCCGTCGGGGTCGCGGAACGCGAACGTCGTCCCGAACGGCGTCTCGGACGGCGGCTGCACGACGGGCACGCCGGCCTCGACGAGCCGCGCGTGCAGCCCCGCCGCGTCCGGGTTGTGGAACCACACCCCCACGCCGGCGCCGAGCTGCCCCACGGCGTCGAGGTCCACCCCCGGGAACGGCTCCCGCACCGCGAAGGAGACGGCGCCGTCGGAGAAGACCACGGCCTGCGGGTTCGGCGCCGGGAGCCGGGTGAGCCCGACGAGCCGCTCGTAGAAGTCGGCCGAGGCGGCGAGGTCGCGCACCTGGAAGGAGACGAAGTCGGGTCCGGACGTGCGGACGGTCGCTGTGTTCATGTCAACATCCTGACACCAACACCCGGGGGTATGTCAAGATGCTGACATGAACGACACCGACGCCGCGCTCGCCCAGGAGCTCGGCATCCTGCTCAAGGCCACGCAGGCCGCCCTGAACCAGCGGATGGACGAGGTGCTGCGGCCGCTCGGCCTGACCGTGTCGCAGTACGCCTGCCTGAGCACGCTGCACGCGGAGCCGGGCATCACCGGCTCGGAGCTGGCCCGGCGCACGTTCGTGTCCCGGCAGTCGATGAACGTCCTGGTCCAGGGGCTGGAGCGGCACGGGCTGGTCGAGCGCGCCCAGGAGCCCGGGCCCCGGCGGGAGCGCGCCACCCTGCTGACCCGCGCCGGCGACGAGGCCCTCGCCGCGGCACAGGAACGCGTCGCCGGGGTCACCGCCCGGATGCTGTCCGGCCTCGACCCCGCGCAGCGCACCGCCCTGCGCGACGCGCTCACCGCCGGCCGGGACGCGCTGCTCGGCGACGCGTGACGCACGAGAGGCCCGCCCCCGGGACGGGGACGGGCCTCTCGGCACTCGAGTGGAGGTGGCGGGAATCGAACCCGCGTCCGATGACGTGGAACCAGGGCTTCTCCGGGCGCAGTCTGCAGCTGCTTTTCTCAGCCCCCGCGATCACGCAGACAAGTCGCGGACGGGCTCAGTCACCTGAAAGTCCCCGCAGCCCCGATGACGAGGACTGCGAGCAGTGGCTCCCTAGCTGACGCCAGGATCTGAGTCGGAAGCTAGCTCAGGCTGACGGACTTCGAGGCTCGCTCAGGCGGCGAGGGCGAAGTCGGTGCGCTTGTTATCGGCACCTATGGGTTTACACGGAGCGTTAGCGAGATAACCGTGTGTCCTCGGCCCGCTTCTCCTGGCTCGACGATCACCGTCGAAACCGATCACCCCCATGTGGAGTTGTCAATCGCCGCCGCCCCCGTCCGATCACCCCGTGGGGCTCCCGGCCGTCGGCTGCAGCAGGTCCAGCATACGTGTCCAACGCGGACGACCGCACCGTCATTCCCACGGCCGCACCCGCTCGACCTGCGGCGCGCGAGCGGTCGCGGCACCATCGGCCCTGACGCCGCGGAGGACCCGGGGCGGAGCGCACCACGCGAAGGACCGACCATGCCGCAGCACGCCGACACCACCCGCCCCGAGGACCGCGACGCCGACCCCCGCGACGGCCGCCACGAGACCCCGACCGAGCGGATGGACCGGAACTGGAACGAGCTGCTCCAGGAGCTGCGCGTCGCGCAGACCGGCGTGCAGATCCTCACCGGCTTCCTGCTGACGGTCCCCTTCCAGCAGCGCTTCCTCGACCTGGACGACTACCAGAAGGGCGTCTACCTGGTCCTGGTGGTGCTGGCGGTGACGGCGACCGGGTTCATCGTGGCGCCGGTGTCGCTGCACCGGATCCTGTTCCGCCGGCACCTGAAGCGGGAGCTGGTCGACTCGGCGGACCGGATGGCGCAGACCGGGCTCGCCGCGCTCGCCCTGGTGCTCGCCGGCTCGGCGCTGCTGCTGTTCGACGTGGTCGTGGGCCGGACCGCCGGCTGGGTCGCCGGGTGCGCCACGCTCGCCGGCCTGGCGCTGGTGTGGCTGGTGCTGCCGCTGCGGCTGTCGCACCGGGCGCGGCGCGAGGGCGACTGACCCGGGCGCCGGCCCGGCGCGGCGGGTCCGGGGTTCAGCCGCGCAGCAGCCGGGCGATCACCCGGGAGCCCGCCGCGGGCGACGCGTGCGGCGAGCCGGTGACGGCGCCGAGCAGCAGCGCGATGTTCGACACGCTCACGACAGCGAGCGCGGTGTCCCAGTCGGCCTCGGCCGGCGCCGGGTCCGCCGGGTGCCGGGCGCGCGCGACCTGCTCCGCGAGCTCCGCGAACCCGTCCTCGTAGAAGCCGCCGATCTCCGCGCGCGCCTCCGGGTGCCGGACGGCGAACGACAGGATCTCGAGCGAGAGCAGCAGGTCGTCCTCGTCGACCATGCCGTGCAGCGCCGCCGACAGCTCCGCCTCCAGGCCGTCGGACCCCAGGTCGGGCAGGCAGGGCTGGACGGGAGCGGCGGCGATCTGCCGGCGCGCGACCTCCAGGAACAGCTCGTGCTTCGAGCCGAAGTGCGCGTACACGGCGCCCTTCGTGTACCCCGCGTCGGCGGCGATGTCACCGAGCGAGGCACCCTCGTAGCCGTGGCGGGCGAACGCCCGCGCCGCGGCGTCCAGGAGCTCCTCGCGGGTGCGGTTCGCCCGCTCGGTGCGGCGCTCCTCCGCCCGACCACCCGACCGCCGGCCGACGCTCTCGGAGGCGTCCGCGAGCCCGCGGGACGCCTCCCGCAGGCTCGCCGCGACCGCGTCCGACACCTCGGGGACGACGGACTGCACCTGCCGGCCGATCAGGCGGGTGAGCGCGGCGGTGGCGTCGGCGAGCGCCCGGGTCGCGGCGCCGATCGAGTCGTCCACGGTCCGGCCGTCGGGGGTCTCGTCGTCCTGCCTGCGCGCCATGCCGCCATCGTAGCCCGGTCCCGTACCGATCGGTATGTCGATCCCGTCGCCGCCATGGCCAAGCCTCCCACCTGCACCGACGCGGCAGGAAAGCCGCGCAGATACCGTCTGGTATCCCGCATCGCATCCTGCTACGTTCCAGGATGTACCGACCGGTATGCGAGCGGTCGGGTCCGACGAGCGAGGGAGTGCGGAGATGGGCGCGACGACGGTGCTGACCGTCCGCGGGCTGCGGAAGCGGTACCGCGGGCGCGGCGGCGTGCAGGCGAACGACGGGATCGACCTGGAGGTCGCGGCCGGGCAGGTCGTCGGCCTGCTCGGGCACAACGGCGCGGGCAAGACCACGCTGGTGAACCAGGTGGTCGGGCTGGTCCGGCCGGACGCGGGCACGATCCACCTCGACGGCGTGGACGCGGTGGCGCAGCCGGCGGAGGCGCGGCGGCGGACCTGCATCCAGGCGCAGGCGAACGTGCCGATCACCGGCCTGACGCCGCGCCGGGCGATCGAGCTCGTCGGGCGGATCCGCGGCGCCGAGCGCACCGCGGTGCGCGCCCGCACGGACGAGCTGCTCGACGCCCTCGACCTGCGCCCCTGGGCCGACACCCCGGCGGAGAAGGTGTCCGGCGGCATCGCGCGGCTCACCGCGTTCGCCATGACGGTGGTCACCCCGGGGCGCCTCGTCGTGCTGGACGAGCCGACCAACGACGTCGACCCCGTCCGCCGCCGGCTGCTCTGGGGGCAGATCCGCGCGCTCGCCGACGAGGGCCGGGCCGTGCTGCTGGTGACGCACAACGTGCGCGAAGCCGAGCGCGTCGTGGACCGGCTCGCTGTGCTCGACCGCGGCCGGGTGCTCGCGGACGACACCCCCGCCGGGCTCACCGCGCACCTGCAGGGCACGCTGACCGTCGAGGCGGACCTCTCCCCCGGCGCCGTCGAGGCGGGCTGGCGGTGGCACCCGGCGGTGCGCGCGGTGTCCGGCGCGCGGGGCCGCGAGGTGGGGACCGTGGGCGCGGCCGACGCCGCGGAGGTCGTCGGGTGGGCCCAGGGCGAGGTCGCGGCGCACCGCCTCGAGCGGTACGCGCTCACGCCCGCCTCGCTCGAGGACGTCTACGTCGACCTGGTCGGCCACGAGCACGCCCCGCAGGGCGAGACCGCGGGGGTGGCGGCGTGAGCACCGTCCAGCAGACCCTGCTGCTCACCCAGTGGCAGTTCCGCCGCCAGGCCACGATGCTGCCGCTGCTCGTCGTGGTGCAGGTGTTCCTCGCGATCGCGACGATCCTCGGCTTCGGGCTCGTGATCGGCGACCCACCGCCCGAGCAGGCGCTCTACCTCGCGACCGGCGCACCGACCATCACGCTGGTCATGGTCGGGCTGGTGATGACCCCGCAGATGCTGTCGCAGTCCCGCACGGAGGGCAGCCTCGACTGGATGCGCACGCTGCCCGTCCCGCGCGGGTCGTTCCTGGTCAGCGACCTGCTGGTGTGGACGCTCATCGCGCTGCCCGGCATGGTGCTCGGCATCGTCACCGGCGTGCTCCGGTTCGACGTCGACCTGTCGCCCGCGCCCTGGCTGGTGCCGGCGGCGCTGCTGGTGTCGCTGACGGCCGCGGCCGTCGGGTACGGCATGGCGTCGCTGCTCAAGCCCACCCTGGCGATGCTGATGACCCAGGTGCTCGTGTTCGTCATCCTGCTGTTCACGCCCGTCAGCTTCCCCGCCGACCGGATGCCCGGGTGGTTGCAGACGGCGCACGAGTGGTTCCCGTTCGAGCCGATGGCGCAGCTCATCCGCTCGGGGCTCGCGCACGACACGTTCTCGATGCCGGGCCGGTCGCTCGTCGTGCTGCTCGCCTGGTGCGCCGCGTCCGTCGCGGGGGCCACCTGGGCGCTGCGCCGCCGCGCGTAGGGGTGCCGCACGGTCCCGCCTCCCCGCCACGGGGGGCGGGACCGTGCCTAGGATCGCGGGCATGCCCTTCCTCGCGACGTCCGCCGACGCGGCGGAGCACGGCCCGGCCACCCGCCTCGACGACGAGGCCGCGCCGGACGGCACCACCACGCTCTACCTGGTGCGGCACGGTCGTACCCAGTTCAACACCGCCCGCCTGCTGCAGGGCTGGTCCGACTCCCCGCTGACCGAGGACGGCCTGACCGGCGTGCGCGCGACGGCGCGGGTGCTGGCGGGCCGGACGTTCGCGGCGGCGTACGCGAGCCCCGCGGGCCGCACGGTCGCCACGGCGCGCGAGCTGCTGGCCCCGCACCCCGGCGTCGGGCTCACCACCGACCCCGGCCTCCGGGAGATGCACTTCGGCGACCTGGAGGCCCGGCCCGAGGCGGAGCTGCTGGCGCTCGGCGACCCGGTCGAGCTGTTCGGCGGCATCCTCACGGGCACGTACCCGGGCCTGCCCGGCGCGGAGCGCACCACCGACTACCTCGAGCGGGTCGCCGACGCGTTCGGCCGGATCGAGCGGGAGCACGCGGGCGGCGGCGACGTGCTGGTGGTCAGCCACGGCGTGACCCTGCTGGCCTACCTCGCGATGGCCGGGACCGTGCCGATGGACCCGCTGGCCAACGCGAGCGTGTCGACGGTCCGGATCGGGCCGGACGGCGGGCGCGAGGTCCGGACGTTCGGGTTCGACCCCGCGGCGCAGGGCGCACCGGGGCTGCCGGTCCCGGGCACGGAGCAGCCGGTGCGGTCGCCGGAGCGGCCGGACGCGGGCTGAGGCGGGCTGACGCGGGCGTCACGCCTGGGCGTCCGTCACCCGGGTGCGCCTCTGGACGTGCACCGTGCGCTCTCTCCTCGCGCCACCCCTGGCCCGCTGCGCCCCCGCCCAGCAGGATGGGTGCCATGGACCTGCCCGTGATGCCGCCCGTGTCCCCGATGCTGGCCAAGGCCGTGCCCGAGATCCCGGACCTCGGCCACACGGAGCCCAAGTGGGACGGGTTCCGCACCATCGTGTTCCGGGACGGCGACGAGGTGGTCCTCGGCAGCCGCAACGAGAAGCCGATGACCCGGTACTTCCCCGAGCTCGTCGAGTCGATCCGGGCGTCGACCCCGGAGCGCTGCGTGCTCGACGGCGAGATCGTGGTCGTCCGGGGCGACCGGCTCGACTTCGACGCCCTGCAGCAGCGGATCCACCCGGCGGACAGCCGGGTCCGGCTGCTCGCGGGCGAGACGCCGGCGTCGTTCGTGGCGTTCGACCTGCTGGCGCTCGGCGACGAGGACCTCATGCGCACGCCCTTCGGCGACCGGCGCGCGCGGCTGGTGGACGCCCTCGGCACCACGATCACGGGCGACGACCCCCGCGTGCACGTCACACCCGCGACCGGCGACCTCGCGGTGGCGCAGCAGTGGTTCACGCAGTTCGAGGGCGCGGGGCTCGACGGCGTCGTCGCGAAGCCCCTGGACGGCACGTACCAGCCGGACAAGCGCACGATGTTCAAGGTCAAGCACGCCCGCACCGCGGACTGCGTCGTCGCGGGGTTCCGCTGGCACAAGTCCGGCGACGTGCTCGGCTCGCTGCTGCTGGGCCTGTGGACCGATGACGGCCGGCTGCAGCACGTCGGCGTCGCGGCGTCCTTCCCGATGGCCCGGCGCAAGGCGCTCGTCGAGGAGCTGGCCCCGCTGCGCGCCGACGACCTGTCCGGCCACCCGTGGGGCGACTGGGCCGACCAGTCCGCGCACGAGGGCAGGCGGATGCCGGGCGCCGTCAGCCGGTGGAACGCGAGCAAGGACCTGTCGTTCGTCCCGCTGCGCCCCGAGCTCGTGGTCGAGGTGGCCTACGACCACATGGAGGGCGACCGGTTCCGGCACACCGCCCAGTTCAAGCGGTGGCGCCCCGACCGCGATCCCGCCACCTGCACCTACGCGCAGCTGGAGGAGCCGGTGGGCTTCCGGCTGTCGGAGATCCTCGCGCCCCCGGCCTGACCGCTCGGCGCGCGCCGCGACCGGGCCGCTCGTAGGGTCGGACAGGTCCTGAGAACCCACGCGGAAGGACCCCCCGATGAGCACTGGCGTCCCCTCACGCGCCCCGGGCAAGCCGCACGACGTCGTCGTGATCGGGTCGGGCTTCGGCGGCCTGTTCGCGACGAAGGCCCTCGCGGACGCGCCGGTCCGGGTGACCGTGATCGACGGCACGGCCACGCACCTGTTCCAGCCGCTGCTCTACCAGGTCGCCACCGGGGTCCTGTCGGTCGGCGAGATCTCCCCGGCGACCCGCGACGTGCTCAAGAGCCAGCGGAACGCCCGCGCGCTGCTGGGCGTCGTCACCGACATCGACCTGGACGCGCGGGTCGTCGTGTCGTCCTCGCCGCTCGGCGAGACGCGCACCCGGTACGACAGCCTGGTGGTCGCCGCCGGCTCGGGGCAGTCCTACTTCGGGAACGACCAGTTCGCCGACTTCGCGCCGGGCCTGAAGAGCATCGACGACGCGCTGGAGATCCGCGGGCGGGTGTTCGGGGCGTTCGAGCTGGCCGAGCTCGCGACCGACCCGGCCGAGCGGGCGCGGCTGACCACGTTCGTCGTCGTCGGCGCCGGCCCCACGGGCGTCGAGATGGCGGGCCAGCTGGCCGAGCTCGCGCACCGCTCCCTGCGCGGGTCGTTCCGCAGCCTCGACCCGACGCGGGCACGCATCCTGCTCGTCGACCCGGTGCCGAAGGTGCTGCCGGGGAACCCGGAGGAGCTCCAGGACGCGGCCGCGCGGGTGCTGGAGGGGCTCGGCGTCGAGCTGCTGATGGGCCACAAGGTCGTCGACGTCGACGACGGGTCCGTCACCGTCGAGGACGGCGACGGGAACCGCACCACCATCCAGGCGCAGACCAAGGTGTGGGCAGCGGGCGTGCAGGCCTCCCCGCTCGGCCGGCAGCTCGGCGAGAAGACCGGTGCCGAGGTCGACCGCGCGGGCCGGGTCCGGGTGGAGCCGAACGGCTCGCTCCCGGGGCACCCGGAGGTGTTCGTCGTCGGCGACATGGCGCTGCGGCCGGGGGTGCCGGGCGTCGCGCCCGCCGCCATGCAGACCGGGCGGTACGCCGCGCAGGAGATCGTCCGCCGCGTGCAGGGCGAGCCCAGCGCGGGTCCGTTCCGGTACAAGGACAAGGGGACGCTGGCCACGGTGTCGCGGTTCCAGGCCGTCGCGAAGATCGGGCCGATCAAGACCGCCGGCTTCGGCGCGTGGCTGCTGTGGCTCGGCGTGCACCTGTTCTACCTGGTCGGGTTCAAGAACCGGGTCACGACGCTGCTGCACTGGGCGGTGAGCTTCATCGGCCGCGGGCGGTCCGAGCGCACGGCGACCTGGCAGCAGGTGGTCGGCCGCGGCGCGCTGCGCACCCGGGGGGTCGACAAGCCGACGGTCCCGACGCGCGAGGTGCTGGACGACTGACCGGTCGTCAGCCCCGGGCGGCGAGGCGGTCCAGCTCGCGCTCCAGGAGCGGCAGCAGCGCCGGGTCCGCCAGCGAGCGGAAGTGGCCCGGGGTCGCCAGGCGCACGTTCCGGGCGCCGGGCAGCTCGCTGCCGGTCGGGATGTGCGGGTCGAAGCAGGTCGCGACGGACACGATCCGCCCGTGGTCGGCGCGCTGCGCCGCGAGCGCCGTCAGCACCTCGTCGTCCGGGAGGAACGCCCGGATGGACCGCACCGGCAGCAGCCGCGCGTACGGCGACCCGGAGAACGGGGTGTTGATCGCAACCATCCCCAGCACCCGGTCGCCCACGTCGGCACGCCCCATGACGCTCTTGCCGATCAGCCCGCCCTTGGAGTGCGCCACGAGGACGACGCCGCGCAGGTCGGCGTCCCGCAGCTGCGCCGCCGCGAGGTCCGCCATGTCCGGGACGCTCCCCCGGTTGAGGCCGAACGGCGCGACGACGTGCACCGGGTGCCCGCCCGCGAACAGCCCCCGCGCCAGCGGCTCCAGGAACCGCCACGTCTCCCAGACCCCCGGGAGCAGGAGCACCGGGGGCCGCCTCGGGTGCGCGGGGCGCGTGTACGAGTCGGGCGACGTGCGGGACAGCAGCCCGCGGGCCTGCCGCCAGCCCGCGTACGCGTAGTCCTGCCCCCACCAGACGGCGCGCCGGGCGCCCTCGGCGGCGGTCAGCACGGCGCCTCGCGCACCCAGCGGGCGAGCAGCGGCGGGTGCGAGGCCATCGCGACGTGCCCGGCACCGGGCACCTCCCGCACGTCCGCCCGCGGCGCGAGCGCCCCGAGCCGGCGCGCCCACGCCCGCGACGACACCGGGTCGTGCTCGCCCCGCACGACCAGCGCGGGCCCCGGCAGCCGGGACACCGCCCCCGCCGTGTCGTAGGCGAACATGTGCGGCAGCACCGCCGAGTACCAGGACGGGCCGGTGCGCAGGTAGTCGCTCGCCACGACCGCGTTGACCCGCAGCGGCTCGTGCAGGCCGTCCTTCGCGAGCCGGAGCGCCTGGCGCAGCACCGAGGGCGCACCCGGGTCCACGACCGCGCCGATCAGCACCACGCGCTCCACCACCTCGGGCGCCCGCAGCATCGCCTCCGCGACGACCTGGGCACCCATCGAGTGCCCCACCAGCGTGGCCCGCTCGATCCCGCGGTGGCGGAGCACGGCCAGCACGACGTCCGCCAGGTCCTCGACCGCGGGGACGCGCGACGGGCGGGGGCTGCGGCCGAACCCCGGCAGGTCCGGCACCAGCACCCGCCGGTCGGGGGCGAGCTCGCGGGCCAGGCCGCGGTAGTACCGCTCGGAGACGCCGATCCCGTGCACCAGCACCACCGCCGGGTCGTCGGCGCGCCCGACGTCGGTGACCACCACGCCCGCCTCCGGGTCGAGCCCGCGGGGCGGGGCGCCCCCGACCGTCCGGGCGAGCAACCGCCCCGGGAGCCGCCGGCCCCCGTCGCGGGTCGGGGTGTCGGAGGGCGACGACGGCACGGACGGACTCCTCGGTTCGGGGGCTGAGGTCCCGACTCTGGCGGACTCCGCACGCCCCGGCCACCCGGGCGGCCGAGGCCACCCGGGCGGCCGCGGGGTCGCGGCCGCGGGAGCGCGGCGCGAGAGTGGAGGCATGCCCAACCGCCTCGCCCGCAGCACCAGCCCGTACCTGCGCCAGCACGCCGAGAACCCGGTCGACTGGTACGAGTGGGGCGAGGACGCGTTCGCCGAGGCGCGCCGCCGCGACGTGCCGCTGCTGGTCTCGGTGGGCTACGCCGCCTGCCACTGGTGCCACGTGATGGCGCACGAGTCGTTCGAGGACGCCGGCGTCGCCGCGGTGATGAACCGCCGGTTCGTCAATGTGAAGGTCGACCGGGAGGAACGCCCCGACCTGGACGCGGCGTACATGGCGGCGACCCAGGCGATGACCGGCCAGGGCGGCTGGCCGATGACGGTGTTCGCGACGCCGGACGGCGACCCGTTCTTCTGCGGGACGTACTTCCCGCCGGTGCCCGTGGCCGGGCGGCCGTCGTTCGGGCAGGTGCTCGAGGCGCTGTCCCGGGCGTGGCGGGAGCGGCGCGACGAGGTGCGGGGCGGGGCGGCCGAGCTCCTGGCGCACCTCGGGGGCGGGGCCCCGGCGGGGACCGCGGACGACGCGGCACGGTCCGCGGACGCCGAGGCCGCCGAGGGCGCTGCCGGCGGTCCGGGCGCGGACGGCGCGGACGGCCCCGTCCTCGACCTGGACGCCGTCGCCCGGGTGTCGGACCTGGCGGCCGAGGCCCTGGCCGCCACCTACGACGCCGAGCACGGCGGGTTCGGCGGCGCCCCCAAGTTCCCGCCGTCGACCGCGCTCGAGTGGCTGCTCCGCCGGCACGCGCGCACCGGCGACGAGCGCGCCCTGGCGATGGCGACCGGCACCCTCGAGGCGATGGCGCGCGGCGGGATGGCGGACCAGGTCGGCGGCGGGTTCGCCCGGTACGCCGTCGACGGCACGTGGACCGTGCCGCACTTCGAGAAGATGCTCGAGGACAACGCCATGCTGCTGCGGATCGGCGTGCACTGGTGGCGCAGCACCGGGTCGGACCTGGCACGCCGGGTGGTCGAGGGGACCGCGGACTGGCTGCTGCGCGACCTGCGCACCCCGGAGGGCGCGTTCGCCTCGTCGCTCGACGCGGACACCCGCGGCGTCGAGGGCGCGACGTACGTCTGGACCCCGGCGACCCTGGACGAGGCGCTGGGCCCCGAGGACGGCGCGTGGGCCGCGGCGCTGTTCGGCGTCACCGAGGAGGGCACCTTCGAGGCGGGCACCTCGGTGCTGCAGCTGCGCGCCGACCCGGCACCGGAGGACGAGGTGCGGTTCGCGCGGGTGCGCCGGGCGCTGCTGCGCGCGCGGTCGGCCCGGCCGCAGCCGGCGCGGGACGACAAGGTGGTGGCCGCGTGGAACGGGCTGGCGGTCGCCGCGCTCGCCGAGGCCGGCGCCGCCCTGGAGCGGCGGGAGTGGGTCGCCGCGGCGGTGGGTGCTGCCCGGCTGCTCGACACCGTCCACACCCTCGACGGCGGCGACGGCCTGCTCCGGCTCGCGCGCACGTCCCGGGACGGCGCCGTCGGCACGGCACCCGGCGTGCTCACCGACTACGCGGCGGTCGCGGAGGGCTTCCTCGTGCTCGGCGGCGTGACCGGCGACCCGCACTGGGCGGCGCGCGCGTCGGCGCTCCTGGACACCGTGCTCGCGCGGTTCCGGGCCCCGGGCCACGGGTTCCGGGACACCGCCGACGACCAGACCGACCCGGTCGTGGCACGCCTGGCGACCCGGCCGGACGTCGCGGACGGGCCGTCGGCCGCCGGGCAGTCCGCCGCCGCCGGGGCGCTGCTCGCCCGGGCCGCGCTGTCCGGGTCCGCGACGGACCGGCAGGCCGCGGAGCTGGCGCTCGCCGGGCCGCTGTCGATCGCGCACCAGCACCCGCGCGCGGTCGCGTGGGCGCTGGCGACCGCCGAGGCGGTGCTGGACGGCCCGCGGGAGGTCGCGGTGCTCGGCCGGGCCGACGACCCGGGCCGGGTCGCGCTGGTCCGTGCGGCGGTGCGCTCCCCCGCACCCGGCCTGGTGCTCGCGCAGGGCGACCCGGACGAGGTGGCGGCGACCCCCGCGGCGGTGGCCCTGCTGCGCGACCGCCCGCTGGTCGGCGGGCGCGCGGCGGCGTACGTGTGCCGGGGCTTCGTCTGCGACCGCCCGACGACCGACCCGGGCGCCCTGCGCACCGCCCTGACCTGACCCGCCCTCGCGCCGCGCGCCCACGCGCTCTGCGCGCGCCGCCACGTCCGCCGACTCTCCACTTCTCGCCTCTGCACCGCGGCCCGCGCGCAGACGCGTCGTGGAGACTCGGCGAGATGGGTGCGACGGCGCGGCGGGACGGCGCGTCGGCGCGCGTCAGCGGTCGCGCTTCTCCCGCATGGCGCGCTGCGCCTCGAGGTTGTCCTGGCGCTCGCGCAGCGCCTGGCGCTTGTCGAACTCCCGCTTGCCGCGCGCCAGGGCGATCTCGACCTTCGCCCGCCCGTCGAGGAAGTACAGGCTCAGCGGGACGATCGTCTGGCCCTTCTCGCGGGTCTTCGCCTCGAGCCGGTCGATCTCCTGCCGGTGCAGCAGCAGCTTCCGCTTGCGCCGCGGGGCGTGGTTCGTCCAGGTGCCCTGGGAGTACTCCGGGATGTGCACGCCCTCGAGCCAGGCCTCGCCCGACTCGATCGTGCACCAGCCGTCGACCAGCGACGCGCGCCCGGCGCGCAGCGCCTTGACCTCGGTGCCGCTGAGGACGACGCCGGCCTCGAACACGTCCTCGATGAGGTAGTCGTGGCGCGCCTTGCGGTTGGACGCGACGAGCGACCGTCCGCTCTGCTTGGCCATGACTCTCCTCCTGAGGTCGTGCGCGGGCCCCGGCGGGTCCGAGGGGCGACGCAGCAGCCTATCCGGCCGTGCGCCGCGCGTCGCCCGGATTCCGCTACAGGCCGAGCAGGGGCCGCGGGTTCACCGTCGCCCCGTTGACGTACACCTCGAAGTGCAGGTGGCACGCCGCCGACGTCCCGGTGTTGCCCGAGTACCCGACCAGCTGGCCCTGGGACACGTGCTGCCCGCCGCCGACCACGAAGCTCGTCATGTGGTTGTACGACGTCATCAGCGAGCTGCCGTTGTAGAGCCCGTGGTCGATCATGACCTGGTTGCCGAACCCGTTGCGCCAGCGCGCCCACTGCACGGTCCCCTCGCGGGCGGCGTAGATCGGGGTGCCGCAGTAGGTGCGCAGGTCGATGCCGGCGTGCAGCCGGTAGTACCCGAGGATCGGGTGCAGCCGCATGCCGTACTCGCTGGTGACGTGGATCGGGTTGATCGACGTCGGGTTCCCGAACAGCGCACCGGACACGGGACCGGCGGCGGGTGCGGGCTGGCCCGCCGCGGCGGCCGCGGCGGCGGCGCGGGCGCGCTGCTCGTTCGCGACCTTGGTCAGCTCGGACTCGATGGACGCCTTCTCGGCGTCGATCGACGCGATCTCGGCCTCGGCGGCTGCCTTCTGGGACGCGAGCTGCTGCTGCTTCGCGGTCTGCTGCGCGATCAGGTCCTCGACCTCGGCCTTGCGGTCGGCGGCCTCCTGGCGGGCCTTCTCGGCCTCGGCGACCTTGGCGTCCGCCTCGGCCTTCAGCTCGGTGATCCGCTCGCGGACGGCCGTCAGCCGCGCCTGGCTGTTCTTGTTGGCCGCCTCGATGTCGGCGAGCTCGTCGAGCACCTCGTTCTGGGTGCGCTGCGCCGCGGTCGCCAGCCCGTACTGCTCGGTGAACTCCTCGACGGTCTGGGCGCCGACTATGATGCTCAGGCCGGACATGCTCGGGCCGCCCTGATAGGCCTGGCGCGCCATCTGGCTGATCTGGCTGCGGATCTGGTCGGACCGCTCGGTGTCGGTGGCGATCGTCGCGCTGATCGACGTCTCCTGGTCCTCGGCGTCCTGCAGGCGCGCGGCGATCAGCTCCGCCTCCCGCTCGTAGCCGGCCAGCGCCTCCTGCGCGGCGGTCAGCGCCGCCTGCGCCGGGGCGAGCTGCTGCTGGACCGCCAGCAGGTCCTGCGCGGTCTGCTGGTACTGCGCGCTGAGCCCCTCGAGTGCGGCCTCGGCATCGGCGCGCTGCTGGTCGTTCTGCGCCTGCTGCCGCTGCAGCGCGGACTGCCGGTCGTCGAGGTCGTCACCGACGGCGGACCCGGCCGCGGTCAGGCCGAGCAGCACCGCGAGGACGCCGGCGACCGACGCGGCGACGGCGCGGGCGCCGCGCGCGCGGCGGGGGGTCAGGGTGCGCATGCTCGCCATGTCAGACCTTCGTGTAGCGGCTCAGGGTGACCAGGGACGAGATCGCGGCGAGCAGGATCGCGGCCGCCACGAGGAACGGGGCCACCTGCCACACCTCGTTCGTGGTGACGTACGGGATCCAGGCGACCTGGCCGCCGAGCCAGTCCGTCACCAGGTAGCGGACGCCCGCCCACAGCCCGACGACCGACAGCACGGCGCCGACCGTCGCGGCGATCGCGCCCTCGAGCATGAACGGCAGCTGGATGAACAGGTTGGAGGCGCCGACCATCCGCATGATCCCGGTCTCGCGCCGGCGGCTCATCGCCGACAGCCGGATCGTCGTCGTGATCAGCAGCACCGCAGCCAGCAGCATCACGCCGGCCAGGCCGAGCGAGAGCAGGGTCGCCGAGTTCAGCACCTTGAACAGCGTGTTGTAGAGGTCGCGCTGGTCCTGGACCGTCTCGACGCCCTGCCGGCCCTGGAGCACGTCGGCCACGACCTCGAACTTCTCCGGGTCGGTGAGCTTGATGCGCAGGGACTCGTTCATGTCGTCGACGGTGGTGACCTGCGCCCAGAACTGGCCCTCGAACTGCCGCTGGAACGTCTCGAACGCCTGCTCCTTGGACTCCTCGGTGACGCTCTCCACGTAGGGGGCCACGTCGGGGGCGTCGAGGGCGTCGAGGATCGCCTGCTTCTGGTCGTCGGTGACCTCGCCGCCCGCGCAGGTGGGCTCGGACGAGGTGCCGGCCGGGCAGAGGTACACCGCGACCTCGACCTTGCCGTAGAAGTCGTCCTGCATCTTCGTGATCTGCATCTGCAGCAGGGCGGCCGCGCCGACGAAGGTCAGCGAGACGAAGGTGACGAGGATGACCGAGATGGTCATGGAGAGGTTCCGGCGCAGGCCGATGCCGATCTCCGAGAGGATGAACTGCAGTCGCACGTCGATCCCCCCTCAGCGGTCCGAGCCGTAGACGCCGCGCGACTGGTCGCGCACCATCTCGCCGCCGGACAGCTCGACCACGCGCTTGCGCATCTGGTCGACGATCTCGTCGTCGTGCGTCGCCATGACGACCGTGGTGCCCGTGCGGTTGATCCGGTCGAGCAGGCGCATGATCCCCAGGGAGGTCGTCGGGTCGAGGTTGCCGGTGGGCTCGTCCGCCAGCAGGATCGCCGGGCGGTTCACGAACGCGCGGGCGATGGCGACGCGCTGCTGCTCGCCGCCGGACAGCTCGTGCGGGCGGCGCTTCTCCTTGCCGGCCAGGCCGACCATCTCCAGCACGTCGGGCACGGTGGTGAGGATGTGGTGCCGCGGCTTGCCGATCACCTGGAGCGCGAACGCGACGTTCTCGAAGACCGTCTTGTTGTGCAGCAGGCGGAAGTCCTGGAACACCGCGCCGATCTGGCGGCGCAGGTGCGGGACCTTCCACGAGGACAGGGTGGTGAGGTCCTTGCCGGCGACGAAGACCTTGCCGGCCGACGGCCGCTCCTCGCGCAGCGCCAGGCGCAGGAAGGTCGACTTCCCGGAGCCGGACGCGCCGACGAGGAACACGAACTCGCCGCGCTCGACCTCGAGGTCGATGTGGTCCAGGGCGGGGCGCGCGCCGCGCGCGTAGACCTTGGTGACGTTCTCGAATCTGATCACGGGGCTTGGGCGGCCGGTCGGTCGGGGACTGAGGGGCGTGCGGAGGGTGGTGCGACCGGGCCGCGTCGAGCGTAGGCAGCGGCCCGTCGTGACCCGACCGTGACACGCCGCGCGGGAACCTGTGAGTCGCCCCACCGGGCCCCGCGCCGGGCGTTATGCCCGATTCACACCCTCACCCACCCCGATCGGGCGGAGATCAGGCCTCGACGGACGCCTGCCGGCGCCACCGGATGCCCGCCTCGATGAACCCGTCGATGTCGCCGTCGAACACCGCGGAGGTGTTGCCGACCTCGTGCTCGGTCCTCAGGTCCTTGACCATCTGGTACGGGTGCAGCACGTAGGACCGCATCTGGTCGCCCCAGGACGCCTTGATGTCGCCCGCGAGCTCCTTCTTCTTCGCGTCCTCCTCGGCCTTGCGGACCAGGAGGAGGCGGGACTGGAGCACGCGCAGCGCGGCCGCGCGGTTCTGGATCTGCGACTTCTCGTTCTGCATCGACACGACGATGCCGGTCGGGATGTGCGTCATGCGGACCGCCGAGTCGGTCGTGTTGACCGACTGGCCGCCGGGGCCGGACGACCGGAACACGTCGACCTTGATCTCCGACTCGGGGATCTCGATGTTGTCGTCGCTCTGCTCGATGAGCGGGATGACCTCGACCGCGGCGAACGACGTCTGCCGGCGGCCCTGGTTGTCGAACGGCGAGATGCGCACGAGGCGGTGCGTGCCGGCCTCGACCGACAGGTGGCCGAACGCGTACGGCGCCTTCACCTCGAAGGTCGCCGACTTCAGACCGGCCTCCTCCGCGTACGAGGTGTCGAGCACCGTCGTCGGGTAGCCGTGCCGCTCGGCCCAGCGCAGGTACATCCGCATGAGCATCTCGGCGAAGTCCGCCGCGTCCACGCCGCCGGCGCCCGCGCGGATGGTCACGACCGCCTCGCGCTGGTCGTACTCGCCGTTCAGCAGCGTGCGGACCTCGAGCTCGCCCAGGTCCTTGCGGATCGTGACGAGCTCCGCCTCCGCCTCGGCGAGGGTCTCGGCGTCGCCGCCGTCCTCCGTCGCCATCTCCACGAGGGTCTCGAGGTCGTCGATGCGCCCGCCGAGCGTGTCGACCCGGTCGAGCTCGGACTGCGCCGCGCTCAGCGCGCTCGTGACCTTCTGCGCGGACTCGGGGTCGTCCCACAGGTCGGGGGCGGACGCCTGCTCGGAGAGGTCGGCGATCTTCGCCCGGAGCGCCGTGGGGTCGGACACCGCCTGGATCGAGTGCAGGGTGCTGCGCAGGTCGCGGATCTCGGCGGGGAAGTCGGTGGCTGCCACGGCGGTCCAGGCTACCGGCTGCCGGGCGGTGCGGGGGCACCGGGGCCGCGGGCGACCCGCCGGCCGCTACGGTGTGAGCGTGAACACGCCCGCACCCTCCGGACAGCAGCACCTCCTCGCCCACGGCGCCCACCGCGCCGTGATCGCCGAGGTCGGGGCCAGCGTCCGCTCCTACAGCGTCGGCGGCCGCGACGTCGTGCTGCCGTTCGACGAGTCCGACCTGGCCCCGGCCTTCTCCGGCGCCGTCCTCGCCCCGTGGCCGAACCGGCTGCGGGACGGGCAGTACACCTGGGACGGCACCGACTACCAGGTCGCCGTCACCGAGCCCGACCGGATGACCGCCCTGCACGGCCTGGTGGCCCAGGTCCGGTACGCGAAGGTCGCCTCCGAGGCCGGCCCCGACGGCGACACCTCCGTCACGCTGCGGCACGACCTGGTGCCGACGCCGGGCTACCCGTGGTCGCTGCGCGTCGACGTCACCTACTCGCTGTCCGACGCCGGGCTGCGGGTGCACGTCGCGACGACCAACCTGGACGCGACGGCCGCCCCGTACGGCATCGGCTTCCACCCGTGGCTCTCCCCCGGCGACGCCGCCGTGGACGACTGCACCCTGCGCGTCGACGCCGCGTCGCAGGTGACCGTCGACGACCGCCTGCTGCCGACCGGCACCCGCCCGCTGTCCGGGGCCGAGGACCGCCGGACGCCGCAGCCCCTCGCCGGGGTGGCGCTGGACGACGCGTTCGTCGACGTGACCCGGGACGCCGACGGGCTGTCCTGGATCGTGCTCGGGTCGCCGGACGGCCACGCCGCGGCGATGTGGATGGACGGCTCGATGGACACCTGGCAGGTGTGCACCGGCAACGGGATCCCGAAGATCGACCGCCGGGGCGTCGCCGCCGAGCCGATGAGCTGCATCGCGGACGCGTTCCGCACGGGCGAACGCCTGGTCCGCCTGGAGCCGGGCACCACCCACGAGGTCACCTGGGGCATGACCCTGTCCTGACCGGGCACCTGCGCCGGCACACACGCCGAGATCGGCGCTCCCGCCCGAGATCGGTGCCCCTGGGCGCCGATCTCGGCACGGCGCACCGATCTCGGCGCCCCCGGAGGGCCGGCCCCCCGCACGCGAACGGCCCCGCCTCCCGAGGGAGGCGGGGCCGTTCCGCGTCGTGAGGGCGGCCGTCAGCCGTAGTACTCGCCGTCGGCCATGACGCCCTTGGTGTACTCCCAGTGCCAGCGCTCGTACGGGCCCGAGCCGCCGGGGCGCGCCCAGTCGGGGTTCTCCCAGCCGAACACCGGCGCGTTCTCGTTCAGCCACTCCCACTGCGCACCGGTGGTCTGCGAGGTGCACAGGTCGACCGCGAGGCCCCAGCCGTGGTTGCTGCGGCCCGCGGGGGCGGCGAGCGAGCCCTTGGCCGCCTTGACGGCGCGCTGCTCGGCGAGGGTGCGGTAGCCGCTGGAGAGGCAGAGGTCGGTGCCCCAGCGGGTCACCCACATGGCGTTGAGCTCGGCGAGCGCCTCGGCGGCGTCGGCGCGGAGCTGGGTCTTGTCGTCCCAGAGGTAGCAGAGGTCGGACTGCGGCAGCTGCCCGTTGGCGCTGGCCGTGCCGGCCTCGCCGTCGCAGCCGGGCAGGATCTCGCGGTCCTCGCTGCGGCTGACGTCGATCTGCGCGCGGAGGGCGGTGGCGTCGCTCGACACGAGCGACGCCGGCGGGAGCACGGACGTGGCGGACGAGGTGAGCGCCTCGACCGTGCTCGGGAGCGTCGCGTCGGCCTGCGCGTCGGTGAAGCCGTCCTCGCTGCGGGCCGCGCCCTGGGACAGCGGGACGGCGACCGTGACGGCGGCCAGCGTGACCAGCACGCCGGCGCGGGTGCCCCAGCGGGCCAGCGGGCTGGTGCGGCGGCGTTCGGCGGTGGGGGCAGCCGGCGCCTCGGCGGCGGGGGCCGCGGCCGCGGGACGCGTGCGGGCCGCCTCGCGGAGCTGGCGGCGGGTGGGGGCGCCGGCGTCGGCGGCGGGCTGCACGCGGTGCGACGCCACGGGACCTCCGAGCACGGGCAGGCGACAGGTCGCCGACGGACGAGGGGCGCTACCCGGGAGAGGGCGGCGCGCTGGGAGCGCGACCGCCGGGGGGATCCGGGTGAGCGATCACGAAACCATAACGGAGCGCCCCCACCGGTTCCAACCCCCCGTCCGGGGGGCGGCGGGCGGATCATCGGCGTGTCGCGCTCGTTCACCCACCGGGACCACCCTGTCGTGTGACGTAGGTCCCACGAACGGCCCAGCGGACGCGGCTCAGGCGCCCGTCCGGTGCCGGAACTCCCCGCGCTGCATCGCGTCGCGGACCTCGCCGACGAGCTCCTCGAGGATGTCCTCGAGGAAGACCACGCCCACCGCCCGGCCGCCGTCCTCCACGCGCGCGAGGTGCACGCCCGAGCGCTGCATGGCGGTCAGGGCCTCCTCGACCTCGTCGCCCGGCGCCACGACCGCCAGCGCGCGGACGCGCCAGGTCGGCACCGGGAGCCGGCGGGAGCCGTCGTCCGCGTACAGCACGTCCTTCACGTGCAGGTAGCCGCCCGGGGCGCCGTCCCGGCCGAGCACCGGGAACCGGCTGTACCCGGTGCGGGCGACCAGCCGCTCGACCTCGTCGGGCGTCACGTCGACCGGCACGGTGACGAGGTCGGCGACCGGGACCATGACGTCGGCCGCCGTGCGGTCGGAGAACTCCAGCGCACCCGAGAGCAGGCCCTGCTCGTCGTGCAGCAGCCCCTCCGCCTGCGACTGCTCGACGATCGACTGCACCTCCTGGGCCGTGAACGCCGACGCGACCTCGTCGCGGGGGTCCACCCGGAACAGCCGCAGCACGTGGTTCGCGATCCAGTTCAGGGCCGCGATGACCGGCCGCACCACCCGGCCCAGCCAGACCAGCGGCGGGCCGAACACCAGCACCGCGCGGTCCGGGCCGGACACCGCCAGGTTCTTCGGCACCATCTCGCCGAGCACCACGTGCAGGTAGACGACGACCAGCAGGGCGACGACGAACGCGATGGGGTGGGCCAGCGAGGCACTGACCCCGATCGCGTGCAGCGGGTCCTCGATCAGGTGGGCGATCGCCGGCTCGGCGACGAGGCCCAGGCTCGTGGAGCAGACGGTCACGCCGAGCTGCGCGCAGGCGAGCATGAGGGACACGTGCTCCATGGCCCACAGCACGGTGGTCGCGCGCCGGTCGCCCGCCGCGGCGAGCGGCTCGATCGCCGAGCGGCGCGCGGAGATGATCGCGAACTCGGCCGCGACGAAGAACGCGTTGCCGGCGAGCAGCGCCACCGCGAGCGCCAGGGCCACCCCGGGGCTCATCGGGCCGCCCCCTCGGCACCGGCGGACGCGTGCGCCGGGCGCACCAGCACGCGCTCGACCCGTCGGCGGGCCATCGTCTCGACGCGCAGCAGCACGTCGCCGGCGAGCACCTCGTCGCCGGCCTCCGGCACGCGGCCCAGCGCCGCCATCATCAGGCCGCCGAGCGTCTCGTACGGGCCGTCCTCCGGGACGACCAGGCCGGTCCGCTCCGTGAGCTCGTCGGGCCGGAGCAGCCCGGACACGACCCACGCGCCGTCGGCGCGCCGCGAGGCGGCGGTGCGCCGGCGGTCGTGCTCGTCCGCGACGTCCCCGACCAGCTCCTCGACCACGTCCTCCAGCGTCACGACACCGGACGTGCCGCCGTACTCGTCCACGACGACCGCCATCTGCAGGCCGTGCTCGCGCAGCTCGACCAGCAGGGGGCCGAGGTGCACGGTCTCCGGGACCCGGGGCGCGTCCACCATGAGGGCGGCCGCGGGCACCTCGTCCCGGCGCTCGTGCGGCACCGCGATCGCCCGGCGCAGGTGCACCAGGCCCACGATGTCGTCGGAGTCGTCGCCGATCACCGGGAACCGGGAGTGGCCGGTCTCCCGGGAGAGCCGGACCACGTCGGTGGCGGTGTCGCCGCGCCGCAGCACGACGACCCGCTGGCGGTCGGTCATCACGTCCACGGCGGTGAGGTCGGTGAACTCGATGGAGTTGGTCAGCAGGGTGGCGGTCGACTCGTCGAGGGTGCCCTGCTGGGCGGAGCGCTTCACGAGCGCGGCGAGCTCCTGCGGCGACCGGCCGCCCGAGAGCTCCTCCCGCGGCTCGACGCCGAGGCGGCGCAGCAGCGCGTTCGCGCTCGAGTTGAACAGCGTGATGAGCGGGCGCAGCGCGGACGTGAACCCGGCCTGGAGCGGCGCGACCCACCGCGCGGTGCCCAGCGGGCGGCTGATGGCGAAGTTCTTCGGCACCAGCTCGCCGAACAGCATCGAGAAGCCGTTGACCAGGACGAGCGTCACGACCAGCGCCACGCCGCCGCCGATCGCCGGGCCGAGGAACGACCCGCGCAGCGGCTCGGCGAGCAGCGCGTTCACCGCCGGCTGGGTGGTGTAGCCGAGCAGCACGGTGGTCACGGTGATGCCCACCTGGGCGCCGGACAGCTCCGTGGACAGCCGGCGCAGCGCCTTGAGCACGCTCTGCCCGCGGCGGTCGTCCGGCCGGGTCTGGCCCTCGACGACGCCCGGGTCGAGCGTGACGAGGGAGAACTCGCTCGCGACGAACACGGCGGTGCCGGCGGTGAGCACGACGCCGAGGGCCACGAGCAGCCAGTCGGTCAGCACGGGTCACCCCCGCCGTCGCGCGGGTACGCCGGTGCCGGGACGCGCGCAGGGAGGGTCAGGAGGCAGGAAGGGCCGGCATGGTCTCCCCCGGGCACGTCGGCCCGGGAGGGACGCCGGCAGCGACTTGAGCTGCTCATGGTGGCGCAATCATACGAAACCTCCACACCTGCGCTCTACGCTGGCGGGATGACGTTCGCATCCCGCCCCGGTGCCGCCGCCGGAACCCCCGCGGGCGCCCCGGGCGCCGCGGCCACCTCGGTCCTCGTCGTCGAGGACGAGCCCGCCATCGCCACGGCCGTCGCGCGCCGGCTCTCCGCCGAGGGCTGGCAGGTCGAGACGGTCGGCGACGGCCTGCAGGCCGTCGACGCCGCGGCCCGCCTGGCACCGGACGTGGTGGTGCTCGACGTGATGCTGCCCGGCATCGACGGCCTCGAGGTGTGCCGCCGGATCCAGGCCGACCGCCCGGTCCCCGTGCTGATGCTCACGGCCCGGGACGACGAGACGGACATGCTGATCGGCCTCGGCGTCGGCGCGGACGACTACATGACCAAGCCGTTCTCCATGCGGGAGCTCGTCGCGCGGGTCAAGGCCCTGCTGCGCCGTCAGCAGCGCGCCGCCCTGGCGGCCGAGCTGGCCGCGGCGGGCTCGGAGGCGGCCGAGCCGCCCGTCGCCGTCGGCGACGTGGTGATCGACCGCGCGCAGCGCCGCGTGCACCGCGCCGGCGAGGAGGTGCACCTCACGCCGACCGAGTTCGACCTGCTGCTCGCGCTCGCCGCGAGCCCCCGCACCGTCCTCACCCGGGAGCGCCTCCTGGCCGAGGTCTGGGACTGGGTGGACGCCTCCGGGACCCGCACGGTCGACTCGCATGTGAAGGCCCTGCGCAGGAAGCTGGGCGCCGACCTCATCCGGACGGTGCACGGCGTGGGCTACGCCCTCGAGCCGGCCGCCGCGCCGGGCGCGACCCCGGGAGGCGGCACGGCGTGACGGGTCCGTCGACGCCCCGCCACCAGCGGACCGCCCGGGTGGCCAGGCTGCCGGACGTGCGCCCGCTCGACCGGCTGCGGTCGATCAAGATCAAGCTCGGCGTCCTGGTGGCCGCGGCGGTGTTCGTCGCGGCGCTGCTGACGTGGATCGGGCTGAACAACGCGCTCGGCCCGACGCGGACCTTCCCGATCGTCATCGTCCTCGCGCTGGTGATGACCCAGGTCCTCGCGCGCGGCATGACGTCGCCGCTGCGGGAGATGACGTCCGCGGCGCGCGCGATGGCCGCCGGCGACTACAGCCGCCGGGTGCGGGCGACCAGCAGGGACGAGGTCGGCGAGCTCGCCACCGCGTTCAACCGGATGGCCGACGACCTGGAGCAGGCGGACTCCCTGCGCCGGGAGATGGTCGCGAACGTGTCGCACGAGCTGCGCACGCCGGTCACGGCGCTGCAGGCGCAGCTCGAGAACATCGTCGACGGCGTCGAGGACCCCGACCCCGAGGCGATGCGCGCCGCGCTGGCGCAGACCCAGCGGCTGAGCCGCCTGGTGGCGACGCTGCTCGACCTGTCGCGCCTCGAGGCCGGCGCCGTCGACCTCCAGGTGACCGACGTGCCCGTGCAGCAGTTCCTGGAGGAGGCCGCGCAGGAGGGCCGGCTGGTGGGGGCGTCCAAGGACCTCACGTTCCCCGTGGTCGTCGACCCGCCCGGGCTGACCCTCCCGGCGGACCGCGAGCGGCTGCACCAGGTCGTCGCCAACCTCGTGCAGAACGCCGTCCGGCACTCCCCCCGCGGCGCGCCGGTCCGGCTGGAGGCGCACCGCGCCGGCGGGTTCGTCCAGCTCGACGTCATCGACCAGGGCCCCGGCATCGCCGCCGACCAGCGCGAGCGGGTGTTCGAGCGGTTCGCGCGCGGCAACACCCCCGCGATCACCGGGCAGATCTCGACCGGCGGCACCGGCCTGGGGCTGTCGATCGTGCGGTGGGCGGTGACCCTGCACGGCGGGACCGTCGAGGTGGCGGACAGCGAGTCCGGCTGCACGATGCGGGTGATGCTGCCGTCGCGCCGCACCTCGCGACCGGCGACCGCGGCGTTCTGAGGCCGACGGGGCCCCGCGCCCGGTCGGGCCCGCTCGAGATCCGCCGGGCGGCGGAGGCGGCGGCGACCGGCGGTTCCGCCTCGCGGCTGATCCGCCGGAGGGTGCCGGGTCCCTAGGGTCGAGGCATGCCACCCGACGCGACGCACGCCATCGAGGTCTCCCACCTCACGAAGACGTTCGGCCAGGTCCGGGCCGTGGACGACCTGAGCTTCACGGTCCGCCCCGGGCGGGTCACCGGGTTCCTCGGCCCCAACGGCGCCGGCAAGACGACGACGCTGCGCATGCTGCTCGGCCTCGTGCAGCCCACCGCGGGCACCGCGACCATCGGCGGCCGCCGGTACGGGGCGCTCGACCGCCCGATGCGCACCGTCGGCGCCGCGCTGGAGGCCGCCGACTTCCACCCCGGCCGCACGGCCCTGGACCACCTGCGGGTGTACGCGCCCCAGGCGGGCGTGCCGGACCGCCGGGCGCACGAGGTGCTCGACCTCGTCGGCCTCACGTCGGCGGCGAAGCGGCGGGTCGGCGGGTTCTCGCTCGGCATGCGCCAGCGGCTGGCCCTGGCGACGACGCTGCTGGGCGACCCGCCCGTGCTGCTGCTCGACGAGCCCGCCAACGGCCTCGACCCCGAGGGCATCCGGTGGCTGCGCGACCTGCTGCGGGCGCTCGCCGCCCAGGGGCGCACCGTGCTGGTGTCCTCGCACGTGCTGTCCGAGGTCCAGCAGACCGTGGACGACGTGGTGATCATCGCCGGTGGCCGGCTGGTGCACGCCTCCACGCTCGCCGAGCTCAGCGGGCTCGCCGAGCCGCGGGTCCGGGTCGCCTCCCCCGACGCCGCGGCGCTGGACGCGCTCGTCGCGGGCGCCGGCTGGCAGCGCGCCGCGGACGGCGCGCCGACCGCCGGGGTCGCCGAGCTCGTCGGCACCGACGTCGCGACCGTCGGCCACGCCGCGTTCGCGGCCGGCGTCGAGCTGCACGAGCTCGCCACGCACGGCGTCGGCCTGGAGGACGTGTTCCTCCGGCTCACCGCCCCCGCCCCGGCTCGTGGCGCGCACGCCGCGCCCGCCCCCGCCCCGACCGACGCCCCCGCCGGAGGTGCGCGATGAAGGACTCCCTGGTCTCCGAGTACCGGAAGATCGTCACCACCCGCACCTGGTGGGTGCTGCTGATCGTCATGATCGGGTACATGGCGTTCATGGGCGCCGCGATGGCGTTCGCGTTCACCTTCGACGGCGCGGACGTGTCCGGTGCGGACGGCGCCCCCGTCGTCCTGGACCCCCAGGCCGTCGTCACGGCGGTGTACACGCTGCCCGCGTCGTTCGGGTACGCGCTGCCGCTGCTGGTCGGCCTGCTGTCGGTGACCGCCGAGTTCCGGCACCGGACGCTGACCCCGACGCTGCTCGCGCAGCCGGACCGCAACCGGTTCGTCGTCGCGAAGCTCGCCGCGAGCGTCCCGATGGGCGTGCTGTACGGCGTGCTCGGCACGCTGGCCACCGTCGGCGCGGGCGCGCTCGCCTTCGCGTTCACCGACGCGCCGAACCTGCTCGGCGACGGCGCGGTGTGGGGCATCATCGCCCGGACCGCGCTGGCGCTGACCGTGTGGTGCGTCGTCGGCGTCGGCCTCGGGTTCGCGATGCCGAACCAGGTGGTGGCGATCGTCGTGGTGCTGGCGTTCACGCAGTTCGTCGAGCCGATCGCGCGGCTGGTGCTGGGCCTGAACGACGCCACCGCGGGCATCGGGCGGTTCCTGCCCGGCGCGGCGGGCGAGGCGATCAGCGGCGGGTCGTTCTACTCGGCGACCGGTGCGGGCGCCCTGCTCGGGCCGGCCGCGGGGGCGGCGGTGCTCGTGGCGTACGCGGTGGCGCTCGCGGCGCTGGGGCGGTTCACGACCCTGAAGCGCGACATCACCTGACGCGGTCCCGCCCCGGATCGGGTGGAGCGTCCTGCCCGACGCGCCGAAGCGTGTCGGGCAGGACGCTCCACCCGGCGTCGTCGGGGGGTCCGGGGCGCGCCTACGCCCCGCGCGCCCGGGTCCGCGCCGCCAGCCGCGCCAGCGGACCCGCCGCTGATCGCCTCGCCCGCCGCGCCGGGCAGGAACCGCCCGATGCCCGCGGTGGCGTCGTTCAGGCCCAGCACCAGCCGCGCGATCGGCTCGACGAACTGCGTGAACGC
>NZ_SZYE01000079.1 GCF_005239125.1 Cellulomonas hominis | reverse complement strand
GCCCCGCCGCCGGCCCCGCCGCGTGCCACCCCCGCGCCCGGCGCCCCTCCGACGGCGCTCACGACGCCTGCCCCCGGGTCCGCAGCGCGACGGCGCGCCCCACGTCCCCCGGCGCGGGCCCGGTCCGTCCGGCGAGGTCGGCGACGGTCCACGCCAGCCGCAGCACCCGATCCGCCCCGCGCAGGGTGAGCGTCCCCCGGTCCACCCCCTCGTCGACCAGCGTGAGCAGGCGCCGGTCGGCGCCGAGCCGGTCGCGGAGCACCCGACCCGGCACCTCGCCGTTGACCCGCCACGGCGTGCCCGCCCACCGCTCCGCCTGGGCGGCGCGTGCGGCGGCGACCCGCGCGGCGACGGTGGTGGTGCTCTCGGCGGGGTCGCCGAGCTCGGCGCGGCGGACGGCGGGCACCTCGACCTGGACGTCGACGCGGTCGAGCAGCGGTCCGGAGATCTTGCCGAAGTACCGCCGTCGCGCGAGCGACCCGCAGGTGCAGGCGAGCCCGGTGCCGATGGCCCGCCCGCAGGGGCAGGGGTTGGCGGCGAGGACGAGCTGGAACCGCGCGGGGTACCGGGCGGCGCCGGCGGACCGGTGCACCACGACCTCGCCGTGCTCGAGCGGCTGGCGCAGGGTCTGCAGGACGGCGGTCGGGAACTCGGGCGCCTCGTCGAGGAAGAGCACGCCCCGGTGCGCCCGGGAGGCCGCACCGGGGCGCGGCTGGCCCGAGCCGCCCCCGACGATGCTGGCGGGCGTGGCGGTGTGGTGCGGGTCCTCGTAGGGCGGGCGACGCAGCAGGCCGCCGGCGGGGTCGAAGGTGCCGGCGACGGAGTGCACGGCGGTGACCTCGACGGCCTCGGCCTCGTCGAGGTCGGGCAGCAGACCGGGGAGCCGGGACGCGAGCATGGTCTTGCCGGCGCCGGGCGGTCCGACGAGCAGCAGGTGGTGCCCGCCGGCGGCGGCGACCTCGACGGCGCCGCGCGCCTCGCCCTGCCCGAGGACGTCCGCCAGGTCCCCGGGCGGAGCGCGGTGGGCGCCGAGCGCGCGCACGGGCGGGACGGCGGGCTCGTCCGGGACGACGACGGACCCGCCGTAGCGGTGGACGACCTGCGCGAGACTGCGGCAGCCGACGACGCGCGCGCCGGGCACGAGGGCGGCCTCCGGCGCGTCGGCCTCCGGCACGACGACGTCCGGGTGCCCCGCGGCCACGGCCGCGGCGACGGCGGGCAGGACGCCCCGCACGGGGCGCAGCCGCCCGTCGAGCCCGAGCTCCCCCAGGTGGACCACGCCCGCGGCGCGCCGGCCCTCCAGGAGCTCCGCCGCGGCCAGGACGGCGACCGCGATCGCGAGGTCGAACCCCGGGCCGGACTTCGGCAGCGCGGCGGGCGAGAGGTTGACGGTGATCCGCCGGTTGGGCCAGGTGAGGCCGGTGGAGCCGACGGCGGCGCGCACCCGGTCGCGCGCCTCGGCGAGCGAGGTGTCGGGCAGCCCGACGAGCACGAAGGCGGGCAGGGCGGACGCGAGGTGCGCCTCGACCTCGACGAGGTGCCCCGAGAGCCCGACGAGCCCCACGGCCCGTGTCCGTCCGAGCGCCATCAGCCGATCTCCGCCAGGTGCTCGGCGTGCGGGGGTCGGCCCGCGCGCAGCTCGACCGCCACGAGGTCCAGCCGGATCGACCGGGCGTGGACGTCGTGCGCGGCCAGCCAGGCGGCCAGCAGCGCCCGCAGGCGCCGCACCTTGCGCGGCGTCACCGCCTCGTGCGGGGTGCCGTAGGTCGCGGTGCGGCGGGTCTTGACCTCGACGCCCACCACGGCGTCCTCACCGGGGTCGTACACGACGAGGTCCAGCTCGCCGCCCGGGCCGTACCAGTTCCGGTCGAGGACGGTGCAGCCCTCGTTCTCCAGGAGCCGGGCCGCCAGGTCCTCGCCCAGCCGGCCGGTCTCGTTCCGCGTGCGCATCGGCACCACCTCCGGCACCGAGGCTGCCGGGGCGCGCCGCCGCCCAGCGCCCGGCCCGGCGCGCGCCTGGGGACGAGGCACACGACCCGTCCTGTGGAGGACTCGGCGCCCGCCCAGGAGGCGGCCGTCGTCCGCGGGCGACGCGCGGCGCCCCGGCGCGCCTACCGCCCGAAGCCGCCGCCCGAGCCGAGGTCCAGGTCCGCCTTGACCAGCTCCTCGACGTTGACGTCCTTGAACGTCACGACGCGCACGGACTTCACGAACCGCGCGGACCGGTACACGTCCCAGACCCACGCGTCGGCCAGCGTCAGCTCGAAGTACACCTCGCCCGCGGCGGAACGGACCTGCAGGTCCACGTGGTTCGCCAGGTAGAACCGGCGCTCGGTCTCGACGACGTACGAGAACAGGCCCACGGCGTCGCGGTACTCGCGGTAGAGCGCGAGCTCCATCTCGGTCTCGTAGTTCTCCAGGTCCTCGGCACTCACCGGGCCATCATCCCCCATCCGGGCGCGACAGCCGCACCGACGCACCCCCGGCCGCCCCGGACCGCCAGGTACCGGGTGGCCGCCTCGCGCTCAGCCCGCGACGTCGAGCGTCAGCGGCTCGCCGGGCAGCGCGACGTCCCCGAGCGGCCCGGGCGCGCCCGGGGACGGGGTGCCCGCGCCCGTGGCGGCCGCCACCCCCGGCAGCCGCCACGACGTCCGGTGGTGCGGCGTGGGGCCCAGCCGGCGCAGCGCCGCCAGGTGCTCGGGCGCCGAGTAGCCCTTGTTCTCGGCCCAGCCGTACTCCGGGTGGTCGTCGTGCAGCCGGGTCATGATCGCGTCCCGCTCGGTCTTGGCGAGGATGCTCGCGGCGGCGACGGCGGCGCACCGCAGGTCCGCCTTGACGATCGTCCGCACCGGGGGCACGACGTCGAGCACCGTCGGCGGGCCGAGCAGCGTGTCCTGCGCGGGGGTGGTCACGTAGTCGTGGTTGCCGTCGAGCAGCAGCGCGCCCGGCGCGACCTCGAGCCCGGCGATGGCCCGGTGCGCGGCGAGCCGCAGGGCGGCGATGATGCCGTAGGCGTCGATCTCCGCGGGCTCGGCGTGCCCGACGGACCAGCACGCGGCCCAGCGCCGGATGAGCGGGGCGAGGCGCTCGCGCTCGGGGGCGCTGAGCAGCTTACTGTCCCGGACGCCCTGCGGCACCGCGCGGCTCTCGGCGGTCACGACGACGACGCCGACGGTGACGGGCCCGCTGAGGCTGCCGCGCCCGACCTCGTCGGCGCAGGCGAGCGCCGGGACGCCGTCCCGGATGATCTGGCGCTCGACCCGCAGCGTGGGCGCGGCCCGGTTCCAGGCGGTGCGCGCGCGGCCGGCGGCGGTCACGACGGGTCGGGGACGTCCGCGAACACGTCCCCGGGGTTGCGGAGCAGGCCGATCCGGTCGACGGGCCAGAGCGTGACGAACGCGGTGCCCACCACGTCGTCGATCGGCACGGAGCCGCCGCCCGCGTCGCCGAGGTGGTAGCGCGAGTCCGCGGACTGCTGCCGGTTGTCGCCCATGACCCAGACCGAGCCGGAGGGCACGACGACGTCGAACGCGAGCTGGCTGGGGCTGGCGCCCGGGGCCAGGTACTCGGTCTCGTCGACCGGGACGCCGTTGACGGTGACCGGCGAGCCGTCGCCGGTGGCGGCCACCCGGTCGCCGGGGAGGCCGATGACGCGCTTGATGAGGTGGTCCTCGGACTGCTGCGGCATGAGGCCGATCGCGATGAGCGCGTCCTGGAACGCGTTGGTCTCCGGGACGACCTGCTGGTCGAGCCAGCCGCCGGGGTCGGAGAAGACGACGATGTCCCCGCGGTGGATGTCGAGCGGGCCCGGGGCCAGCTTGCTCACGAGCACCCGGTCGCCCTCGATCAGGGTGTCGTGCATCGACGCGCTCGGGATGAAGAACGCCTGGGCGAGGAAGGTCTTCACCAGCCAGGACAGCACGATGGCGCTGACCAGGATGATCGCCGTCTCCCGCAGGAACGAGGTGACCGGCCCGCGCCGTCGCCCCGCGACCCCGCCGGCGTGCGCCTCGTGGCTGGCGGGTGCTGCGTCCTGGTCCGTCACCGGATCACTCTCCCACGTCGTCGGAGCCGTCGCCCACACCCACGCGCCGGTGGGCACAGGACCTGCGCGAGACGGCCGACGGGCGGCCACCCCGGCGTGGGGTGGCCGCCCGTCCGGCGTGCTGCGGGGTCTCAGGCCTGCTTGGCCGGGACCGCGTCGCGCTTCTCCTTGATCTTGGCCTTCTTGCCGCGGAGGTTGCGCAGGTAGTACAGCTTCGCGCGGCGGACGTCACCGCGGGTGGCGACCTCGATGGACTCCAGGGTCGGGGAGTGCACCGGGAAGGTGCGCTCGACGCCGACGCCGAAGGAGACCTTGCGGACCGTGAAGGTCTCGCGGACGCCGTCGCCCTGGCGGGCGATGACGACGCCCTGGAAGACCTGGACGCGGGAGCGGTTGCCCTCGACGACCTTGACGTTCACCTTCAGCGTGTCGCCGGGGCGGAAGTCCGGGACGTCGGTGCGGAGCGAAGCCGCGTCGATCGAGTCGAGGATGTGGGACATCGTGTGTCGCTTTCCCGCCGTGCCACAGGTCACGCGCGTCGTCGTCGGCGCCTGGGGCGCCGGATGGCATGAGGTGCGGTGCGCGGCCGATCGCTCGGCGGGGCCGTGGTCGCCTCCCCTGTGGCAGAGGCGGGCCGTCGGGCACCGACCGACCAGTCTGCCACAGCCGGGGCCCCGCGGTCGAAACCGGGTGGCTACTCCCCCGCGCCGCCCGCGTCCGCGCCCGTAGGCACGGGCCCGTCCGTGCCGACGACCCAGCCCAGGTCGGCCAGCACCGCGCGGTCGGCCTTGTCGAGCTCGCCGGGCGCCAGGCGCGCGAGGAGGTCCGGGCGGCGTTCCGCGGTGCGCGCCAGCGCCTGGTCGCGACGCCAGCGCTCCACGCGGCCGTGGTGCCCGGACAGCAGCACCTCCGGGACGTCGAGGTCCCGCCAGGCCGGCGGCTTGGTGTACACGGGGTACTCGAGCAGGCCGGCGGCGCCGTGCGACTCCTCCACCAGCGAGTGCGGGTTGCCGACGACGCCGGGCAGCAGCCGCACGACCGCCTCGACCAGCACCATCGCGGCGACCTCGCCGCCGTTGAGCACGTAGTCGCCGATGGAGTACTCGCTCACCCGGACGCCGGGCCGGGAGGCGTAGTGCGCGGCGACCCGCACGTCGATGCCCTCGTACCGCCCGCAGGCGACGACGAGGTGGTCGTCGGCGGCCCACCGCTCCGCGTGCCGCTGGGTGAACGGCGCGCCGGACGGGGTCGGGAGCAGCAGGTGGCTGCCCTCGCCGACCAGGTCGTCGAGCGCCGCGCCCCACACGTCGGGCTTCATCACCATGCCCGCGCCGCCGCCGAACGGGGTGTCGTCGACGGTGCGGTGGCGGTCGGTCGTCCAGTCGCGCAGGTCGTGCACCCGCAGGTCGACGAGGCCGCTGGTGCGGGCCTTGCCCACGAGCGACAGGCCGAGCGGGCTCAGGTAGTCCGGGAAGATCGAGACGATGTCGATGCGCACGTCAGTCGTCGTCCCCGGCCGCGGTCGCCCCGTCGGCGGCCTCGCCCCGCGTCTCGTCGCTCACGACGAGGTTCGCCGCGTCCGACGCCAGCAGGCCGCCCGGCGGGTCCAGCACGACGCGGCCGCCGGGGACGTCGACGACCGGCACGATCGCCCGGACGAACGGCACGAGCGTGCGGGCGCCGTCCGGCTCCCGCAGCACCAGCGCGTCGTGGGCCGGCAGGTGCTCGAGGCCCACGACCTCGCCGAGCACGCGGCCGTCGACGTGCTCGGCCCGCAGGCCGGCGAGCTCGTGGGGGTACCAGGCGTCCTCGTCGTCGTCCGCGCCGGCGTGCTCGTCGGCGACGTCCACCAGCAGGTCGACCCCGCGCAGCGCCTCGGCCGCGCTCCGGTCCGGCGCCTCGGCGAACGTCACGTACCAGCGTCCCTGCTGCTCGCGGGTCCGCACCACGGTGAGCGGGCCGCGCCCGGCGGGCTCGGTGGGCAGCACGGTGCCGACCGCGAGCCGCGCGGCGGGGTCGTCGGTGCGCACGTCGAGCGCGACCTCGCCGCGCAGGCCGTGCGCGCGGCCGATCCGGGCGACCGTCAGCTGCATGGGGTTCCTCTCGGGGGGTCCGGCTCCGGGCCGGACCAGCGTACGGCGGGCACGACGCAGGCCCGGCCCCTGCTCGGGACCGGGCCTGTGCCGGTGTCTCACCGGGCGGCGCGAGGCCGACCGGGTGCGCGGCTCACCGCCGGGCGACGTCCACGACGTCCACGCGGACCGGACCCTCGGCCGACAGCGCGCCGACGACGGTGCGCAGCGCGCGGGCGGTCCGGCCGCCGCGGCCGATGACCCGCCCGAGGTCGTCCGGGTGCACCCGGACCTCGAGCAGGTCGCCGCGGCGGAGCGTGCGGGCGTCGACCCGCACGTCGTCCGGGTGGTCGACGATGCCCCGGACCAGGTGCTCCAGCGCGTCGGCGAGCATCAGGCCTGCTCGTCCTCGGCCGGCGCCTCGTCGGCGGCCGGGGCCTCGGGGGCGGCGGCCTTCTTCTCGGACGCCTTGGCCTTGGCCTTCTCGGCGTCCGCGGCGACGGCGTCGACAGCGGCCTTCACGTCGGCCGGGGCGGCCTTGGTGCGCAGGGTGCCCTCGGCGCCCGGCAGGCCCTTGAACTTCTGCCAGTCGCCGGTGACCTTGAGGAGGGCGAGGACCTGCTCGGTCGGCTGGGCGCCGACGGACAGCCAGTACTGCGCACGCTCCGAGGAGATGTCGATGAGCGACGGCTCCTCGGTCGGGTGGTACTTGCCGATCTCCTCGATGACGCGACCGTCACGCTTGGTGCGGGAGTCCGCGACGACGACGCGGTAGTACGGCGCCCGGATCTTGCCGAGACGCTTGAGGCGGATCTTGGTGGCCACGGTGTGGTCTTCTCCTGGATGTCTGCGGGGCGGCCGTCGGGTCCGCACGTGGGGCATGCGGTCCGTTCGGGCCTGAGGACACGGCATCGAGCGGGTAGAGGGGCCGCGCGCGCCGAGTACAGCAGGCCATTGTGCCAGACCGGAACCGGTGCGGGCGACCCCGGCCGCACCGGCTCCGTGTCGCCCTCGGGTCACTCCTGCTCGGTCCGGTCGACCCCGTGGCGCGACCCCGTGCGGTTCGTCTCCCGCAGGCCGTAGGCGCCGGCGACGAGGGTCGCGCCGGCGACGAACCCGGCCGTGAGGAGCGGTGACACCAGGGACGCGGCGATCCGGGGGACGTGGACGCCGTTCGCCCAGATCAGCTCGCTGACGATCACCTGCGCCGCGGCGGAACCCAGGAGGACGACCAGCCCGGTCCGGAGCATGCGGAGCCAGGGCGAGGTCGGCCGCCGGACGAGGGTCACGACGACCAGTCCACGGTGACCCCCGACGGCGGCGACATCGACTTCACCCGCACCGAGGGGTTCGAGAGGATGTTGCCCCACGGCACACCGAAGTTGTAGTGCGATGAACCGCACACCCCGAGCCCGTACCACGTCCGGACCCCTTGGGAGTTGAATCCACGACCCTGCGCGCAGGCCTTCGCCGAAACGGTCATCGGCACCCACCAGGAATAGCCGCGCACATATCCGGGCGACCCGAAGACCGCCACACCGCACGTGCTCTCCGCGCCCCACGAGCCGAGGCCGGAACCGGTGGCCCTGCCACCGCAGTCCGCGCGCGCCCCGGCGATCCGCGCGACCACGTCCGGAGCCTGCCCCTCGACCGGCGTCCCGTCCGGGTAGACGATCGGCGAGCCCGGCACGAAGCCGTCGTCGATGACGACCTGCGACTGCTGGACCGCCTCCGGCAGCTGCTCGATCACCGTGCGCGGCACGTCCGGGTTCGCCACGGACACCGGGAGCTCGCGCCACCCGGGCGACCGCTCGTCGCCGACGAGGGCGGACGCGGCAGCGCCGGGCGCGACGCCCATCGCGGCGACCAGAGAGGCAGCAACGATCACGAAATGACGGGACCTTCTCACGACTCCTCCTCGAACCGATCAGAGGCCCCCACCCGAGCCGCCGCCCCGTCGGCTCGCAATGAAATTACTGCGTCGCGAGCGGCCTGGTCAACGCCATTGTGTCCACATTCGCAAAAGGCACTTTTCCGGCACGTACCCGCGCCCGACGCGCAGGCTCACCCGCGCCGGGTGCGTCGCCCGGGGGCGGGCGCTGCCACGATCGGCGGCATGGTCGGGGTCGACTGGGAGCTGCGCGCGGCGGACGTGGCGGGCCGCCCGGTGACGGTGCGGGTCGGCCCGGACGTGCCCGGGTCGACGCCGCTGGTGCACGTGCACGGTTTCGCGGTGTCCGGCCGGTACCTGCTCCCGACCGCCGTGGCCCTCGCCGACCGCGGCACGACCTACGTCCCCGACCTCCCGGGCCACGGCGCCAGCCCGGGTCCCCGGCCGCCGCTGTCGATCCCGCACCTCGCGGACGCGCTGCTCGGCACGCTCGACGCGCTGGGTCTGGACCGGGTGGTGCTGGTGGGCAACTCGATGGGCGGGCCGGTCAGCCTGGAGGCGGCGCACCGGGCGCCGGACCGGATCGCGGGCATCGTGCTCGCCTCCCCCGCCGGCGGCGCGCACAACCAGCCGCTGGCCCGCGCCGTCGTGCAGCTGCTGCGGGACACCGTCCACGAGGACCCGAGGATGGGCCGGTACTCGCTGCCGGACTACGCGCGCTACGGGCCGGTCGCGGCGCTGGCGGCCTTCCGGCAGATGGTGCGGTTCCCGTCGCTGGAGCGGCTGCTCCGCACGCCGGTGCCCACCCTCGCGGTGATCGGGTCGCGCGACCCGCTGATGCCGCCGCCCTACCGGGTCCGCGAGCTGGCCCACCTGGGCCCGGAGCACCTCACGGTGGCGGTGATCCTCGGGGCGGCGCACGCGATGAACTACAGCCACCCGGAGGAGCTGGCGCACGCGGTGCGGTGCTGGCTCGACGGGCAGGCGATCACCGACGAGCCCGCCGCCCACGCGCGGACCCGGGTGCTCCAGGTCGCCCGGGGCGCCACGCCCGCCTGACGCCCCGACCCGGCCCGGCCCCGGGCTGCGCCCGACCCCAGGGCCCCCGGTCCCGGGCTACGCCACCCGCGCCCCGCGCAGCACCACGACCCGCGGCGCCGCGAGCACCCGCACGTCCGCCCGCGGGTCCGCGTCGTACACGACGAGGTCCGCGCTCTCCCCCTCGTCGAGCCCCGGCACCCCGAGCCACGCGCGGGTCCGCCAGGACGCGGCGGCGACCACCTCGCGCGCCGGGAGCCCGGCGGCGACCAGCTCGGCCGCCTCGTCGGCGATCCGGCCGTGCCCGATCGTGCCGCCGGCGTCGGTGCCGACGAGCAGGGGCACGCCCGCGTCGTGCAGGTCCCGGACGTGGGCGTACCGCCGGGCGTGCATCCGCCGCATCCGCGCCGCGTACACCGGGTACCTCTCGGCCCGCGAGGCGATCTCCCCGAACTGCGCCACCTGCAGCAGGGTCGCCGTCACCGGGATGCCGGCCGCCGCGATCCGGGCGATGTGCCGGTCCTCGGCGCCGGTGGCGTGCTCGAGGCAGTCGACGCCCGCGTCCAGCAGCCCGTCCAGCGCCTCGGCGGAGAAGGTGTGCGCCGTCACCCGCGCCCCCGCCTCGTGCGCGGCGCGCACCGCGGTCGCGAGCACGTCGTCGGGCCACAGCGGCCGCAGGTCGCCGTCGGCCCCGAGGTCCCGGTCGATCCAGTCGGCGACGAGCTTGACCCAGCCGTCACCCCGGGCGGCCTCCTCGGCCACGGCACCCGGCAGCTCGGCGGGCGCCGCGAGCTCCCGCCCGTAGTGCCGCAGGTACCGCTTGGGCAGCGCGAGGTGCCGCCCGGCGCGGATCAGCCGCGGCAGGTCCTCGCGCTGGTGCACCCACCCGGTGTCGGCGGGCGACCCCGCGTCGCGCACCAGCAGCACGCCGGAGTCGCGGTCGGCCCGGGCCTGCGCCTCGGACGTCGCCCGGTCGACCGCGCCCTCGGCGGCGAGCCCGATGTGGCAGTGCACGTCGACCAGGCCGGGCAGGACCCAGCCGTCGACCGCCGTCGCGTCGCCGCCCGGCCGGTCGAACGTCAGGCGCCCGCCGACGACCCACGCCTCGCCGACGACCCGGTCGTCGTCCAGGACGACCGGGCCGGTCAGGTGCAGCACGTCCCCCACCCACGCCCCCTCGCGCGATGCCGGATCGGCCGCCGTCAGCGGCCGAGGAACTTCTGCAGGTCCTCGATGCTCGACGGGTCGAACGGGTCCTGCTGCTGCGGCGCGCCGCCGCCGATGCCGAACGCGGAGCCCTTGGCGGGCGCGGCGGCCGGCGCGATGCCCGCGGCGCGGTCGGCGGCGGCCTTCTCCTGCTGCGCGCGCTTGGCGGGGTTGCCGGACTTGCCCTTGGCCTTCTTGGACGGCGCCACGCGACCGCGGCCCTTCTTGCCCATGCCCGGCAGGTTGCCCATGCCGGGGACGGGCATGCCGCCGCCCTTGGCCATCTGCTGCATCATCTTCTGCGCCGCGGCGAACCGCTCGAGCAGGCCGTTGACGTCGGAGACCTCGACGCCGGAGCCGCGCGCGATCCGGGAGCGGCGGGACCCGTTGATGATCTTCGGGTTGTCCCGCTCGGCCGGGGTCATGGAGCGGATGATCGCCTCGACCCGGTCGACCTCGCGCTCGTCGAAGTTCTCGATGGCCTCGCGCATCTGCCCCATGCCGGGGAGCATGCCGAGCATCTTCTTCATCGAGCCCATGTTCTTCAGCTGCTGCATCTGCTGCAGGAAGTCCGCGAGCGTGAAGCCCTGGCCGGAGGCGAGCTTGCCCGCCATCTCCTCGGCCTGCTCGGCGTCGAACGCCTTCTCGGCCTGCTCGATGAGGGTGAGCACGTCACCCATGTCGAGGATGCGGGACGCCATCCGGTCGGGGTGGAACACCTCGAAGTCGGTGAGCTTCTCACCGGTGGAGGCGAACAGGATGGGCCGGCCGGTGACCGACGCCACCGACAGCGCCGCACCACCGCGGGCGTCGCCGTCGAGCTTGGACAGCACGACGCCGGTGAAGCCGACGCCCTCCTGGAACGCGGTCGCGGTGGCGACGGCGTCCTGGCCGATCATCGCGTCGATGACGAACAGGATCTCGTCGGGGTCGACCGCGTCGCGGATGTCCGCCGCCTGCCGCATGAGCTCGGCGTCCACGCCGAGGCGGCCGGCGGTGTCGACGATCAGCACGTCGTGCTGGCGGGCCCGCGCGGTCGCGAGGCCCTCGCGGGCGACGGCGACCGGGTCGGCGCCGGCGACGACGTCGAGCTCGGAGCCCTGGTTGCCCGGGTGCGGGGCGAACACGGGGACGCCGGCGCGCTCGCCGACGACCTGGAGCTGGGTGACGGCGTTGGGGCGCTGCAGGTCGGCGGCCACCAGCAGGGGCGTGTGGCCCTGAGACTTCAGGTGCAGCGCGAGCTTGCCCGCGAGCGTGGTCTTGCCCGCGCCCTGGAGGCCCGCGAGCAGGATGACGCTCGGCGGGTTCTTCGCCAGGTGCAGCGGCCGGTTCTGGCCGCCGAGGATCGACACCAGCTCGTCGTTGACGATCTTGACGACCTGCTGCGCCGGGTTCAGGGCGCCGGAGACCTCGGACGACAGCGCCCGCTCCCGCACGGCGCCGGTGAACTGGCGCACCACGGGCACGGCGACGTCGGCGTCCAGCAGGGCGCGGCGGATCTCGCGCACGGTGGCGTCGATGTCCGCCTCGGACAGCCGCCCCTTGGAGCGCAGGTTCTTGAAGGTCGACGTCAGTCGGTCGGACAGGGTGGCGAACACCGCGCGATCCTCACGCTCTCTCGGCGGTCAGGGACGTCCCAGGGTACCCGCCAGCCGGGCCGACGCCCGCGCCACGAGGTCGTCGACGAGCTGCGCCCGCCACGCGGTCCACGCCGTCGGCCCGGCGGACGACGCGTCGGCCTCGGTGAGCGCCCGCAGCAGCGCCAGCAGGTCCGGCCGGTGGTCGACGGCGGCGAGCAGGGTGTCGACGGTCGCGGGGTCGTCGGGGTCGGACCCCGTCGCGAGCTCGGACAGCGTCAGGTGCTCGGCGACCAGCCGCGCGACGTCGGCGGCGTCCTCCGCCGGGAACCCCATCCGCGCGACGACCGGCCCGGCCAGGCGCGCCCCCTCGACCGAGTGGTCCCCGGCGCCGGCCCGCTTCCCGATGTCGTGCAGCAGCGCCGCGACGAGCAGCACCTCCGGCCGGTCGACGGTCCGGCGCAGCCCCGCGGCCCGGGCCGCGGCCTCGACCAGGTGCCGGTCGACGGTGTGCCGGTGGATCGGCGAGCGCTGCGGGCGGTTCCGCACCCCCGCCCACTCCGGGATCCAGGTCGTGACCACCCCGGCGAGGTCGAGCGCCTCCCAGACGGGCACCTGCGCCGGGCCCGTCGCCAGCAGCTGGACCAGCAGCGTCCGCGCGGCCCGCGGCCACGGCGCCGGCAGCGCGGGCGTGCGCTCCAGGCTGGTCACGGTGATGGGCGACAGCGTCAGCCCGGTGCGCGCGGCGGTCGCGGCGGCGCGCAGGGACAGCAGCGGGTCGCTGCCCGGCTGCGCGTCGGCGGCGAGCACCAGCTCGCCGTCGTGCTCGACCAGGCCCTCCGCGACGGTGCGCAGCCGCGGCGGGGTGCGCCGCCCGCGCACCAGCACCGGGCGGCGCGCCGGGCGGGCGAGCGCCTGCCGGGCGTTGCGGGCGGTGCTGTCCAGCGCGTAGGAGACGACGCGGCCGGCCTCGGCCAGGCTCGCCAGCAGGTCGTCCCGGTCGCCCACGCCCAGCAGCTCGGCGACCTCGTCCTGGTCGGCGAGGATCAGCCGGTTGGTGTGCCGGCGGCTGACGGTCTGCACGGCGTCCCGGACGTCGAGCAGGTGCGCGTGCGCGCGGTCGACCGCGCCGTGCGGCCGGTCGGTGAGCCAGGTGGCGGCGAGCGCGGACAGCACGACCGCGTCCCGGATGCCGCCGCGGGCCTCCTTGAGGTCCGGCTCGATCAGGTACGCGAGCTCGCCGTGCCGCTCGGCGCGCTGCCGGGTGGACGCCAGCAGCTCGGGCAGCCGCCGGCGCGCCGCGGACCGCCAGTCGGCGAGCAGCGCGGAGCGGGCCCGGTGCACGATCCCGGGGTCGCCGGCGACGGGTCGCAGGTCGAGCAGGCCGACCGCGGCCGGCAGGTCCTTCGACGCGACCTGCCGGCACTGCGCCAACGACCGCACCGAGTGGTCGAGGTCCAGCCCCGCGTCCCACACCGGGTACCAGAGCCGGTCCGCGAGCCGGGCGAGCTCCTCCGCGGAGTGGCCCCGCCCGTCGTGGACCAGCAGCAGGTCGAGGTCGCTGGCCGGGCTGGCGTCGCCGCGGCCCACGCTGCCGACCGCGCCCAGGCCGATGCCCGGCGTCTCCCGGCCCTCGGTCGCGGTCTCCCACAGCTCGGCCAGGCGGCGGAGCACCAGGTCGGACACCGCCTGCCGGCGCCCGGCCCCGTCGCTGTCCGGGCCGGACAGCCGGGCCGCGAGGTCGAGCCGCTCGACCCTGAGGTCCCGCACCCCCGCGCTCGGGGGGTGCGGGACCTCAGGGGTCTCGCCGCCGGCCGTGCCCCCTGACGACCGTTCGTCGATCATGCGCGGGCGGACCGCCCGGTCACAGGGCCTCGGGCCCGTGCTCGCCGGTGCGGACCCGGGCGACGTCCTCGACCGGGACGACCCAGACCTTGCCGTCGCCGATCTTGCCGGTCTGCGCGGCCTTCACGATCACCTCGACCACGCCCGGGGTGTCCTCGTCCGTGACGAGCACGTCGATCTTCACCTTCGGGACCAGGTCCACCGTGTACTCGGCGCCCCGGTAGACCTCGGTGTGGCCGCGCTGCCGGCCGTAGCCGCTGGCCTCGCTCACCGTCAGGCCGCGGACGCCCGCGGCCTCCAGGGCCGACTTCACGTCGTCGAGCCGATGCGGCTGGATGACCGCGGTCACGAGCTTCGTCATGCCTTCACCTCCGTCACGACGCGGGCCCCGCCCAGCGTCTCGTAACCCGTCTCACCGTGCACGGCCAGGTCGATGCCGCCGACCTCGGCCTCCTCGCTGACCCGCCAGCCCATCGTGGCCTTGAGGATCAGCCCGATGACCGCGGTCACCGAGCCGGAGAAGATCAGCGCCAGCAGGGCGATGACCACCTGGACCACCAGCAGCTTCACGCCGTCGCCCAGGAACAGGCCACCCTCGGCGGCCAGGAAGCCGATGCCGATGGTGCCGACGAGGCCGCCGACCAGGTGGACGCCGACCACGTCGAGCGAGTCGTCGAAGCCGAACCGGTACTTCAGGCCGACCGCGAGGGCGCAGAGCGCACCCGCGACGAGACCCAGGATGATCGAGGTCACCGGCCGCAGGGCACCCGCGGCGGGGGTGATCGCGACCAGGCCCGCGACGACACCCGACGCGGCGCCGAGCGAGGTGGCGTGGCCGTCGCGGATCTTCTCCGTGATGAGCCAGCCGATCATCGCGGCGGCGGTGGCGGCGGTGGTGTTGACCCACGCGAGGCCCGCGGTGCCGTCGGCGGTGAACGCCGAGCCCGCGTTGAAGCCGAACCAGCCGAACCACAGCAGGGCGGCACCGAGCATCACGAACGGCAGGTTGTGCGGGCGCATCGGCTCCTTGCCGAAGCCGCGGCGCCGGCCCACGATCAGCGCGAGCACCAGGCCCGCGATACCGGCGTTGATGTGCACGACGGTGCCACCGGCGAAGTCGATCGGCGCGACCGTGGCCGCCCCGTCGGTGGTGCCGAACAGCAGCGCGGCGACACCGTTCTCCGCGCCGGACAGCGCGCCGCCGCCCCAGACCATGTGCGCCAGCGGGAAGTAGCTGAACGTCGCGAACAGGGCGGTGAAGGCCACCCAGGTGCCGAACTTCACGCGGTCCGCGATGGCGCCGCTGACCAGGGCGACCGTGATGATCGCGAAGGTCACCTGGAACGCCACGCCGACGATGACCGGCACGCCGTACCCGTCGATCAGGTAATCGCCGTTGTCGTCCCAGATCGCGCCCGAGAGCCCGAACTGGTCGAACGGGTTGCCGAAGATCCCCGCCACGTCCGAGCCGTAGGACATCGACCAGCCCCAGAACACGTACACGACGACCACGACCGCGATGCTGATGAACGACATCATCATCATGTTGAGCACGGACTTGCCGCGCACCATGCCGCCGTAGAAGAACGCCAGTCCCGGCGTCATGAGCAGCACCAGGGACGCTGACATCAGCATCCAGGCTGTCGCTCCGGTGTCCAGATCCATGTGGAACGCCTCTCCCCTCGCCGGCCGGTCTGCCGGATCGGGGACCACATTCCTGGTCGGGGGTTTCGCGACGGCGCCGCCGGTGTTACACCGGTGTGACGAGGGGCAGACCTGCGTCAACATCGTGTTACGGGAGGGCCCGCGTCTCAGCGGGCGGGACGCGGGCCGGTCGGCGGTGGGCGGCGGGGCGCCCCCCGGGCGTCAGCCCAGGATGCCGTCCACGAACTCCTCGGGGTCGAACGGCGCGAGGTCGTCCGGGCCCTCGCCGAGGCCGACGAGCTTCACCGGCACCCCGAGCTCGCGCTGCACGGCGACCACGATGCCGCCCTTGGCGGTGCCGTCGAGCTTGGTGAGCACGATGCCGGTGACGCCGGCCACCTCGGCGAACACCCGCGCCTGGTTCATGCCGTTCTGGCCCGTGGTCGCGTCGAGGACCAGCAGCACCTCGGACAGCGGCGCGGTGCGCGTGATGACGCGGGTGATCTTGCCGAGCTCGTCCATCAGGCCGGCCTTGTTCTGCAGGCGCCCGGCGGTGTCGACCAGGACCACGTCGACGCCCTCGGCGGTGCCCTCGCGGACGGCCTCGAACGCGACCGACGCCGGGTCGGCGCCGTCCCGGTCGGAGCGGACGGTGCGCACGCCGACGCGCGAGCCCCAGGTCTCGAGCTGGTCGGCGGCGGCGGCGCGGAACGTGTCCGCCGCCCCCAGCAGGACCGTGCGGCCGTCGGCCACCAGCACGCGCGACAGCTTGCCGACCGTGGTGGTCTTGCCGGTGCCGTTCACCCCGACGACCAGCACGACGGCCGGGACGGTGACGCCGTCCTCGCCGGTCTGCGGGGCGGTGCGCAGCGAGCGGTCGAGCGCCGGGTCGACGAGCGCGAGCAGCTGCTCCCGCAGCAGCGCACGCACCTGGGCGGGGTCCTTGAGGCCCTGGACGCGGGCCTGGGTGCGGATCGCCTCGACGAGGTCCTGCGACGGCCCGGCGCCGACGTCGGCGAGGAGCAGCGTCTCCTCCAGCTCGTCCCAGTCGTCCTCGGTGAGGTGGTCGCGGGACAGCACCTGGAGCATGCGGGCACCGAGCGGCGAGCCGGAGCGCGCCAGCCGGTCGCGCAGCCGGGTCAGCCGGCCGGCGGTCGGGGCGGGGACCTCGAGCGCGGGGGCGGTCGCGGCGTCCTCGGGCGCGGGGGCCCCGGGCGC
>NZ_SZYE01000078.1 GCF_005239125.1 Cellulomonas hominis | reverse complement strand
GGTCGCCGCCGCCGAGCAGGACAACGAGGACCTGCAGGCCGAGCTCGACCGGTGGTCCGACCCCGCCTACGTCGAGGCGCAGGCGCGCGAGCGGCTCGCCTTCGTCATGCCGGGGGAGCGGGCGCTGCGCGTCGCCGACCCGGAGGTCGTGCCGGACGACACCGCGACCGACCCCGAGGTCACCTCGCCCGGCACCGTGGAGTCCGACGACCCGACCCGCCCGTGGTACGCCCAGCTGTGGGACTCCGTGCAGGTCGCGGGCGCAGCGGGCACGGGGACGTCCGGCCCGGAGGGCACCGGGACCGAGGGGTCCGCGGGCACCGGCGCGCCGGGGGAGAATGGGACCGCGCCGGACGGCACCGGGACCCAGGGTTCGGACGGGCCGACGGCGCCGACCCCCTGACGCCGACCGCCCGAGGACCGCACGTGACCGACCTGCCCCGCACCCCGGCGCCCGCGCTGCCCGACCCGGCGGACGTGCCGCGCGCCCGGCACGACGCCCCCGAGGTCACCGAGGCCGACCTCGTCGTCCTGCGCGAGCAGCTCGGCCGGCCCGCGCGCGGCGTCGTCGGCGTCGCCGCCCGGTGCGCCTGCGGGCGGCCGCTCGTCGTCCGCACCGCGCCCCGGCTCGACGACGGCACCCCGTTCCCGACGACCTACTACCTCACCTGCCCGCCCGCCGTCGGCGCCGTCAGCACCCTCGAGGCCACCGGCCTTATGAAGGAGCTCACCGCCCGCGTGCAGGACGAGCCGGAGCTCGCCGCCGCGTACCGGCGCGCGCACGAGGCGTACCTCGCCGACCGCGCGGAGCTGGGCGACGTGCCGGAGATCGCGGGCATCTCCGCCGGCGGCATGCCGACCCGGGTGAAGTGCCTGCACGTCGTCGTCGGGCACGCGCTCGCCGCCGGGCCGGGCGTGAACCCCGTCGGCGACGACGTCCTGCTGCGGCTGCGCGACGTGTGGCGCCCGGACCGCTGCACCTGCTGACGCCGGGCGCGCGGCCCACGTCCGGGATGGGATGATCTCCGCGTGACGCGTGTGGCTGCCATCGACTGCGGGACCAACTCCATCCGGCTCCTGGTGGCCGACGTCGACGCGGAGGCGGGGACCCTCACGGACCTCGACCGCCGCATGGAGGTCGTCCGGCTCGGCCAGGGCGTCGACCGCACCGGCCGGATCGCCCCCGAGGCGATGGTGCGCACCCTCGACGCCACCCGCCGGTACGCGCAGGTCTGCCGCGACCTCGGCGTCGAGGCCGTCCGGTTCGTCGCCACCAGCGCGTCCCGCGACGCCGAGAACCGGGACGAGTTCGTCGCGGGCGTCCGCGAGGCCCTGGGCGTCGAGCCCGAGGTGATCGGCGGCGTCGAGGAGGCCGCGCTGTCGTTCCGCGGGGCGACCGGGGTGCTCGGCGCCACGCACGACGGCCCGTTCCTGGTCGTCGACCTGGGCGGCGGCTCCACCGAGGTCGTGCTGGGGGAGCGGGAGCCCGAGGCCGCCTACTCCATGGACGTCGGCTGCGTCCGGATCACCGAGCGCCACCTGCTGAGCGACCCGCCCACCGCCGAGCAGGTCGCCGCCGCCGAGGCCGACGTGCGGGCCGCCCTGGACGTGGCCGCGCAGCACGTCCCGCTCGGCCGGACCACGACGCTTGTGGGGCTCGCCGGCTCCGTCACCACGATCACGGCCCACGCGCTCGCCCTGCCGGCGTACGACCGGGACGCCATCGACGGCGCCGTCCTCGCGGTCGCCGACGTGGTCGCCGCCTGCGACGACCTGCTCGCCCGCGACCACGACGCCCGCGCGGCCCTCGGCTTCATGCACCCCGGGCGGATCGACGTCATCGGGGCGGGCGCCCTGGTGTGGCGGGCCGTCGTCGGGCGCGTGCGCGCCGAGGTCGAGGCGGCCGGCGGCACGCTGACCGAGGTCGTCACCTCGGAGCACGACATCCTCGACGGCATCGCCTGGAGCGTCGCCGAGCGCACCCGCACCGCGGCCCCCTGACCCGGGGCGCGGCGCGGCGCGGCGCGCGGCCGCGGCGGGGCTGCTCCGCCGAGATCGGTGCTTCGCGCCGAGATCGGTGCTTCGCGCCGAGATCGGTGCGTGCAACCACCGATCTCGCGCGAAACCGCCGTTCTCGACGACTGACACCCCGAGCGGCGAGCGGTGAGCGGGCGAGGGGACGGCGCGGGCGGCGGCCCCGGGGCGGGTGGTGGACGGGTCGGGTCGGGCGGGCGACACGCCGGCGCGGACCCGGTAGTCAACTTCGCCCGGTACTGCGCAATCTGTACTACCGTGTGTCCTGCGGAAGCCGAGGAGGGTCGGCTCCCGCGCCAGACAGCGGGTGCCGCGGCCGACAGGGGGCCGACCGCGGCGCCCGCCCCGCACCGCAGCGACCGCCGGACGCCGGCGGTGGCGACAGGGAGGCCCGGGTGGACACGACCCAGCTGCTCAAGGGAGTGCTCGACGTCGCGGTGCTCGCCGTCGTCGCCGAGGAGGACGGGTACGGCTACGACGTCGTCCGCCGGCTGCGCGCCGCGGGCCTCGCCGAGGTGGGTGACGCGTCCGTCTACGGCACGCTCCGCCGGCTGTACTCGCAGGGCGCGCTGACGTCCTACGTGGTGCCCAGCGACGAGGGCCCCCACCGCAAGTACTACGGGATCAACGCGCAGGGCCGGGCGATGCTGGCCGCCCAGCGCAAGGACTGGCGCGAGTTCGCGGGGACGATGACCCGCCTGCTCGACGAGGAGGCGGCGGCGTGAGCGGGACCCAGGCCGAGACGGGGCGCGCCACCGCGCCCGCGACCGTGGCGGAGTACGCCGCCCGGGTGCGCGAGCACCTTGCGGGGATGCCCCCGGAGCAGGTGGACGACCTGACCGACGGCCTCGAAGCCGACCTCGCGGACGCCCTGGCGGACGAGGCGGCGCCGACGGGGGTCCGTGGCGACCTGATCGCGCTGTTCGGGCCGCCCGCGGACTACGCCCGGGAGCTGCGGGTCGCTGCGGGGCTGCCCGAGCCGGAGCCGGCGACGCACGGTCGCCGAGGGCTGCGCGCCGGGCTCCGGGGGATGCGCGACGACGTCCGTGGCACGGCGCTCCGGGCGAGCGCCGGCCTGCGGCGGCAGCCGTGGTGGCCCGGGGTCCGCGACTTCGGGCTCGCTGTCCGGCCGCTGTGGTGGGTGCTGCGTGCCTGGGTGGTCTACCAGCTGCTGCTGCAGCTGGCGGGCGGCCGGTACGGCTCCTCCGGCGGGAAGGGCGGCTGGGCCCCGGCGGACCTCCCCACCTGGCTGCTGCTCACCGCGCTGGTCGTGGTGAGCGTGCAGTGGGGACGGGGGCTGTGGCTGCCCCGGTCGGGTCGGTGGCTTCCCACGGCGACGGGCGTCCTCGCGGTGGTGCTGCTGGTGCCGGCCGTGATCTGGGCCGAGAGCGGCGCCGTGCGCTGGCAGACCCGGTACGACGTCGCCTACGTCGAGCAGCCCACCGACGGGATCCCCCGCGACGACGGCGTCTGGGTGGACGGCATGCAGGTGAGCAACCTCTTCGTGTACGACGCCGAGGGCAACCCGCTGAGGGACGTCCAGGTGTACGACGACCGGGGCCGTCCGGTGCGGACCACGACGGACGACGGGTGGTCCACCTGGTCGCTGCCGGGTCTGACCGAGGAGTGGAACTTCCTCCCCGCCGTGGACGAGGACGGCCGCACCCGGTGGAACGTCTACCCGCTGCTCGGGGCACCGAACGCGGACTTCGACTGGGACCGCCTCGGCGTGGAGGAGTCCGCGCAGGACCCTGCGGACGTGCTGACCACCGACCCGCGCGTGCCGCCGCGGCCGTTCGCCAAGGCTCCCGCGGTGGTCGAGCGCCGGGCGGCGGAGGAACCGACGGGGGCGCCGTCCGCGGGTCCGGGGTCACCGTCGGCCGACCCTTCCGCCGGACCGTCGGCCGACGCCGCCGCCGGGCCCGCGGATGCCGCGGACGACGCTGCCGTCGCGCAGTCCAGCACCCGGGACGGAGGTCCCGGCGATGCGTCCTCCACGACCCAGGAGAACGCCACCACCGCCGCTCCGTGACCAGGCCCGACCCCCAAACCCGGGACTTTGTGCCCAGAATCACGTGTCCTCGGTTGGCCCCGGAGAAGTCATGGGACGTACCGTTGGATACATGTCTGAGTCCACCGTCACGACCCCGGCGCCGCAGTCCGCCACGTCGCGCAAGGTGCCGCGCATCGTCATCCTCGGCGGCGGGTCCGTGGGGCTGTACTCCGCCCGCCGGCTCCGTCGTCGCCTGGGCAACCGGGAGGCCGCGATCGTCGTGGTCGACCCGCGCCCGTACATGACGTACGCGCCGTTCCTGCCCGAGGCCGCCGCCGGCTCCATCGACGCGCGCTACGTCGTCGCGCCGCACCGCCGCGCCCTCAAGGGCATCGACTCCCTGCAGGGCAAGGTCTCCGAGATCCGGCACGCGGACCGCAAGGTCCAGGTCACGCCCGAGGAGGGCGAGCCGTACTGGATCACCTACGACCACCTGATCGTGGGCCTCGGCTCGGTCGCCCGCACGCTGCCCATCCCGGGCCTGGCGGAGCAGGCGATCGGCTTCAAGAACGTCGAGGAGGCCATCGCCGTCCGCAACCACGTCCTGGGCCGGATCGACCGCGCGTCGTCCACCTGGGACCCGGAGCTGCGCAAGCGCATGCTGACCTTCACCTTCGTCGGCGGAGGGTTCGCCGGCGTCGAGGCGATCGCCGAGGTCGAGGACATGGCCCGCGACGCGGTCAAGCACTACCCGTCGCTCAGCGCGGACGACCTGCGCTTCGTGCTGGTCGAGGGCTCGCGCCGCATCCTGCCCGAGGTGTCCGAGGAGCTCGGCGGCTACACCCTGGAGCAGCTGCGCAAGCGCGGCATCGAGGTGTACCTCTCGACGTTCCTGAACTCGTGCGTCGACGGGCACGTCGTGCTCTCGGACAAGACCGAGTTCGACTCCGAGACCATCGTGTGGACCGCGGGCGTCAAGGCCAACCCGGTCCTGCAGAACTCGGACCTGCCGCTCGACAAGATGGGCCGCGTCACCACCCTCGCGACCCTGCAGATCGTCGACGCCGACGGCCACGTCGTGCCGGACGCGTACGCCGCCGGTGACTGCGCCGCCGTGCCGGACCTGTACAACCCGGGCTCGTTCTGCCCGCCGAACGCCCAGCACGCCATCCGCGAGGCGACGCACCTGGCCGACAACCTGGCCCGGGTCCTGCGCAGCGCCGAGCCGACCGACTACAAGCACAAGAACATCGGTGCGGTCGCGTCCCTCGGCATGTACAAGGGCGTCGCCCAGTTCCTGGGCAAGATCAAGGTCCGCGGGTTCTTCGCGTGGGTGCTGCACCGGTCGTACCACGTGATGGCGATGCCGACCCTGAACCGCAAGATCGCGATCATGTCCGGCTGGACCGCGAACCTGCTGTGGCGCCGCGAGACCGTCGCCCTGGGCTCGATCCACGACCCGCGCGCGGAGTTCCGCGCCGCGTCCGTGCCGCCGAAGCCGAAGCCCGAGGGCGCGCCGGCCGCCCCGGCGAAGGCCGAGGACCACGCCGCGGTGCCCGGCGCCGAGGTGAAGCCCTCGGGTGCCGGCAAGCCCGACGACACGTCGCCGGCCGACGGCTCGCCCGCCGAGGCGAAGCCGGCCGCCAAGGCCTGACGCCCGCCGCGCGGCCGCAGCACCGGAGCCCGTCCACCCCGTCCGGGGTGGGCGGGCTCCGTCGTGCCGGCACCCGTGCTGGCAGGATGGGCGCGGCCCCCGTAGCCCAACCGGCAGAGGCAGCCGGCTTAAACCCGGCCCAGTGCGGGTTCGAACCCCGCCGGGGGCACCCGACCCACCCGCGGCCGCGCAGTCGTCCGCGGAAATCCCGGCGACAGCCCGCGGTCGCGTCGGGAATCATCGGGCGCGTCTGGGACGTTGGTCCCGACGTGCGCCTCCCTCGGGCGTCCGCCGGCTCGGCCGCGGACCCGCTCGCGCGCACCTCACCGCCGACCCCACCCGCGAGGGAGACCTATGACCACTCACGACGACACCGCCCTGCGCGACCGCGCACCGGGCGCCGGCGCCGGGCCGGCCGCCGCGTCCGCCACGACCCCTGCCGCGGCGGCTCCCGCCGGGCCGGTCCGGCTCGCGCCCGGGGACCGGACCCTCATCGGCCTGCTCCTCGTGGCCGGCTTCACCGTGATCCTCAACGAGACCGCGATGGGCGTCGCCCTGCCGGTGCTCATGCAGGAGATGGGTGTCACGGCCGCGACCGGGCAGTGGCTGACCACCGGCTTCATGCTCACGATGGCCGTCGTGATCCCGGCGACCGGCTGGATCATGAACCGGTTCCGGCTGCGGCCGATCTTCATCACCGCGATGTCGCTGTTCGTCGCGGGCACGGCCCTCGCCGCCGCGGCCCCGGGCTTCGGCACGCTGCTGGCCGGCCGCGTCGTCCAGGCGAGCGGCACCGCCGTGATGCTGCCGCTGCTCATGACGACCGCGCTCACCCTGGTCCCGCCGAGCATCCGCGGCCGCACGATGGGCACCATCTCGATCGTCATCTCGGTGGCCCCGGCCATCGGCCCGACGATCTCCGGACTGGTGCTGTCGCAGCTGTCCTGGCGGTGGATCTTCCTGGTGATGCTGCCGATCGCCGGGGTGGCCCTCGCGCTCGGCGCGTGGAAGGTCCGGGACGTCACCGAGCCCTCCGACCACCGGCTCGACGTGCTGTCCCTCGTCATGTCGGCCGTCGGCTTCGGCGCGCTGATCTTCGGCCTGTCCAGCATCGGCGAGTCCGCCGGCGGGCACACGGTCGTCGCGCCGTGGGTCCCGATCGTGGTCGGCGTGCTGGCCCTCGCGGCCTTCGCGGCGCGCCAGATCCGGCTGCAGGGCACCCACGACGGCCCGCTCATGGACCTGCGGGTGTTCACCCGCCGCTCCTACACGGTGTCCGCGCTCGTCCTCGTCGTCGGCTTCATGGCGATGTTCGGCGCGCTGATCGTGCTGCCGATCTTCCTGCAGGGCGTCCTCGCGCTCGGCACCCTGGAGACCGGTCTGCTCCTGCTCCCCGGCGGCCTGGTGATGGGCGCGCTGTCGCCGCTCGTCGGCCGGCTGTTCGACCGGTTCGGCCCGCGGCCGCTGGTCACGCCGGGCGTGCTCGCGCTGAGCGTGGCGCTGTGGCTGCTGTCCACCCTGCACCCGGGCACCCCGGCCGGGGCCGTCGTCGCGGTGCACACGCTGCTCAGCATCGGCCTGGCGTTCATGATCACGCCGCTGTTCACCTCGGCGCTCGGCTCGCTGCCGCGTGACCTGTACGGGCACGGCAGCGCGATCGTGAACACCCTGCAGCAGCTCGCCGGCGCCGCCGGGACCGCGCTGTTCATCACGGTGCTGTCGACCACGACCGCCGCGCGGCTCGCGGACGGCGAGGACGCGCTGACCGCGACCGCGGCGGGCGTGCGCGGGGCGTTCCTGTGGGGCGCGGTCGTGGCCCTCGTCGCGCTCGCCGTCTCGCTGCTGGTCCGGCGGCCGCCCGCCGACGCGGACGCCCTGGTCGCGATGCACTGAGGCGCGGCTCCGCCCCGACGGCCCGGGTTCCCCCTCGCGGGGACCCGGGCCGTCGCCGTCTCCGCGGTGGAGGGGTCTCCGCGGTCACGCTCGCGGCCGACCGCCCGCCCGCCGCCCGCTCGGCGACCGCCCGCCCGCCCGCCGCCCGCCCGGCGTCGGCCCCGCACCTCTCCTGTGCCCCCGCCCTGCCCCGGCTGTGCCCCGGCTCGTCCGCCCCGCGGAGTACCTGCCCCACCGCCACGTCAGCCCCCGGGTGGACGTAGGGGGACCGCCGGCGTCGCTAGCGTCTGCGCCAGTGGACGCGGCGCCAGGCTCACGCGTGCTGATCTCCCGAAACGCCCACGCGGGGAGGGTCGTCCACGCCATGCTGGGCACGCGCGTCGGTGGGGCAGCCGGTGCGCTCACCGACCGAAGGGCCGCACGATGACCACCTCCCGACCTCTCCGTCCCGCGGCCGTGGCCGTGCTCGCGGTCCTGGCGCTCGCCGGATGCTCCGGGGGCGGGGGTGACGGCGGTTCGTCGAAGTCGACGGAGTGGACGCCGGGCCCGCTCGACGAGTACCAGGCGCGGATCTTCGGCTACTCGCTCGACGACGAGCGCTCCGAGGAGGAGGTCCAGGCCGAGTCCGACCGGCAGAACCGCCGCGTCGAGGAGCTGGTCGCCGCCTGCATGGCGGACGAGGGCTTCGACTACACGCCGGCCGAGAACAACGCCAGCGTGGTCATGGGCTCCGAGGACGACCTCGACGTCGAGTGGGGCACCCGCGAGTTCGCCGAGCAGTACGGCTACGCGATCAGCACCGACCCGTGGGGCGACATGGACGCCGGGGAGACCACGGAGTGGGTCGACCCGAACGCCGAGTACGTCGAGGCCATGTCGGAGAGCGAGGCCGCCGCCTGGTCCGAGGCGCTGTACGGGCCGCCGGTCGAGGGCGACGGCGACGAGGCCCAGGAGTACGACTGGACCACCTCGGGCTGCTACGGCGCGGCCCAGCACGAGGTCTACGAGGGCGGCGGCGCGACCGACGAGTTCGCCGGCCTGCAGGACGAGCTCAACCGGTTCTACGAGACCGTCCAGGCGGACCCGCGGGTCGCCGAGCTCGACAACGCGTGGGCCTCCTGCATGGCCGACGAGGGCTTCGACTCGCTGACCGACGCGTCCACCGCGACGGACGCCCTCTACACGGAGTGGAACGGCCTCCAGGGCTGGGAGGACCCGGAGTACCAGGCGCAGATGGAGTCCTGGGACTGGGAGGCGCAGCCGGACGGCCCGCCGGCCCCCGAGGTCGACGAGGCCGCGGTGAAGGCCTTCACCGAGAAGGAGATCAAGCAGGCCGTCGCCGACTTCGGCTGCCAGGAGAAGGTGGACTACGTCGCGGAGCGCACGCGGATCGACCACGAGCTGCAGCAGGAGTTCGTCGACCAGCACGGCGACGAGCTCGAGGCCTGGGCCACCGCCGCGACCGCCGCGCGGGAGGGCTGACGTGACCGCTGGGCACGACCTCGTCCCGTCCGGCCCCGACGGCTCCGTCGGGACCGCCGACCCCGCACCGGAGGCCGCGCCGCGGTCCTGGCGCTCCGGCAACCGCACCCTCGTCGTCCTCGCGGGCGTCGCGGTGGTCAGCCTCGTCGCGGGCCTCGGTCTGTCGCGCCTGGTGCTCAACCCCGCGGAGGCCGCCGCACGGACCGCGCCGCCCGACGCCGGGCCGATCACGGTCCCGGTGGAGAGCCGAGAGCTGAGCAACGACGTCACGGTGCGCGGGGACGTCGTGTTCGACGACGCCGTCGACCTGCGGGTCGAGACCGCCGACCTCGGCGAGCGCGCGGTCGTCACCGGCCAGGTGCCGGAGGTCGGCGCGACGCTCGACGCCGGCTCCGTGGCCCTCGAGGTCGCCGGCCGGCCGGTGCTCGTGCTGCCCGGCGCCCTGCCCACCTACCGCACGCTGAGCCTGGGCGTCTCCGGGCCCGACGTGCTGCAGCTCAAGGCCGCGCTCGCCGCCCTGGGCATCGGTGCCGGCGACGTGACCTCCGACGCGTACGACGGGGCAACCGCCCAGGGCGTCGCCGAGCTGTACCGGCGGGCCGGGTACCCCGCGCCGTCCCCGTCCGACGAGGCCGCCCAGGCCGTGACGGACGCCGAGCGTGCCGTGCGGTCCGCGCAGGCCGAGGTCAGCGCCGCCGAGGGCGCGCTGGCGTCCGCGGGCAACGGGTCCGGCGGTTCGGAGGTGGCCGCGGCCGACGCCGCGGTCCGGTCCGCGGAGCGCGCGGTCACGGCGGCCCAGGTCGCGCTCGACAGCTGCGCGGAGCCCGAGTGCGGTCCCGCCATGCGGGTCGGCCTCCAGAACGACGTCGACAACGCCCGCGACCAGGTCGGCGTCGCCCAGGCCGCGCGCGCCGAGCTCGACGCGGCCCCGAACACCTCCGCCGAGCGCGCGTCGCTGACGGCAGCCCGCGACGGCCTCGCCGACGCGCGCGAGGCGCTCGCGGACGCCAAGGACGCCACCGTCGTGGCGCTGCCCGCGAGCGAGGTCGTGTTCCTCGAGACCCTGCCCCGCCGGGTGGACGCCGTGTCCGTGCGCCGCGGCGGCACCGTCGAGGGCTCGGTGATGAGCGTGTCCGGCGCGACCCTGCAGGTCGTCGCCACCGCCGCCCGCGCCGACGCGGCCCTGCTCGCCGTCGGGGCGACGGGCACCGCGGTGCTCGACGGCCAGGAGTTCCCGGTGACGGTCAGCGCCATCGAGGCGGCCGGCGCGTCCGGCGGCTCGGGCGGCGGGTCCGGCGAGGGCTCCGGCGACGGCGGGTCCGGCGGGGGCTCGGGGGACGGCGGCTCGGGCGGCGACGCCGGCGCCGGGCGGTCCACGATCACCCTGCTGCCCGGCGAGCTCAGCCCGGAGCAGGTCGCCGCCCTCCAGGGCAGCAACGTGCGGGTCAGCATCCCCGTGTCCTCGACGGGCGGCGCCGTCCTGGCCGTGCCGCTGGCCGCGCTCACCGCGGGGCCGGGCGGGGAGTCCCGGGTCGAGGTCATGGCCGACGACGGCAGCACCGCGCTCGTCGAGGTCGAGACCGGCCTCGCCGCCGGCGGCTACGTCGAGGTCACGGCCGCCGAGGGCGCGACGCTCACCGAGGGCGACCTCGTGGTGATCGGGCAGTCCGGCGGCGCGACGGACGACGCGACGACGGAGCCGGACGCGGACGAGGACGCCGACGCGTGACGGCCCTCGACCTGCTCGGGGGCCAGGACGCGGAGGTCGTCGGCGAGGGCGACGGTGACGGCGGGGTCCCGCCCGTCGTCGAGCTGCGCGGCGTGGCGCGGGAGTTCCCCGGCGACCCGCCCGTGGTGGCGCTGCGCCCGAGCGACCTGCGCGTGGAGCGCGGGGACTACGTGTCCGTCGTGGGGCCGTCCGGCTCCGGCAAGTCCACGCTGCTGCACCTGCTCGGCCTGCTCGACCGGCCGACGTCGGGGGAGTACCTGCTGGACGGCGAGCCGACGTCCGAGGCCACCGAGGGGCGGCGCACGGCGCTGCGGGGCGGGCGCATCGGCTTCGTCTTCCAGCAGTTCCACCTCCTGCCGCACCGCACCGTGCTCGACAACGTCCTGCTCGCCACGCTGTACAGCGGCGTCCCGCGGGCCGAGCGGCGCGCCCGCGCGCTCGCGGCGCTCGACCGCGTGCACCTCGGCCACCGGCTGACGTTCCTGCCCACCACGCTGTCCGGCGGCGAGCGGCAGCGCGTCGCCGTCGCCCGCGCCGTCGTCGCGTCGCCCGGCGTCCTGCTCGCCGACGAGCCCACCGGCAACCTGGACACGCACAACTCCGCGGAGGTGCTCGACCTGTTCGACGAGCTGCACGGCGACGGGCTCACGCTCGTGGTCATCACCCACGACGACGTCGTCTCCGCCCGCGCCCGGCGCCGGGTGCGCATCGCCGACGGCCGCCTGACGGAGCTCGCGTGACCGCCCCCGTCCTGACCGCCCCGCGCGGCAGCACCCCCCGCGGCGACCGGTTCGGCCTGCGCGACCTGGTCCGGGAGTCCGCCGCCGGCATCGACGCCCGGCCCGGCCGGCTGTTCCTCACGATCCTCGGCACCGTCCTGGGCATCGCCTCCGTCGTCGTGACGGTGGGCCTCGCGCAGACCGCCGCCGGCCAGATCGCCCGCCGGTTCGACGCCGTCGCGGCCACGCAGGCCATGGCCACCGCGAGCACCACCCGGGGCGCCGACGGCAACCAGCGTGCCACCGCACCCCTGCCGTGGGACGCGGCCGAGCGGGCCGAGCGGCTCGCGGGCGTCGAGGCCGCCGGGCTCGTCGCGCCGGTCGACGTCGACGGGGCGGCCGTCACCGCCGTCCCGGTGAACGACCCGTCCGCGCCGGCCACCACCTCCGTCGCCGTCCTCGCCGGCACCGGCGACCTGCTCGACGCCGTCCGCGGCGAGGTCGTGACCGGCCGGTACTTCGACGCCGGGCACGACGCCCGCGCCGACCGCGTCGTCGTCCTCGGCGTCCGCGCCGCCGACCGGCTCGGCGTCTCCCGGGTCGACCGGCAGCCGTCCGTGTTCATCGGCGACCGCTCGTACACCGTCATCGGCATCGTCGACGGCATGCAGCGCCGGACCGACCTGCGCGACGCGGTCGTCCTGCCCGTCGGCACGGCGCGGGCCGACTTCGGCCTCGCCGCGCCGGAGGAGCTGCACCTGCGGATCGCGGTCGGTGCGGGGCCGGTCGTGGGCGAGCAGCTGCCGATCGCGCTGTCGCCCAACACCCCGGAGACGGTGACCGTGCAGGTGCCCGGCGGTTCCGGCGGGGTCCGCGCGGACGTGCAGGCCGACATCAGCACGATCTTCCTGGCCCTCGGCGGCGTCGCCCTGCTGATCGGCGGCCTCGGCATCGCGAACGTGACCCTGCTGTCCGTCATGGAGCGGACGGGGGAGATCGGCCTGCGCCGGGCCCTCGGCGCGCGGCGCCGGGACATCGCGGCGCAGTTCATGCTCGAGTCCGCGACCGTGGGGCTGCTCGGCGGCATGGTCGGCGCGTCGCTCGGCGTCGCCGCCGTCGTGGCGGTCTCCGCCGCGCAGTCCTGGACGCCGATCCTGCACCTCGGGGTCGTCCTGGTCGCCGCGGCGGGCGGCGGCGTGGTCGGGCTGCTCGCGGGCGTCTACCCGGCGCTCAAGGCCGCGCGCGTCGAGCCGATCGCTGCGCTGCGCGGGGGCGTGTGACGCGCGGTCGGCTCAGCGGTACCCGTCCCACACCGGGGAGGGGTAGAGCACGCGCTCGAACTTCGCCCACTCGGTCACCAGGTCGACCGCGGGGAGCCGGAACGAGCGGATCTGCAGCCCGTCCATCGCCTCGATCGTCATCTCGACCAGGTCGCGCAGCCCGTCGAACGGCCCCGCCTCCGGGGGCAGCCGCCAGGTGAACCCGCGGTAGAACCCCCAGACCTGGTCGGGGCGGTCGAGGAAGTACCGGTGCGCCGGGTGCTCGGGCGACGACGCCTCCACGCCCAGCACGGTGTACAGCCGGAGCAGCTCCGGGCGCGCCGCGTTGAACCCGACGAGGAACCGGAAGTACCCCGGCAGCGAGATCCCGTCCGGGTGCGTCGCGGCGGGGTCGCCCGTGGCCACGTAGTCGTCCGGGGTCCCGCGCCGGTCGTACAGCTGGGAGACGACCAGCTCCAGCAGGCCCTCCTTGGAGCCCACGTGGTGCAGCAGCCCCGCCTGGGTCAGGCCGACCTCCTGCGCCACGTCGGCGAGCGCCATCCCGGTGAACCCGTGCCGGGCGATCAGGCGGGTGGCCGCCTCGAGGATCTGCGCCTGGCGCTGCTCCGGGGTCAGGCGCACGCGGCGGCGCGCCGCCGGCGGGTCCTGGTGCTGCGTCGTCACGTCTCCTGCTTCCGTCGAGCCGTCCGTCCGGCCCGCCGGGGGCGGGGCCACAGCGCAGACTAGCCGCGCCGCGACCCCGCCCGGGCTCGACCTCGGTGCGCGCGGCCTACGCCTTCCTGCCCCGCCCGCGCCGATCCGCGTGGGGCGCGCCGGAGAGCGCAGGCCACGTGCATCCGTGCCGGGCCCCGAGAGGTCAGGACTCCAGGACGACCAGGTCCCAGGCGCCGATCACCAGCGCGTCGCCGGCGGCCACCGCCACGCCGTCCGCCAGCACCGACCGTCCCGCCACCGGGGCGGCCAGCGTCACCGGCGCCGCCGAGTAGTTCAGCAGGTAGGTGATCGCGTTCCCCGCGGCGTTCGTGCCGCGACGCACCGCCACCGTCCCGGCCAGGTCCTGCGCCCAGTCCGCGATCCCCGCGTCCCGCACCGCGAGCCCGAGCGCCGCGCGCAGCAGCTCCGGGGACGTCATCGTGCCGAGGTGGAGCGACTGCCCGTCGCCCACCCGGTTCCGGGTGATCGCCGCGTACCGGCCCCACGCCGGGTGGTCGTACGACGCGAGCACCTCCGCGCCGTGCGGGACCAGCAGCTCCAGGAACGTCTGCGCCCCCGCCGCCGCGCCCGCGGCCGCGCCCGGCGCTGCCGCGAGGTCGCCGTGCAGGGTCAGCCCGACCCCGTCGCCGGGCACCGTGTACTGGTTGTACGTCACGCCGGTGACCTCGGTCAGCCCGTGCGGGGCCGTGTCGTGCCAGACCCGCACGTACTCGTCCGCCACCGCCGTGCGGAACGTCGTCACCAGGTGGCCGCCGCCCCGCACGTACGCGTCCAGCCGGTCCACGGTCGCCTGCGGCGCCGCGTACAGCACCGGCGCCACGACCAGGTCGTACCGGGCCAGGTCCTCGTCGTCGACCGACACGAAGTCGACCTCGACGTTCAGGTCGAACAGCGCGTCGTACACCCGGCGCAGCACGTCGTTGTAGCCGATCGACGACCCGAACACCCCGTCGATGAACCCGACCTCGAGCGTGAACCACTGCAGCGCGGTCAGCGCCTCGTTGCTCACCATGATCGCCGCGCGGTTGTGCTTGCGCAGGTGGATCAGCGACGAGCCGACCCGCTGCACCTCGCGGCCGAACACCCCCGCCTCCTCGTACGTCGGGTTGCTCTGCAGGTCGTGCGACAGCAGCCCGCGCCAGTACGTCTCGAAGGAGTTGTGGATCGAGTGCCAGTGCCAGTACATGAGGCCGTCGGCCCCGCTCGCGAGGTGGCTGTACGCCTGCAGGCGCAGCTGGCCCGGGTAGGGCAGCCACGCGAGCTGGCCCTGCGCCTGGGTCTCCAGCACCAGGTAGTTCGCGCCGCCCTTGATCGAGCGGGTCATGTCGCCGCCGAACGCGATCTCCTTGCCCGTCAGCCGGTCCTGCGTCGGGTGGTAGATGTCCACGCCGGCGACGTCGACCGTCGGCGCCGCACGGAAGTGGTCCACCGCCGGCTGCAGGCCGTACGACCAGCCGGGCGTCCAGTCGAAGTCGAAGTTCTGCGTGACCCACTGGTCCTCGCGGGCGTACTCGCGCACGATCCCCGCCTGCCAGGCGAGGAACTCCTCGACCAGGCGGCGGCGGAACTTGTCGAACTCCGCGCCCAGCGACCCGTTGATGGTCCCGCGCACGTCGGGGAAGTCCTCCCAGGCGTCCACCCGGTTCGACCAGTAGTCCAGGCCGAAGCGGGCGTTCAGCGCGGCCAGGTCGCCGTCGAACTCCTCGCGCAGGTACTTCACGAACCGGCGCTGCACCGCGGGGCCGGCCGTGTCGTGGTACTTCGTCTCGTTGTCGATCTGGAACCCGATCACGCCGCGGCGGTGCGCGGTGTGCCGCATGAGCTCCCGGATGACCCGCTCCGCGTGGAACAGGTAGGTCGGGTTCGTGATGTCCATGATCTGCCGGGCGCCGTAGCGGCCCTCGCCGGCCCGCGTCGTGGCCAGCACGTCCGGGTGCGACTGCACCAGCCACGCCGGCACCGCGTACGTCGGCGTCCCGACGATCACGTGGATCCCGGCCGCCTCGAACGCGTCCAGCGCGCGGTCCACGTGCGTGAAGTCGAAGACCCCGGGCTGCGGCTCGAGCGTGCTCCACGTCGACTCGGCGATGCGCACGACCGTGATCCCGGCCGCCCGCATCATCTCGACGTCCGTCTCGATCCGGTCGGTCGGCATGTACTCGTCGTAGTACGCCGCACCGAACAGGAGCTCGTCCACCGGGTTCACCCTTCGTCGCGCGATGCCGGGTGCCTGCGCGCGGCGCGGGTCCGGCCGGTCCTCCGTCGGACCGGTCGCCACTCTACCTACCGAACGGTAGGTAACGGCAAGCGCCCGTCCCGGCGGCGTCCTCCGGGTGGCGCTCCGGCCCCGCAGGGCGGACACTGGCGCCCTGTGCAGCGCCGCGCAGCGCGCCCATCACGTCAGGGAGCGCACCAATGTCCACCCGGGGGTCCGACGAGGTCGTGCGCATCGACGCCGACGCCTCGCTCGACGCGTTGATCCACACCCTCACCCACCACGCCGCCCGCACGCTCGGCGTCGTCGCGTCCGCCTGCTCCGCGGCCACCGTCCGAGGGTGCGACCGCTGGCTCTCCGCGGCGTCCGTCGCCGTCGCGCGCTGCGACGCCGTCCAGGACCGGAACCGGCTCGGGCCGCGCTACCTCGTCCGCGAGACGGGGGCCCCGGCCGTCGTGCCGGAGGTCGGCGCCGACGAGCGGTGGCCGGTGTGGAGCCACGCCTGCGAGGTGCAGGGATTCCGCTCGGTCCTCGTGGTGCCCGGCACCTACGGCCACGTCACCGTGCACCTGTCGCTGTACTCGCCCGAGACGCCCGACTGGTCCGGCGTCACGCCGCGCGCGCTCGGGCTGGCGCACGGGATCGCGACCGTCGTGGCCGCGCGGGACGAGATCATCGAGCTCGGGCAGACCATGGACGACCTGCTCGCGAGCAGCCGCTCGCAGGCGGTGCTCGACCGCGCCGTCGGTGTGGTCATGGCCCGGCGCGGCTGCGACGCGTCCGAGGCGATCGCGTACCTCAAGGCCGCGTCCGGCGCCCGGGACGCGCGCGAGGTGGCGGCGGGGCTGATCGCCGGCGCGGCGGCGGGCGGCGGGGTGGTGGCGCAGCGGGGCGACGAGGGGCTGCTCGAGGGTGAAGGGCCGCCCGCCGGGCGCGCGACCGTGGGCGGGCAGCCCGTGGCGACGCGGGGCGGGCCCGGC
>NZ_SZYE01000077.1 GCF_005239125.1 Cellulomonas hominis | reverse complement strand
GGCGGCCGGCATGCGCCCAGTCTCCGGCCGGGCGGGACCCACCTACCCGCGCTGAGTGGTCCGGCCGTCCCGGGGCGGGGCGCGGCCCGACGGGCGGTGCGACGCCGAACACAACGACCGCAACGCCCGGAACGCGGCGGTCTGTCGCCCCTCGGCGGCTCGGGCCGCACCCATGCTCGGGCGCGTCCGGCCCCGGCCCTGCACCGGGGCGACCGTCTCGCCGCCGGAGGCACCCCGCATGGCCGAGGACACCGTCGCCCTCGCACCGGCCGCGCCGGGCGCGCCCGCCGAGCGGCCGCGTCCGGTCCCGCTGGTCCGGCTCGCGATCCCGCTCGCCGTCGGGGCGGTGCTGTGGTGCGTGCCGCCCCCTGACGGCGTCGAGGCCCCCGCGTGGCACATGTTCGCGATCTTCGTCGCGACGATCGTCGGCGTCATCGCGCGCCCGCTGCCGATGGGCGCGGTCACCGTCGTCGGGATGGTGGCCACGGTCGTCACCGGCGTCCTGGAGCCGGGCGAGGCGCTGTCCGGGTTCTCGAACACGACGATCTGGTTGATCGTCGTCGCGTTCTTCATCTCGCGCGGCGTGATCAAGACCGGGCTCGGCGCCCGGCTCGCGCTGTTCTTCGTGTCCCGGCTCGGCCGCAGCCCCCTGGGCCTGGCGTACGGCCTCGCCGCGACCGACCTGCTGCTCGCCCCGGCCACCCCGTCGAACACCGCGCGGGCCGGCGGCATCATCCAGCCGATCGTCCGGTCGATCTCCGCGTCCTACGGCAGCGAGCCCGGGCCGACGTCCCGGCGGATCGGCTCGTACCTCACCAGCTCCGCGTTCCACGTCAACGCCGTGACGTCGGCGATGTTCCTCACCGCCATGGCGGGCAACCCGCTGGCCGCCCAGCTCGCGGGCGACCAGGGCGTCGCCATCTCCTGGGGCACGTGGGCGCTCGCGGCGATCGTGCCCGGCCTGGTGGCGCTGGTCGTGGTGCCGCTCGTGGTCCGCGCGGTCGACCCGCCGGAGGTCCGCCGCACCCCCGAGGCCGCCGACCGGGCGCGCGCCGCGCTGCGCGACCTCGGCCCGCTGTCCTCCGGGGAGAAGGTGATGACCGGCACGATCGTCGGCCTCCTCCTGCTGTGGACCCTCGGCGACGCGCTGCTCGACGTCTCCGCCACCACCACCGCGCTGATCGGCCTGGTCGCCCTCCTGCTCACCGGCGTGCTGACCTGGGACGACGTGAAGCGCGAGACCCAGGCCTGGGACACGCTGGTGTGGTTCGCGGTGCTGGTCATGATGGCGACCCAGCTCAACGCGCTCGGCCTCATCCCGTGGCTCAGCGGGGAGATGTCCGCGCTGGTCGGCGACATGGGCTGGCAGCAGGCGTTCGTCCTGCTCACGCTCGTGTACTTCGTCAGCCACTACCTGTTCGCGTCCAACACGGCGCACATCTCCGCGATGTACGCCGCGTTCCTCGCCACCGCGATCATGGCCGGTGCCCCGCCGGTGTTCGCCGCCCTGGTGCTCGGCTTCATCTCCAGCATGTTCGCGTCGCTGACCCACTACTCCTGCGGCCCGGCCCCGGTGCTGTTCGGCTCCGGCTACGTGCCGGTCGTCCGGTGGTGGCGCACCGGCGGCGTGGTGGCCGTCGTGAACATCGCGATCTGGATGGGCGTCGGCGGGCTCTGGATGCGGCTGATCGGCCTGTGGTGACGCCCCCGCGCCCCCGGCGCCCTCGACGCACGCCCCCCACCCGCCCGGACCCCAGGAGACCGTGATGAGCCACCCCCCGACCGAGATCCCCGCCGGCTTCCGGCTCGAGCACGACACGATGGGCGACGTCCTCGTGCCCGCCGACGCCTGCTACCGGGCCCAGACCCAGCGCGCGGTGCAGAACTTCGCGATCTCGGGGACCCGCCTGCACCCCCGGCACGTGGCGGCCCTCGCCGAGATCAAGCGGGCCGCGGCGCTCGCGAACGCCGAGCTCGGGGTGCTGCCCGGGGACGTCGCGGCGGCGGTCGCCGCCGCGGCGGCGGAGGTGGCGGACGGCCGATGGGCCGACCAGTTCCCGGTCGACGTGTTCCAGACCGGCTCCGGCACCTCGTCGAACATGAACGTGAACGAGGTGCTCGCCACGCTGGCCACCGAGCGGCTCGGGCGGCCCGTGCACCCGAACGACCACGTGAACGCCTCGCAGTCGTCGAACGACGTGTTCCCCGCGTCGATCCACGTCGCGGCGGCGCAGGCGGTGCTCACGGACCTGCTCCCGGCGCTCGACCACCTCGCCGCGACGCTGGAGGCCCGGGCCGCCGAGCACGCCGACGTGGTCAAGGCCGGGCGCACGCACCTGATGGACGCCACGCCCGTGACCCTCGGCCAGGAGCTCGGCGGGTACGCCGCGCAGGTCCGGCTCGGGATCGAGCGGGTGGAGGCGGCGCTGCCGCGGCTGGCGGAGCTGCCGCTGGGCGGGACCGCCGTCGGCACCGGGATCAACACCCCGCCGGGCTTCCCGCAGCGGGTCATCGCGATCGTGGCCGACCACACCGCCCTGCCGCTCACGGAGGCCCGGAACCACTTCGAGGCGCAGGGCGCGCAGGACGCGCTGGTCGAGACGTCGGGCGCGCTGCGCACGGTCGCGGTGTCGCTGGTGAAGATCTGCAACGACCTGCGGTGGATGGGCTCGGGCCCGCGCGCCGGGCTCGCCGAGATCACGCTCCCGGACCTGCAGCCGGGGTCGTCGATCATGCCCGGCAAGGTGAACCCGGTGATCCCGGAGGCGGTGCTCATGGTGGCCGCGCAGGTCATCGGGAACGACGCCACCGTGGCGTTCGCCGGCACCACCGGCTCGTTCGAGCTCAACGTCATGCTGCCGGTGATGGCGCGCAACCTCCTGGAGTCCGTCTCCCTGCTCGCGCAGGCCTCCACCCACCTGGCGGACAAGTGCGTGGCCGGCCTGGTCGCCGACCGGGACCGCTGCCGGCAGCTCGCGGAGTCGTCGCCGTCCGTGGTCACCCCGCTCAACCGGCTGATCGGCTACGAGGCGGCCGCGGCGGTGGTCAAGCACGCCGTGGCGCAGGACCTCACGATCCGCGAGGCGGTGCTCGGCCTCGGGCACGTCGCCGAGGGCCGGGTCACGGCCGACCAGCTCGACGCCGCGCTCGACGTGCTCGCGATGACGACGCCGGCGGTGCCCTGATGCAGACGGTCCGGACGGACGTCGCGGTCGTCGGCGGCGGGGGAGCGGGGCTGCGGGCGGCGATCGCGGTCGCGGAGTCGCACCCCGAGCTCGCGGTCACCGTGCTGTCGAAGGTCTACCCGATGCGCTCCCACACGGTGGCCGCCGAGGGCGGGGCCGCGGGCGTGGTCGGCGCGGACGACTCCCTGGAGCAGCACTTCGCGGACACGGTGTCCGGCGGGGACTGGCTCTGCGACCAGGACGTGGTGCAGTACTTCGTCGAGCACGCGGCGCACGAGATGTACCGGCTGGAGCGGTGGGGCTGCCCGTGGAGCCGCACCGACGACGGTGCGGTGGACGTGCGCCGGTTCGGCGGGATGAGCCGGCCGCGCACCTGGTTCGCGGCGGACAAGACCGGCTTCCACGTCCTGCACACGCTCTTCCAGACCTCCCTGCAGCACCCGTCGATCACGCGGGCGGACGAGTGCCTCGCCCTGGAGCTGGTCGTCCGGGACGGCCGGGTCGCCGGCGTGCTGGCCTACGACCAGCGCGAGGGGTACCCGGTCCTGGTCGAGGCGGGCGCGGTCGTCATGGCCACCGGCGGTGCCGGGCGGCTGTACGCGCAGAACACCAACGGCGCGATCGTCACCGGCGACGGCATGGCGATGGCCTACCGGGCCGGCGCGCCGCTGCGGGACCTGGAGTTCGTCCAGTACCACCCGACCGGCCTGCCGGGCTCCGGCATCCTGATCACCGAGGGCTGCCGCGGCGAGGGCGGCGTCCTGCTGAACGCCGACGGCCGCCGGTACCTGCAGGACTACGGCCTGGGCCCGGAGACGCCGGTCGGCGAGCCGAAGAACAAGCACATGGAGCTCGGACCGCGGGACCGGCTCTCCCAGGCGTTCTGGCACGAGCAGCGGGCGGGGCGCACCGTCGCGACCCCGCGCGGCGACGCGGTGCACCTCGACCTGCGGCACCTCGGCCGGGCGTACCTGCGCGAGCGGCTGCCGCTGATCTGCGAGCTCACCGAGCAGTACCTCGGCATCGACCCGGCGACCGCGCCGATCCCGGTGTGCCCGAGCGTGCACTACTCGATGGGCGGCATCGAGACCGACGTGACCACGGCGACGCCGCTGCCCGGGCTGTTCGCGGTCGGGGAGTGCGCGTCCTCCGGGCTGCACGGCGCCAACCGGCTCGGCTCCAACTCGCTCGCCGAGCTGGTGGTGCTGGGCCGGGTCGCCGGGGAGCGGGCCGCCGCGGCCGCCCTCGCCGACCCCGCCCCGTCCGACCCGCGGGTGCGCCGGGACGCCGCCGACGCGGCGGCCCGGCACCTGGCGCGCATGGGCCGGGGCTCCGAGCCGCAGGTCGGGATCCGCGAGGAGCTCGGCCGGGCGATGGACGACGGCGTCGGCATCTTCCGCACCCGCGAGGGCATGGAGCGCGCCGCCGCCACCGTGCGCGACCTGAAGGAGCGGTACGCGGACGTCCGGGTGGCCGACACCTGCCCCGTGTACAACACGGACTGGGCCGCCGCGGTGGAGCTCGGCGCGATGCTCGACGTCGCCGACGGGCTGGTGGCCTCGGCCCTCGCCCGCGAGGAGTCCCGCGGGTCGCACCAGCGGCTCGACGGCTTCGGCGAGCGCGACGACGAGCGGTTCCTCGCGCACACCCGCGCGTGGTGGACCCCCGACGGGCCGCGGCTGGAGCACACGCCGGTGACGATCACGACCTCGCCGCCGGCGACCCGGGCGTACGGCGCGGCCGGGGCCGCAGGAGCCGCAGGAGCCGCAGGAGCCGCCAAGGGTGCGGGCGCTGCCGGGACCGGGGAGGTGGCCCGGTGAGCGGCGAGGTGCTCGGCACGATCACGCTGCGCGTGCAGCGCTACCGCCCCGACATCGACGAGGCCCCGCACCTGGTCGACTACGAGGTTCCCTGGGGGCAGGACACGTCGGTGCTCGACGCGCTGAACTGGGTCAAGGACCACCTCGACCCGACGCTCGCGTTCCGCTGGTCCTGCCGGATGGCGATCTGCGGGTCCTGCGGCTTCCAGCTCAACGGCACGCCGCGGCTGGGCTGCGAGCACCTTCGTCCGCGACTACGCGCCCGGCCCCCTCGTGGTGGAGCCGCTCGCGAACCTCGCCGTCGAGCGGGACCTCGTCGTGGACCTGGAGCCGTTCATGGCGTCGCTGGAGCGGGCGCGGCCCTGGCTGGTGCCCGACCCGGACGACCCGCCCGGCGGCACCGGGAACCGGCAGACGCCCGAGCAGCTGCTGGCGTACCGCGACTACGCGATGTGCATCGACTGCCTGCTCTGCTACGCCGCGTGCCCGCAGGTCGCGCTCGCGCCGGACTTCCTGGGGCCGGCCGCGATCACCGCCGCGGTCCGGTACGACAAGGACTCCCGGGACCACGGGGGCGATGACCGGCTGCCCGCGCTCGACCGCGAGGACGGGCTGTGGGCGTGCACCTTCGTCGGGGCGTGCTCGACGGCGTGCCCCAAGGGCGTCGACCCCGCGGCGGCGATCCAGCAGGCCAAGGCGGCGACGGCGGCGGCGTGGGCGGCGGAGTTCCTGCTGCCGCGGCGCGGGGGCCGGTCGTGACCGCGGGGGAGCCGGCGGACCCGGCCGCGGACCCGGCCGTCGTGGACCCGGCAACCGCGGACCCGGCCGCCGAGGACCCGGCAACCGCGGACCCGGCCGCCGCGGACCCCCGGGGCCGCCCGGCGCGTCGGCCGCACCGCCCGCCCGTGCGCCGGGCCTGGTTCCTCGCCACCGGCGAGTACCGCGCGTACGCGCTGCGCGAGGCGTCGAGCGTCGTCGTCGGGCTGTTCGTGCTCAACCTGGTGACCGGTCTGGTGGCCGCCCACCGCGGCGTCGACGCGTTCACCCGGTGGGTCGGGCTGCAGCGGTCGCCGGCCGTCGTCGTGCTGACCGTCGTGGCCCTGGTGATGGCCGTGGTGCACGCGACGACCTGGTTCCGGGCGACCCCCGCCGTCATCCGGGTGCGCCGCGGCCGCCGGCACCTGCACCCGCGCTGGGTGGTGCTGGTGCACTACCTGCTGCTCGCGGCGTTCGCCGTCGTCGTCGTGCTCTGGCTCGGGAGGCCGTGATGCGTCGCTGGGAGGGACGGACCAACGAGCCGCTGCTCTGGGCCCTGTTCGGCGGCGGCGGGATGCTCGCCGTGTTCACCATGCCGGTGCTGGTGGTCGTCTTCGGGCTCCTGGTGCCGTTCGGGGTGTTCGGGGAACCGGCCGCCGTGCACGCACGCGTCGCCGGGTTCGTGACGCACCCGCTCGGGGCGCTCGCGGTGTGCGTCGCGCTCGGGCTGGTGCTGTGGCACTGCTGCCACCGGACCTGGCACGCGCTGCGCGACCTCGGGCTGCACCCGCCGGAGGTGGTGCGCGCCGGGATCTACGGCATCGCGCTGCTGACCCCGGCGATCACCTACGCGCTCTGTCTCGCCGCCTGACCGGCGGGGCACCCCGGGCCGCCCGGGGTGCCCCGCGCCGGAGTCAGTGCGCCCGGTGCGGCACCGGCTCCGGCAGCCCCGCGTCCGCCCGGACCCGGCGGGAGAAGCCCTCGATCGACCGCAGCGCGTCCACCAGCTCCGGCACCCGGACGGTGAACGGCATCGCGTGGATCGTCTCGCCCTCCGCGGTCGCCGCCTCGGCCACCCGGGTCAGGTCGGCCACGTCACCCGGCGTCAGCCCCACCTCGGTGAGCGTGTTCGGCAGGCCGACCCGGGTGGTGAACTCGACGAAGTCCCGGATCTCGTCGACCGGCGCGCCCTCGAGCACCAGCTGGGTGACGGAGCCGATGTTCACCTTCTGCCCGTGGGTCAGCCCGTGCGTCTGCGGCGCCGCGGTGAGGCCGTTGTGGATCGCGTGCGCGGCCGCGAGCCCACCCGACTCGAAGCCCAGCCCGGACAGCAGCGTGTTCGCCTCGACCACCTTCTCCACCGAGGGGGTGACCAGGTGGTCGCGCACCGCGTCGATCGCGGGGAGCGCGTGCTCCCAGAGGATGTCCCAGGACAGCCGGGCCAGCGCGGTCCCCGTCGCGGTCGGCAGCCCGCCGGCCATGGTCGTCCCGTCGCCGCGGGCCACGGCGCGCGCCTCGATCCAGGTCGCGAGCGCGTCGCCCACCCCCGCGACGAGGAACTTCACCGGGGCGTTGGCCACCAGCCGGGTGTCCACGAGCACCAGGTCCGGGTTGTGCGGGAAGAACCGGTACTCCTCGAAGCCCCCCTCGTCGTCGTAGATCACCGACAGCGCCGAGCACGGGGCGTCGGTCGAGGCGACGGTCGGCACCGAGACCCACCGCGCCCCCGCGAGGTGGCCGGCCGCCTTCACGGCGTCGATCACCGAGCCGCCCCCGACGCCCACCACGACGTCCGCGCCGAGCTCCGTCACGCGGGCGGCGATCGACTCGACCGCCGCGGCGGTGGCGTACACGCCGAACCCGTCGCGGGTCAGCGGCAGCCGCGCCGCGTCGAACGACCGGGTGACCGCGTCGCCGACGAACGACCACACGGTGTCGTCGGCGACCACCAGCGGCGTGCGGCCGATCGGGGCGACCAGCTCGCCGAGGCGCTCGATCGCGCCGGGCCCCTGGGCGTAGCGGGACGGGCTGATCAGGGTACGGACGGGCAGGTGCTCCTGGGTCGCGGACACGGCTCCTCCTGGCGGGGTCGCGTCGGCGCCGGGCCCGTCGGTCACGGACCTGGCCGGTCGCCGACCCCTCCACCGTACGGACCGCCCGTGCCGGGCCGCCAGGGCACCTGGTCACGGGTCCGTCCGTGCGCAGTAGGGTCGCGGCATGGCACTCACCGAGGACCCGCGCACCGCCCCGTCGATCCGCTGGGGCATCCTCGGCGCGGGCGGCATCGCCGGGGCCTTCGCCGACGCCGTCCGGAGCAGCACCCGCGCCCCGCTCGTCGCCGTCGGGTCCCGGGACCGCACCCGCGCCGAGCGGTTCGCCACCGCCCACGGCATCCCCACCACCCACGTCGGCTACCGCGCCCTGGTCGAGGACCCGCAGGTCGACGCGGTGTACGTCGCCACCCCGCACTCCGAGCACCGCGAGCACGCCCTGCTCGCGATCGCCGCGGGCAAGCACGTGCTGGTGGAGAAGGCGTTCACCCGCAGCGCCGCCGAGGCGGAGGAGGTGTTCGCCGCCGCCCGCGCGGCCGGGGTGTTCGTGATGGAGGCGATGTGGACGCGGTTCCTCCCGCACGTCGCCGCCGTGCACCAGGTCATCGACTCGGGCGAGATCGGCGAGGTCGTCGCCGTGCACGCCGACCACGGCCAGTACTTCCCGTTCGACCCGTCCCACCGGCTGTACGACCCGGCGCTGGCGGGCGGCGCGCTGCTCGACCTCGGCGTGTACCCGGTCGCGTTCGCGCAGGACTTCCTCGGCGTGCCGACCCAGGTGCGGGCGGTCGGGGCGCTCACCGAGACCGGCGTCGACGGCCAGCTCGCGATCGTGCTGAGCTACGGCGACCGGACCCAGGCGGCGCTCACCACGACGCTCTGGGCGAGGACGCCCACCACCGCGGCGATCAGCGGCACCGAGGGCACGATCACGATCGACGGCTCGTTCTACGCGCCCACGTCGTTCCGGGTCACCCGGCGCGACGGCCGGACCTGGACCTTCGACCAGCCGGTCGAGCGCGGGCTGCAGTACGAGGCCGCCGAGGTCGCGCGCCGGGTGGCCGAGGGCGCCACCGAGAGCCCCCGGATGTCCTGGGCGGACACCCTCGGCGTGCTGCGCACGATGGACGAGGTCCGGGCGCAGGTCGGGGTCGTCTACCCGGGCGAGTGATCCGACGCACCCCGACCCGCCTCGTGGCGCTCACGAGGGCCCGGTGCGAGGGGTGTCGGCGGGGGTGGATACCCTGGCGCGCGTGACGCAGCCCCACCCGCCGGCGCCCCGGCCCCTCCCGACCGTGCCCGGCGGGCTGTTCGTGTCGTTCGAGGGCGGGGACGGCGCCGGCAAGTCCACCCAGTCGCGCCTGCTCGGCGAGTGGCTGGCCGAGCGGGGGCTGACAGTCGTGCTGACCCGCGAGCCCGGCGGCACCGACCTGGGCCGGGTGCTGCGCCGGGAGGTGCTGCACGGCGAGCACCTGGACGCCCGCACCGAGGCGCTGCTGTACGCCGCCGACCGCGCGCACCACGTCGCGTCGCTGGTGCGCCCCGCGCTCGCGGCGGGGTCGGTCGTCGTGACCGACCGGTACCTGGACTCCTCCGTGGCCTACCAGGGGACCGGCCGCGACCTCGGTGCGCAGGAGGTCGAGGACCTCTCGCTGTGGGCCACCGGCGGGCTGCTGCCGGCGCTCACCGTGCTGCTCGACCTCGACCCGGTGGCGGGCCTCGGCCGGCTGCGCGCGCGCCCGGACCAGCCGGACCGGCTGGAGAGCGCGGGCGACGACTTCCACCGCCGCACGCGGGAGGCGTTCCTCGCGCGCGCCGCGGCGGACCCGGGGCGCTGGCTCGTGCTGGACGCGGCGCGGCCGGTCGGGGAGATCGCCGCCGACGTGCGCGCGCGGGTCTCGGCGCTGCTGGGGACCGGGCCCGCGCCCGCGGCACCGGGCGCGGGCGGCGCGCGATGAGCACCGTCTGGGACGACGTCGTCGGGCAGGAGCCGGCCGTCGCCGTGCTGCGCGAGGCCGTGGCGGACCCGTCGAGGATGACGCACGCCTGGCTGATCACCGGCCCGCCCGGCTCCGGCCGGTCCAACGCCGCGCGCGCGTTCGCGGCGGCGCTCCAGGACCCCTCGGGGGACCCGCGCAGCCCGGGCTGCGCGACCGTCCTCGCCGGGACCCACCCCGACGTGACCTTCGTGTCGACCGAGGGCGTGGTCATCCGCGTCGACACCGTCCGGCCGCTGGTGGAGCTCGCCCAGCGCGCCCCGTCCCAGGGCCGGTGGCGGGTCATCGTGGTGGAGGACGCGGACCGGCTCAACGAGACCTCCGGCAACGTGCTGCTCAAGGCCATCGAGGAGCCGCCGCCGCGCACCGTCTGGCTGCTCTGCGCGCCCAGCCCGCAGGACGTGCTCGTGACCCTGCGGTCCCGCAGCCGCTCGGTCGCGCTCCGGGTGCCGCCGGTCGAGGCCGTCGCCGACCTGCTCGTGCGCCGGGACGGGATCGACCCCGGCGTCGCCCTGGTGGCCGCCCGCGCGGCGCAGTCGCACGTCGGCGTCGCCCGCCGGCTCGCCCGCGACCCCGAGGCCCGTGCCCGGCGGTCCGCCGTGCTGCGGATCGCGCCGCGGCTGCGTGGTGTCGGGGACGCCGTGCTCGCCGCGGCCGAGCTCGTGGAGACCGCGCAGGCGGACGCGAAGGCGGCGACCGAGGAGCGGGACGCCGCCGAGCGGCAGGCCCTGCTGCACGCGCTCGGCGCCGAGGGGCTCACGGTGGTCCCGCCGGCGCTCCGCGGGCAGGTCAAGCAGCTCGAGGACGAGCAGAAGCGCCGCGCCACCCGGGCGCAGCGCGACGTGCTCGACCGGGCGATGGTCGACCTGCTGTCGTTCTACCGGGACGTGCTCGTGCTCCAGCTCGGGGCGGACGTCGACCTGGTGAACGCCGAGCACGAGGACGCCGCCCGGTCGATCGCCGAGTCCTCGACGCCCGAGCAGACCGTGCGCCGGATGGGCGCGGTGGGGGAGGCGCGCACCCGGCTGGAGGGGAACGTCGCGCCCCTGCTCGCGGTCGAGGCGATGCTCATCGCCCTGCGCCCGCAGGCCTGACGCCCCGCGCGGCGCGGGGGCCTCGGACGGGCCGTTACCGTGGGGGCGTGACTCCCGCGCCGAGAGCCCTCAGCCGACCCGTGCCCGCGACCCGCCGCCGCGGGCCCGCCCGCACCGCCGCCCTGGCCGCCGTCGCCGCGCTCGCCCTGGCGGGCTGCACCGCGCCGCGCGAGCAGACCGAGGTGACGACCGCCCCGACCGCCGCCGACGTCCGGGGCCTCGACGCGATGTACGCGCAGGAGCTCGACTGGCAGGCGTGCGGCGACCTGGAGTGCGCGACCCTCGTCGTCCCGCTCGACTACGCCGACCCGGACGGCGAGACCATCGAGATCGCGGTCAGCCGGCACCAGGCCACGGGCGACAGGCTCGGCTCGCTCCTCGTGAACCCGGGCGGCCCGGGCTCCTCCGGCACCGACGCCCTGTCCTCCATCGCGATCCCGCGGTTCGGCGACGAGGTCGTGGACCGGTACGACCTGGTCGGCTTCGACCCACGCGGCGTCGCCGCGTCCACCCCGGTGACCTGCGTCGACGGTCCGGAGATGGACGAGATCGTCTCCACCGACTTCGACTTCACCACCGACGAGGGCATCCAGGCGGCGGAGGACGCGTACGGCGCGTTCGGCGCGGCGTGCCTGCAGAACACCGGCCCGCTCCTCGGGCACGTGGACACCGTGTCCGCGGCCAAGGACATGGACGTCCTGCGGGCCGCGCTCGGCGACGACACGCTCACCTACGTCGGCTACTCGTACGGCACCCAGCTCGGCGCCACCTACGCCGCGCTGTTCCCGCAGCAGGTGGGGCGCCTGGTGCTCGACGGCGCGCTCGACCCCACGCTGTCCTCCCAGGAGCTGTCCGAGGGCCAGGCGGAGGGCTTCGAGAACGCGCTGCGCGCCTACGTGGCGGACTGCCAGGCCGGCGCGGACTGCCCGCTGACCGGCACGGTGGACGACGGGCTCGCCCAGGTGCGGTCGGTGCTCGACCGGGCGCGCAAGTCCCCGCTGCCGACCGGCACCTCGCGGCCGCTCACCGGCACCCTGGCGTTCAGCGGCATCGCCCTGCCGCTGTACGACGAGGGGTCCTGGAACTACCTCACGATGGGCCTGGACGCGGCGCTGTCCGGCGACGGCTCGGTCCTGCTCCAGCTCGCCGACCTGTACTACGACCGGAACCCCGACGGCACCTACTCGTCCAACTCCACGGCCGCGTTCTGGGCGATCGGCTGCGCCGACGACCGCGGCACCACCGACGTCGCGGAGATGCGCGCCCAGGCCGCCGCCGTCGAGCAGGTCGCGCCGACCGTCGGGTACTTCTTCGGCTACGGCGGTGTGATCTGCGACCAGTGGCCGGTGCCCGAGGCCGGCGGCCTCGACGACTACTCCGCGGCGGGCGCCGCGCCGATCGTCGTCGTCGGGACCACCAACGACCCGGCGACCCCGTACGCCTGGGCCGAGAGCCTGGCCGAGACCCTCGACTCCGGCCACCTGCTGACCTACGAGGGCGAGGGCCACACCGCGTACGGCCGGTCCAACGCGTGCATCGCGGACGCCGTCGACGCCTACCTGGTCGACGGGACGGTGCCCGCCGACGGGACCCGCTGCTGACCCCTCGCGGCGCTCGCTTTGGAGGACCCGCCGTCCGCCAGGTACAGTGTCCGTGCTCGTCCGCCGGATCGGTGGGCGTGCCGCCTTAGCTCAGTCGGCAGAGCGTCTCACTCGTAATGAGAAGGTCAAGGGTTCGATTCCCTTAGGCGGCTCACGCCGGAGGCCCGGGTTCCCTCGAGGATCCCGGGGCTCCTGCAGCAGTCCGGACGACACCCCACCCGGTGCCGTCGCCCCCAGCCTCCGCCGACGTCGTGCGGAGTGAGAGCAGTCGTCTGATCATCACCACCGCCAGTCCCCGCACGACCACCCCCGCCGACACCGCGCCCGTCCAGTGGCGCCAGGCGGACGAGAACCTCTGGGCCGCGACCGTCGCCGGCGAGTACGCCGGGCTGATCGCCCGCGAGCCCGACGGCCACCACGTCATGGACGCGCTGTCGCGCCCGGTGGCCGTGGTCCCGACCTGGGACGACGCCGTCGCCGCGCTCACCGCGGCCGGCCGTCGCGCCCCCGCGCCCGCCACCTGCGTGCGCACCCACCACCGTCCGCGCCCGTCGTGGCGCGGCACCAGGAGCTGCGCCCGCGGTTCCGGTCCCCGAACGAGAGAAGACATCATGACCACCGGCACCGTGAAGTGGTTCAACGCCGAGAAGGGCTTCGGCTTCATCGCCCCCACCGAGGGCGGCCCGGACGTGTTCGCGCACTACAGCGCGATCGCCTCCTCCGGCTACCGCTCCCTCGAGGAGAACCAGCAGGTCGAGTTCGACGTCACCGAGGGCCCGAAGGGCCCGCAGGCGGCGAACATCCGCCCGCTCTGAGCTGACGCGCGAACGCCGGCCGCCCCACCTCGGTGGGACGGCCGGCGTTCTGCTGTCTCGGGTCGCTCAGACCCCGCGGTACCGCTGGACCATCGGGCAGTCGAACGGGTTGCGGGCCGCGAGCCCGACGTCGTTCAGGTACCGGACCACGATCGCGTAGGACCGCAGCAGCGACGTCTCCGTGTACGGCACGCCGTTGCGGAGGCAGTGCTCCCGCACCAGGAGACGGGCCCGGGCGAGGTGCGGGCGCGGCATGCTCGGGAACAGGTGGTGCTCCACCTGGAAGTTCAGCCCGCCCATCAGGGTGCTCATCGCGTGCCCGCCGGTGATGTTCCGGGACGTCAGCACCTGCTTGGACAGGAAGTCCAGCCGGCTGCCCTCCGGGATCATCGCCATGCCCTTGTGGTTCGGGGCGAAGGACGCGCCCATGTACACGCCGAACACCGCGAGCTGCACGCCGAGGAAGGCGAAGCCGATGGCCGGGCCCAGGAACCACAGCACCGCCGCGGTGTAGACGCTGAGCCGCACGACGAGCATGGACAGCTCCAGCGTGCGGGCCCGGGACCGCTCCTGCGCCAGCAGGCTGCGGAACGCCGTCACGTGCAGGTTCAGGCCCTCCAGCGTCAGCAGCGGGAAGAACGCCCAGCCCTGCACGCGGGTCAGCGCGGCCATCACCCGGCTCTGCTTCGCCGCGTCCGAGTGCAGGAACACGATCGTGTCCGGCGCGATGTCCGGGTCCTTGCCGACGTGGTTCGGGTTCGCGTGGTGCCGCGAGTGCTTCGTCATCCACCACGAGTGGCTGATGCCGACCACGCCGTTCGCCAGGATCCGTCCCAGCCGGTCGTTCGCCGGCCCGGACGCGAGCACCTGCCGGTGCGACGCCTCGTGCGCGACGAACGCGAACTGCGTCAGCACGATCCCGAGGCCGCCCGCGATCAGCAGCTGGAACCAGGAGCGACCCAGGAGCACCGATCCCGCGACCAGCGCCGCCAGGGCGATGCCCAGGCCGATCAGCAGCAGGATGTAGAACCCCGGGGTGCGGTTCAGCAGGCCCGCGTCGCGGACCTGGCGGGACAGCTCCTGGTAGGAGCCGGTCGACGCGGCCTGGTTCGGCCGGGCGGTGGCCTGCGCGGGGGCGGGTGCGGTCGTGGCGGCGGATGCGGGGGGTGGTGTCACGAAGCGCGCTCCGAACGTGGGGGGTGGTCGACTTCCCAGCCGCTGGCATGAGCGCGGACGCCCGTCGTTCGGATGCGTCCACGCTACGTGACCGCGCGCGGGAGCACCCGGGGGCTGTCCCCCCGATCCCGGGTGGATGTCGTGGAGGGGCGGTAGGAAGGAGGCATGGAACCGCGGATCAGCGTGGTGACGCTCGGCGTCACCGACCTCGACCGGGCGTGCGCGTTCTACCGGGCCATGGGGTGGCCCGCGCCGCGGAGGCCCGACGACGAGGTGGCGTTCTTCCAGGCCAACGGGTTGGTCCTCGCGCTGTGGACCGGCGTCGGGGGCCGCGGGGCGCCGGGGGTGGAGCTCGCGTACAACGTGCGGGGGCCCGAGGAGGTGGCGCCCGTGCTCGCCGCGGCGGCCGCGGCGGGCGGGACGGTGCTGCGACCCGCGGCGGTGGCCGACTGGGGCGGCACCTCGGGGGCGTTCGCCGACCCCGAGGGCTACGTGTGGGAGGTCGCGCACAACCCGGGGTGGCCCATCGGGGCCGACGGCTCGATCACGATGTGAGCCGCGCCGCGGCGCGCGGGACGAGCGCGGTGACGCCGGTACGCTGCCCGCCGTGCCGTCGTACCGCGTGACCCTGGGCGTCGGCCTGCTGCACCCCGGCGTCGACCCCGCCGCCCTGCTGCCCGCCGCGGCCGACGCCGCCCGCGCGGTGACCGAGGTGGAGGCGCAGGACGTCGCCGTCGTCGCGGGGGAGGCGCGGGTGGTCGTGCGGTACCTCGCCGGGGACGACGAGGGCGCGGCGCGGATCGGGCGGCGGGTGGCGCACCGGGCGCGCGAGCTGGCCGAGGTGCGCCGGGCCACCGTCGCCCGACGCTCGGGGCCTCGCTGGATCCCGGTCGACCCGCTGCACTGACGCGCGGCCGCCGCGCCGCCGCGCCGCCGTCTCCCCACCCCCGGGACGACGCCGACCTCGCAGAAGCTGCGGGGTTCGAGCGTCCGGAACCCCGCAGCTTCCGCAGACTCGGCGGGTCGCGGCGCGGCGGGGCGCGGGTCGCGGATCGCGGGGCGGGGCGCGGGGCGGGTGGGGCGGCGGGGGGTCGGTGGGGCGGCGGGAGGTCGGGGGTGGCGGGTCAGGCCCGCGCGCCGGCGTAGTGGGCCGCCAGTCGCGCGAAGCCCTCGTCCAGGGTCACCGCCGGCGTCCACCGCAGGTCGGCCCGGGTGGCGCGCTGGTCGAACCAGTGCGCGGTCGACAGCTGCTCGGCGAGGAACCGCGTCATGGGCGGCTCGTCGGTGCCGGGGCGCAGCCGCCACGCGGCCTCGACCAGGCCGCCCGCGGCCCGCGCCAGGCGCGCGGGGACCCGCCACGCCGGAGGCCGGACACCGCCCGCGCGGCAGATGCCGACGAGCAGGTCGGCCACGGTCCGCGGCTCGCCGTTGGTGAGCACGTAGGCGTTCCCGTGCACCTCCGGCGCGTCGGCCCGGTCGAGCGCCGCGGCGATGCCGTCGGCGGCGTTGTCGACGTACGTGGTGTCGATGAGGGCGGCGCCGTGGTCGAGCAGCGGCAGCCGGCCGCGCGCCGCGCGGTCGAGGACCCGCTCGACGAGCTGCGTGTCGCCCGGGCCCCACACGAGGTGCGGGCGCACGGCCACCACGGCCATGCCGCCGTCGGCGGCGCGGTCCCGGTCCAGGGCCAGCAGCTCGGCGGCCGCCTTGGTGCGGGCGTAGTCGCCGCGGGCGTGCGCCGGGTCCGCGGGCTCGGCCCCGACGCCCACGAGCGACGCCCCGCCGTGCGCGACGGACGGCGAGGACACCTGGACGAACCGCCGGACCCCCGCGCGCTCGGCGGCGTCGAGCAGCGTCGTGGTGCCGCCGATGTTGACGGCGTCGAACTCCTCGCGCGGCCCGGCGAGCGAGACCCGCGCCGCGAGGTGCACGACCGCGTCGACGCCGTCGAGGGCCGCGGCCACCGCGTCGGCGTCGGTCACGGAACCCGCGACGTCGCGCGCGCCGGCCACGCCCGAGGGCCGGCGCTGGAGCGTGCGGACGTCCGCGCCCCGCTCGACGAGCACGCGCGCCACCGCGCCGCCGAGCAGGCCGGACGCGCCGGTCACCAGGACGGTCACGGCGCGCCCACCGGCCCGCCGGACAGCACCCGCGACGCCCACGCCGCGAGCCGGGTGCGGTCGATCTTCGAGTTGTGCCGGACGTCGGTCGGCATCCGCGGCGCGACGAGGACGGCCGCGAGCGGGACCGGGGCGGCCGCGCGGACGGCGCCCGCCAGCCCGGCCGGCGCCAGACCCGCCCGCCGCGGGGCCGC
>NZ_SZYE01000076.1 GCF_005239125.1 Cellulomonas hominis | reverse complement strand
GTCCGACGCGAGCGCCGCCACCGCGTTCACCGCCACCGCGAAGTACGCGGACGCCCGCAGGTACGCCGAGGCCGCGCTGGCCCGGTGCCCGCCCGCCGCGGCGGCGTCGCCCTGCGCGGCGACCCGGCGCCGAGGACGCCGCGCGGGGGTCTGGTCATCTCCGGGGCGGGTGGTGCCGACGGCCCGCCCTGCGGCCGGCTCGGGGCCGGTACGCGGGGCAGGTACCACCCTCGAGGGGTCGGCGGGGGGACGGGGTCGCGAACCTGGAGGTTCCGGATCTGCGCGCATCGGTGCTGCTCCCGGGGTGGGGGACGGTCGAGCGCGGCTGAGACACCGACTCTAGCGGCGCGGCCCGCCGCGGCCGCCAGTCCCCGACCGACGCCTGTGGACGACGGGCGGTGTGTCCCCGGAGGCCCCGCGCGCCCGCGCGGACGCCCGCGCCGCCCGCACCGCCCGCACCAGCCGCGCACGCGTCCGCCGTGCGCTCCCCGGTCGGCGCCGCGCGCTCACCCCCCGGCCCCCACCCACGCCGGCGCGGCCGACCCGGCCGGCAGCGTCACCACGCCGACGTCCCCGATCGCCACCACGAGGTCGCTGTCGGGCGCGACCCCGTCGGGCAGGGCGACGACGGTCGTCGCCGGGACCCGGTCCCTGGTGCACGGCCCGTCCTCGGGCTCCGTGAACGTGACCGCCACGGTGCCGTCGCCCCGGTCCGTCGCCCGGGGACCGGCGATCGACGGGCAGGTGCCGGACCCGGAGGTGATGACGTAGATCAGCGCGTCGTCGGGGGTGCGCGCGGCGCCCGCCACCGCCTCCGCGGGGGGCGCGGCGAGGCCGTCGGGCAGCCCCACCACCGACGAGCCTGCGGCGAGCGCGAGGGTCGGGCCCGGTGTCGGGTCCGCGGGCACGGTCGTGGGGTCGTCGGGCGACCTGCCGGCACCGTGCGTGGACCCGCACCCGACCAGGAGGGCCACCGCGCCGACGACGACCAGGCCACGCCGTGGTCGTCGGGAGGCCGGCCGGGCGGCACCCGTCGCGGGTCCGACGGTGGTGCGACCTGCGGCCGCCGCGCGGGCCGCGCGAAGGGGGCGCGTCGGTCGAGGGGCCATGAGAGCACTCCGGTGTCCGGCTGCTGGGTGGCGTGCGGTCCCGCGCCGCGGCTGTCGCGCGCGACCGCACCTCGCAGGCTATCCCCGTGCCGTGCGCGGCGCGGGGGTTCCCGGAGGGTGACGGCGGTGGCGGTCGCACTGAGTAGGTGGCCCCGTCGTGCGAGCGCATCCGCGGCGCGGGCGAGGCTGGAAGCCCGGGCGTCGCTCCCGATGACCGTCTGCGACCGCCGCCCGCGCGCCACACCCGCTGCCCGCCCTCCCCCACCGCCCGCCGAGGAGCCCCGTGCCCAGCGCCCCCCTCGTCCTCGTCGCCGCCCTCCTCGGTCTCGGGACGGGTTCGCTCCTCCACGTCGTCCTCCGCCGGGTCCTGCTCGGCGAGGCGGTCGCGACGTCGCCGGGCGGGTGCCCCGGCCCCGAGCACCGGGAGCGCCCCCGGGAGGACGTGCCGGGGCTGCCGTGGCTGCTGCTCCGGGGCCGGTCCCGGACCTGCGCCGAGCCCGTGGCTCCCCGGTACCCGCTGCTCGGGGCCGCGACGGCGGCGCTGTTCGTCGGCGTCGTCGCGCTCGAGGGCCTCACCTGGGCACTGCCCGCCCTGCTGTACCTGGCGGCGATCTCGGTCGTCCTCACGCTGATCGACCTGGACGTGCACCGGCTGCCGGACGTGATCGTGCTGCCCTCCTACCCGGTGTGCGCGGCCCTGCTCGCCGTGGCGTCCTGGAACCCCGGCGGCGAGCCGGCCTGGAGCGCGCTCGGCCGCGCGGCGGTCGGCGGTGCGGGTCTCCTGGCGCTCTACCTCGCGCCGACGCTCGCCGCCCCGGGGGGTGTGGGGCTCGGCGACGTCAAGCTCGCGGGCGTGCTCGGCCTCTGCCTCGGGTGGTTCGGCTGGGGGGCGCTCGCCGTGGGTGGGATCGCCGCGTTCGTCCTCGGTGGGCTGTACGCCGTCGGGCTGCTGGTGACCCGCCGCGCGGACAGCGGGTCCGGCATCCCGTTCGGGCCGTGGATGCTCGCCGGGGCGTGGCTCGGCATCGCGGTCGGCGAGCGTGTGCCCGCCTGGTACCCGGGGCTGCTGACCTCGTCCCCCGGCGCCGTGTGATCGCGGCCGGGGACGAGGTACCGCGACACCCCGTGCCGCGAGTAAGGTTCGCCTGGCCTTAGCCGCGGCGCTCGTCGGGAGTGCCGTGGGCGGGGCGCGCACGGACCGTCCACCACCCACCCGCGCGGGAGCCGCCCGATGATCGCGAACTACCTGATCGGCCTGCGCGAGGGCCTCGAGGCCGCCCTCGTCGTCAGCATCCTCATCGCCTACCTCGTGCGCACCGCGCGCCGCGACCTGCTGCCCGCCCTGTGGGCCGGCGTCGGCGTCGCGGTGGTCGTGTCGCTCGGGTTCGGCGCGCTGCTGACGTTCGGGCCGCAGGGGCTGTCGTTCACCGCGCAGGAGGCGATCGGCGGCTCCCTGTCGATCGTCGCCGTGGGCCTGGTGACCTGGATGATCTTCTGGATGGCGCGCACCGCCCGGCACCTGAAGGGCGACCTGCAGCACAAGCTGGACGACGCCGCCGCGGCCGGCCGCCGGGCCGTCGTCGTCATGGCCTGCCTCGCCGTCGGGCGCGAGGGCCTGGAGACCGCGCTGTTCCTCTGGGCGAGCGCGCAGGCGACCGCGACCACCGGGGCACGCGGCGGCTCCGCCGCCCCCCTGCTGGGCGCCGCCCTCGGCCTGGCCACCGCCGTGCTCGTCGCCTGGGCGCTCTACCGCGGCGTCATGCGGCTCGACCTGCAGCGGTTCTTCGCCTGGACCGGCGCGTTCCTCGTGCTCGTCGCCGCGGGCGTGCTCTCCTACGGCGTCCACGACCTGCAGGAGGCCGGCATCCTGCCCGGCCTGCACAGCCTGGCGTTCGACGTCTCGGCCGCCGTCCCGCCGACCAGCTGGTACGGGACGCTGCTGAAGGGCGTCCTGAACTTCACGCCGGCCACCACCTGGCTCCAGGCGATCGCGTGGACCGCGTACGTGGTCCCGACCATGACCTTCTTCGTGCGGACCGCCTTCCGCCGCCCGCCCGCGCGCCCCGCGGCGCCCGCTCCGGCCACGACCTCCCCCCTGCCCGCCGCCTGACCCCGAGCACCGCGCGGCGCCCCCGCCGCCGCCCCGGCTCGACGACCCGTGCCCTGACAAGGAGCCTCGATGTCCCGCACCTCCTGGAGCGCCGCCGCCGCGGTCGCCCTGCTGCCGCTGCTCGCGGCGTGCGTCCCGAACGACCCCGCCGGCGGTGCCGCGAGCAGCGACGCCGCCGGCGCGCTGACGGTCAGCTCGACCGCCGACGCCTGCGAGGTGTCCGCCGACAGCGCGCCGAGCGGCACCCTGACGTTCTCGGTCACCAACGACGGCAGCGACGTCACCGAGTTCTACCTGCTGGCCGACGACGGCCTGCGGATCGTGTCCGAGATCGAGAACATCGGCCCCGGCATCTCCCGCGACCTCGTGGTGCAGGCCGCGCCCGGCGACTACTACACCGCGTGCAAGCCCGGCATGGTCGGCGACGGCATCCGCGCGGCGTTCACCGTCACCGACTCCGGCCAGGACGTCGGGCCGACCGGCGACACGGCCGACCAGCTCGCCGCCGCCGAGACGTCGTACGTCGCCTACGTGAAGGACCAGGTCGGCTCGCTGATCGCCGGCACGCAGGAGTTCGCCGACGCCTACGCCGCCGGCGACGACGCCCGGGCGCGTGAGCTGTACGCCGCGACCCGGGTGCACTGGGAGCGCGTCGAGCCGGTCGCCGAGTCGTTCGGCGACCTCGACCCCGCGCTCGACCTGCGCGAGGCCGACCTCGAGGACGGCCAGGCCTGGACCGGCTGGCACCTGATCGAGAAGGACCTGTGGCAGCCCGCGCCCGACGCGAACGGCGGCGAGACCTACGTGCCGCTGACCCCCGAGGAGCGCGCCGCCGCCGCGGACGACCTGGTCGCGAACACCCAGAAGCTGGTCGACCAGGTGACCGCCGACGGGTTCACGTTCGAGGCGTTCCAGATCGCGAACGGCGCCAAGGGCCTGCTCGACGAGGTCGCCACCGGCAAGGTCACCGGTGAGGAGGAGATCTGGTCGCACACCGACCTCTGGGACTTCCAGGCCAACGTCGACGGCGCCCGGGTCGCGTACGAGGTGCTGCAGGACGTCGTCACCGAGCAGGACCCCGACCTGGCCGCCGACCTCGACCAGCGGTTCGTCGAGCTCGAGGCGCTGCTCGCCGCGCAGGGCTCGGTGGAGGCCGGCTTCGCGCCGTACACCGACCTGACCGACGCGCAGGTCACCGAGCTGGCCGCCGCGGTGGACGCGCTGTCCGAGCCGCTGTCCCGGCTGACCAGCACCGTGACGGGGGCCTGACACGGACGGGCGCACGGCGGTCCCGGGCGCGGCGGAGGGGGCCGCGCCCGGGGCCGGCGCGCCCGCGGGCCGGCGCGGGATGTCCCGCCGGGCGCTGCTCGGCCTGGGCGGGGGCCTCGTCGTCGGCGCGGCGGCCGCCGGGGCCGCGGCGACCGCGGCGGTCGAGCAGGCGCGGTCCGCGAGCGCGTCCGCCGGGTCCGCCGCCGACCGCACGTACCCGTTCACCGGCGCGCACCAGGCCGGCATCGTCACGCCCGCGCAGGACCGGCTCTACCTCGCCGCGTTCGACGTGACGACCACGGACCGCGACGCGCTCGTCGACCTGCTGCGCCGCTGGACCGTGATGGCCGCCCGGATGACCCAGGGGCTGCCGGCGGGCCAGTTCGACCCCGCCGCCGGCCCGTACGACGCGCCGCCGGACGACACCGGCGAGGCGGCGGACCTGCCGGCCGCGGGGCTGACGATCACGATCGGGTTCGGGCGGTCGCTGTTCGTCGGGGCCCCCGGCGCCGAGGCGGACCGGTTCGGGCTGGCCGGGCGGCTGCCCGCCGGGCTGATCACGCTCCCCCACTTCGCGGGCGACGACCTCGACCCCGCCCGCAGCGACGGCGACCTCGTGGTCCAGGCGTGCGCCGACGACCCGCAGGTCGCCGTGCACGCCGTGCGGAACCTGTCCCGCGCCGCCTTCGGCACCGCCCGGATCCGGTGGACCCAGCTCGGCTACGGCCGCACCTCCTCCACCAGCACCGCGCAGAAGACGCCGCGGAACCTGTTCGGCTTCAAGGACGGCACCGCCAACCTCAAGGCCGAGGAGCCCGCCGCCGTCGACGAGCACGTCTGGGTACCCGCGGACGCGGCCGCCGAGGGCGGCACCGACGCGGCCTGGCTCACCGGCGGCACCTACCTCGTGGCCCGGCGGATCCGGATGCACATCGAGACCTGGGACCGCTCCTCGCTGCGCGAGCAGGAGGCGCTCGTCGGCCGGACCAAGGGCGAGGGCGCGCCGCTGTCCGGCGGCACCGAGTTCACCGAGCCCGACCTCGACGCCTCGGGCGGCGACGGGAAGCCGCTGGTCGCACTCGACTCGCACGTCCGCCTCGCGCACCCCACGCAGAACGACGGCGTCCGGATGCTGCGCCGCGGGTACAACTTCACCGACGGCAACGACGCGCTGGGGCGGCTCGACGCGGGGCTGTTCTTCCTCGCGTTCGTCGTCGACCCGCGGACGCACTACGTGCCGATGCAGACCCGGCTGTCGTCGCAGGACGGGCTGATGGAGTACCTGGTCCACACCGGGTCCGGGCTGTTCGCCGTGCCGCCGGGCGTGCCGGACGGCGCGCTGCCCACCGGGCCGGACGGGACGCCGGTGCTCGCGCAGGACGGGCCGTTCCTGGGGCAGGCGCTGTTCGCGTAGCCGGGGCGCCCGCGCCTCAGGGCAGGTAGGCCAGCACCACCGGGACGTCCTGGCCGGCCCAGGTGCCGGTGAGCGCCCGGGACGCCGGGACCTCGGCCCCGGCGAGCGGCTCCCGCACGACGACCACCTCGGGGTCACCGGCGGCGGCCGCCTCGGCGACGCCGCTCCCCCGCACCCGCACCGTCGGCTCCAGCTCGACCCGGCCCTCGGGCGTCTCGACCCACATCCGCACCTGGGTGTCGCCCTCGCGGACCACCCGGGCGAGCTCGGCGCGGTACACCGGGTCCCCCGGGCCGTCGTACACCCAGCGGGTGCCGAGCACCGAGTGCTCCATCGTCCCGACGAGCCGCTCCTCCGCGCCCGCCAGCGGGGCGCCGCGGTAGGTCAGCGGCACGTGCACCAGCCGGCCGCCGACGTCGAGCAGGTGCGACTCGATGCCGACCTCGCCCTCCGGGTCGTCGAACCGGTACGCGCCGACCGGCCGCACCTCCGCCGCGGGCCCGTCGAACCACGGCTGCGCGGGCAGCCAGGCCGCGACGAGCTCGACCTTGGTCGGCACGAGCGTGGCCCGGTGGATGATCGCCATGCCGCCACGGTAGCGGGGGCGCCGAGGTGCCGAGTGGGCAACCGACACGTCGAGCGAGTAGTCGGCGGATGCACGCTCGACGTGTCGGGTGCTCGCTCGGCCCGGCGCACCGCTCGACCGGCACGCACCGCCGCCTGGGAGGATGCGCGGGTGAACCAGCACCGCACCCCGCCCGGTCCCCTCGACACCGCCGCCGCCGACGCGCTCTGGCGCGCGTACGTCGCCGCGCACCCCGAGGCGGTCGCCGCGGGCGACGAGTACGTGGTCGACCGGTTCGGCGACTCCGTCGAGCTCAGCGACGAGCTGCTCGGCATCGTCCGGTACGGCAACAAGCGCGCGACCGCCGAGCTGGTGACCGAGTTCGCCCACCGCGGCGAGCCGCTGCCGCGGGTCGGCGCGCACTGGGTCGCCTGCGACGGCCGCGGCGCGCCCGCCCTGGTGCTCCGCACGGTCGAGCTGCGGATCGCGACCTTCCGCGAGGTCGACGCCGACTTCGCGTTCGACGAGGGCGAGGACGACCGCGGCCTGCGCAGCTGGCGCGAGCAGCACCGGATCTACTGGGAGCGCACCTGCGCCGCCCGCGGCGCCGTGTGGAGCGAGTCCGACGAGATCGTGCTGGAGCGGTTCCGGGTCGTGTGGCCGCCGGAGGCGGCGGACTGACCCGCCCGGGTCCCCGCGGCTACTCGGTCAGCGCCGCGCGCGCCTCGGCGACCTCCCGGGCGTCCGGGGACCCGGTGCGGTGCACCGACAGCTCCCCGCACCCGACGAGACCCAGTGCGACGACTCCCACGATGCCGGCGACGGCGATCCTGCGCATGACCCTGACTTCCTGCAGCGATTCGGACGAACCGGGGCATCCTGCCAGACCTGCCGCGCGGCCGTGCCGGGCCGTAGGTCCTCGGCGGGTCGCGGCACGCGTGCCGGCACCCGGCGCCGTGACCAGCGCCACGCCCGTCACGGCCCGGGACCCGGTGGTCCCACCCCCTCGGCCCGGACGCGTCCTAGCGTGGCCAGGGCGGCTCCGCGCTCCCGCCGGAGGTCGCACGACACGAGAGGCAGGGCACCGTGGAGGTCCTCGGGATCGACAACGTCTTCCGCCAGGTCGGGGACCTGGACCAGGCCGTGGCGTTCTACACCGGCGTCCTCGGCCTGCGCCTGCACCGGCGGTTCGACGCGATGGGCACCGCCCTGTTCGCCGTCGGGGACGAGGTGCCGGGCCTCGGGGTGCAGGTCGTGGACGCCCCGCGCACCGACGGGCACCGGGTGTGGGTCGAGGTGCCGGACGCCCGCGCGGCCGCACGCGAGCTGACCGACCGGGGCGCGACCCTGTGCGCCCCGCCGTTCGAGGTCGGGACGGGGTGGACGGTCGAGGTGGCCGACCCCTGGGGCAACGTCACGGGGTTCACCGACTACGTGCTGCGCCCGGAGCTCGGGCGTCCGGCCGCGCGCTGACTCTCCCCGGGGCGACCGCCCGCGGGCCCGTCCGGCGGCCCGGGAACGGCACGACCCCCAGCGGCGGTGGCCGCTGGGGGTCGTGGTGGCTCCCTCGACTGGACTCGAACCAGTAACCGTCCGATTAACAGTCGGATGCTCTGCCAATTGAGCTACGAGGGATCGTGCGGGAAGAACTCTAGCAGCCCTCCGGGGCTGCTCCGGACACGTCCCCCGTGGTCCCGGTCACGACGGCGGGGCCGCTCCCGGTCACGCGCGGAGGCCCGCCGCGGCGCGCACCCGCGCCTCGGCGGCGTCGAGCAGCCCGGCCACCCCGGGGTCGGCGAGGTCGACCCGCCCGGTGCCGATGACCTGCGTGAACAGCTCCCCCGCCTCGCCGCGCCGCAGGGCGACCCGGACCGGACCCGCGCCGGGCACGGTGACCGTCTCCACGTGCACGACCGAGGACTGCACCCGCTCCCGGAGGGTCTGCGCGAAGGCCACCGGGACGGGCGGCTCGAGGGGCAGCTCCTCGGCCGCCCCGGACACCCAGTGCACCGTGATCGCGGGCGGGTCGGGTGCGAACGACGCGCGGTCGACGTCGGACCAGAGGTGCCGCCGCACCGGCACGCCGCCGACGGCCGCCCCGGCCGCACCCGGGGCACCGGCCGCGCCGGGGGTCCCGCCCGCGAGGTACAGCGCGACGCGGGTGGCGACCAGCCAGCGGTCGCCCGAGGCCGCGGCGGCGAGCACCCGGTCGCCGGCCGGCAGGTCGAGGGCGCGGCGCACGTCGTCGGGCAGGGCATGGCGGCGGGAGAAGAGCGGCACGGTGACCCACCGTAGCCGGACCCGGGGCGGTCCCGGCCCGTCGGGGTAGCCTGTCGGCCACCGAGGGCCAGTAGCTCAGCCGGTCAGAGCAGCGGACTCATAATCCGTCGGTCGTGGGTTCAAGCCCCACCTGGCCTACCCACCCGCGGGGCGGGCAGCCGCCCGTTCCCGCGCCGACCCGACGGGCAGCAGTGCGGCCCCGGCGAGGAAGCACACGGCGCCGGCGAACGTCCCCGCGTTCACCAGGGCGACGTTCGTCTCCTGGGTCGTCCCGGCGACGTACCGCGCCGCGACCGCGGCCGCGCCGAAGGCCACCGACCCCGCGAGGTTCACCGCCGCCACCCGGCGGTCGACCGGCCCCGCCCGCCGCACCGCCGCGCACGCCAGCACGCTCGCCACCAGGAAGCACGCCGACCCGTACACGTCCGGCGCCCACACCAGGTGCCGCGCCGGCAGCGCGGCGAGGTCGCGGGTGGCCGCGAAGGTGCTCACGTTGAAGCACACGGTGCCGACCAGCTGGACGACCGCGGCCCACCGGTCGAGCCGCCGCCCCCGCGGCGTGCCCGCCAGCTGGAGCGCGGCCGCCGAGGTGAACAGCACCGACCCGACGACGAACGTCCACGCCGCGACCTCCGGGGCGACCCGCGCGGCGTACAGCGGCAGCGAGCCGACGGCGAAGCACACCGACCCGAGCCCGAACAGGAGCCCGAGCCGCACGCTCGCCGCGCTCGGCCGGACCGGGCGCGCGGCACCCGCCGGCCGCGCCCGGGTCACGGCCGCAGGCCGGTGCGCACCTTGCTCCGCGCCGCGGCGTGCGCGGGCGCGGTCCACAGGTCCGGGGCCGGGTGCAGGCGGGGCGACGGCGACTCCGCCGCGAGCGCGGTGCACGCCAGCTCGAGGTCGCGCAGCAGCTGGTCGATCATGAGCCGGCTGAGGTCGAGGCGGACGACGACCCGCATCAGGTGCACGTCCTCGGCGTCCGGCGGGAGGCTGTACGCGGGCACGATCCAGCCGAACTCCCGCAGCCGGGCGGACAGGTGGTAGACGTCGAACCCCGGGTCGCCGGTCAGCCGGAACGTGACCACCGGCTCCGAGAGCCCGGGGTTGAGGATCTCGAACCGGCCGGTCGCCGCGAGCGACTCGTTGAGGTACCGCGCGTTCGCCAGCATCGTCTCGACGACCGCGGTGTACCCGTCGCGCCCGAGCCGCAGGAAGTTGTACATCTGCGCCTGGACCATCGCCGAGCCCCGGGAGAAGTTGAACGTGTAGGTCGGCTGCGCGCCGCCGAGGTAGTTCACGCTGAACACCAGGTCCTCGGGCAGCCGCGACGCGTCGCGGAACAGCAGCCAGCCCACCCCGGGGTAGACGAGGCCGTACTTGTGCCCCGACGCGTTGATCGACGCGACCTGCTCCAGGCGGAAGTCCCACGCCAGGTCGGGCTCGGCGAACGGCGCGATGAACGCCCCGCTCGCCCCGTCGACGTGCAGCGGGACGTCCCAGCCGCGGTCGCGCTTGATCCGCACCAGCGCCGCGTCGATGTCGGCGACCGGGTCGGCCTCCCCGATGTGGGTGGTGCCGAGCACCGCACCGACGGCGATCGTGCGCTCGTCGACCCGGGACGCCACGTCCTCGGCGGTGATCGTGTACCGGTCGGGGCGCATCGGGATCTTGCGCATCTCGACGTCGAAGTAGTTGGCGAACTTGTCCCAGACCACGTGGGTCTCGGCGCCGAACACGACGTTGGGCCGGTCGGCCGGCAGGCCCGCCGCCTCCCGGCGGTGCCGCCAGGTCCGCTTGTGCGCCAGCAGCCCGAGCATGATCGCCTCGGACGACCCGATGGTCGCGACGCCGACCACGGCCGCGGGGTCGGGCGCGTGGAACAGGTCGCCGAGCATGTGCACGCAGGCCTCCTCGACGAGCGAGGCCACCGGGTACTCCTCGTGGTCGATGTGGTTCTTGCGCAGCGTGTCGTGGATCAGCGCCTCCGCCTGGGGCTCCATCCAGGTGGTGACGAACGAGGCGAGGTTCAGCGTCTCCCGGCCGTCGAGCATCAGCCCGGTGTGCAGCAGCTCGTAGACCTCGTCCGGGTCCAGCCCGTGCGGCGGGAACTCGGTGCGGTCGATGGCGGTGCGGAAGCTGGCGCGGCCGTGGATCGGCAGCGCGGCTCGGCCGTCGCTGGTCATGGGCGGGCCCCTTCGCGGTCGTCGGTGACGCGGTGCGACGGCGGGGGGTCCGTCCGGACGAGGCGACCGTAGCAGCGCGGGTCGCACGCGCCCCGCGCCCCTTTAGCGGGGCCGCCGAGCACCTCACGGGCCCATGGTCCTGTTGCCGTGGTGCGACGGGGGGCCACATTCTGGATTTCGGTGTCGTCGTCCTGGCGCGCCACGACGAGCGTCAGGAGTCACCCCATGACCACCGCCGCCCACGGCGAACCCCCGGCCGGGCAGCTGGCCGGCGACCGCGCGTTCTTCGGCCACCCGCGTGGCCTGATGACGCTGTTCACCACCGAGCTGTGGGAGCGGTTCAGCTACTACGGGATGCGCGCCATCCTGCTGTACTACCTGACCGACTCCGTCCGCAACGGCGGCCTGGACATCGCGGAGACGACCGGCCTGGCGCTCGTGTCGATCTACGGCACCAGCGTCTACCTGCTGTCGGTGGTCGGCGGCTGGCTGGCGGACCGGGTGATCGGCGCCCGCCGGTCGGTGCTGATCGGCGGCATCATCATCGCGGCCGGGCACGTCTGCCTGGCGATCCCGTCGGCGGGGTCGTCGTACCTCGGCATCGCCCTGGTCGCCCTCGGCACCGGCCTGCTGAAGCCCAACGTGTCGAGCATGGTCGGCGAGCTCTACGCCCGCGACGACGAGCGCCGCGACTCGGCGTTCTCGATCTTCTACATGGGCATCAACATCGGCTCGTTCACGGCGCCGTTCCTGGTCGGCGCGGCGCGCGCCTGGGGCGGGTACCACGCCGGCTTCCTCGTCGCGGCCGTCGGCATGGCGATCGCCCTGGTGTTCTTCGTGGCGGGCGGCAGGTACCTCGGGCGGGCCGGCGGCGTCGCGCCGAACCCGGTGCGCCCCGAGGAGCGCGTGAAGCTGATCCGCGGGTTCCTCGGCCTGGTCGCCGGGATCGTGGTCGTCGGGCTGATCGCCGCGGTCGTCTCGGGCGGGTTCAACCTGGACACGTTCATCGACACGATGTCGTACCTGGCGTTCATCGCACCGGTGGCGTACTTCGTGGTGATGTACCGCTCCCCCAAGGTCACCGACGCCGAGCGACCCCGCGTGATCGCGTACATCCCGCTGTTCGTCGGCGCGATGCTGTTCTGGATGATCTTCGAGCAGGCGGCGACGACGCTCGCGGCGTTCGCGGCCAACCGCACCGAGCTCAGCTTCTTCGGCGTGACGATCAGCCCGGAGTTCTTCCAGTCGGTGAACCCGCTGTCGATCATCATCCTGGCGCCGGTGTTCGCGTGGATCTGGTCGAAGACGCACGACCGCCCGCCGACCGCGACCAAGTTCGCGATCGGCCTGGCGCTGGCGGCGGTCTCGTTCCTCGCGATGTCGCTCGCGTCGGCGGTGTTCGTCGACCGCCTCGCGCCGGCGTGGGTGCTCGTCGTCGTCTACGTGATCCAGACGCTCGGCGAGCTGTGCCTGTCCCCGGTCGGCCTGGCCGCGACGACGCTGCTCGCGCCGCGCGCGTTCCGGAACCAGGCCATGGCGGTGTGGTTCCTGGCGCCGGCCGCGGGCCAGGCGATCACCGCGCAGCTCATCAAGGCGACCGAGGGCGCCTCCGACACCGCCTACTTCGGCGGGATCGGCGCGGTGGCGCTGGTGTTCGCGGTGGCGCTGCTGGTGCTGTCGCCGTGGGTCACGCGGCACATCCGCCGGGCGGACGAGATGGAGGGCACGGTGAGCGCCGGGACGTGACCGGCCGCGACGGGCGCGGTGCCGCGGGTCGTCCGGCCCCCGGCACCGCACCCGCGCGTCGTCAGGACCGCGCGGTCTGCGTGTTCGACACCTGGGCCCGCGGCCGGACCACGAGCGTGTCGATGTTCACGTGGTGCGGCCGGGTCAGGGCGAACGCGATGACGTCCGCGATGTCCTCGGCGAGCAGCGGCTGGTAGCCCTCGTAGACCTTCGCCGCGCGCTCGGCGTCCCCGCCGAACCGGACGAGCGAGAACTCCTCGGTCGCGACGGCGCCCGGGGCGATGTCGATGACCCGCACCGGCTCCCCGATGAGCTCCAGTCGCAGCGTGGTGGTGAGCATCCGCTCGGCGTGCTTGGCGCCCGTGTAGCCCGCGCCGCCCTCGTAGGGCGCGATCGCCGCGGTGGACGTGACGACCAGGACGTCGCCGCGGCCGCTGGCCTTGAGCTGCGGGAGCAGGGCCTTGGTGACGCGCAGCGTGCCGAGCACGTTGACCTCGTACATCCGGCGCCAGCCGTCGACGTCGGCCTCGGCCACCGGGTCGAGGCCCAGGGCGCCGCCGGCGTTGTTGACGAGCGACGTCAGGCCGCCGGTCTCCTCGACGTGCGCGGCCAGGCGGGCCACGTCGTCGTCGCTGGTGAGGTCGGCGACGAACGGCTCGGCGCCGGTCTCGGCGGCCAGGGCCTCGAGCCGGTCGGCGCGGCGGGCGACGGCGACGACGTCCCAGCCCTCGGCGCGCAGCCGGCGGACGGTCGCGGCGCCGATCCCGCTGGAGGCACCGGTGACGACGGCGCGGAGGGCGGGGCTGGCGTTCTCGGACATGCGGGGGTCCTCTCGGGTGGAGCGGGCGTGGTGCGGGCGCGGCCGGAACGACCCTACGACCGGTTCCCCACCCGATCGTCGCGCCGCCACCCGGTCGATCGGGGTGCGTGGCGACGATCGGGTGGGAACCAGGGGCGGGGCGGGGCGCGGGCGGGGCGGGGGCGGGCAGGGCGCGGGTGGGGTCAGGGGGTGGCGTCGAGGGCGCTCAGGACCTCGTCGTAGGCCGCGAGGGCGGTCGCGACCTGGGCGTCGGTGACCACGCAGGGCGGGACGACGTGGATCCGGTTGTCCTGGACGAACGGCAGCAGGCCCCGGTCGAGCAGGCCGGCCTTGACCGCGCCCATCGCCGCGGCGCCGACGGGCTCCCGGGTCGCCCGGTCCGCGACCAGCTCCAGCGCCCAGAACACCCCGGTCCCGCGCACCTCGCCGACCGACGGGTGCGCGTCCGCGAGCGCCGCGAGCCCCGGCGCGAGCACGTCGCTGCCGATGCGGGCGGCGTTCTCGACGACCTTCTCGTCCTCCATCGCCTCGATGGTCGCGACGACGGCGGCCATCGCCAGCGGGTGCCCGGAGTAGGTGAGCCCGCCGGGGTACACCCGGTCGTCGAAGGCGTGCGCGACAGCGTCGGACAGCAGGACGCCGCCGGCGGGGACGTAGCCGGAGTTGACCCCCTTGGCGAAGGTGACCAGGTCGGGCACCACGTCGTGCTGGTCGAGGGCGAACCACGACCCGGTGCGGCCGAACCCGGCCATCACCTCGTCGAGGATCAGCAGGATGCCGTGCCGGTCGGCGATCTCCCGCACCCCGGCCAGGTACCCCGGAGGCGGCACGAGCACGCCCGCCGTGCCGGGCACGGTCTCGAGCAGGATCGCCGCGATCGACGTCGCCCCCTCGGACACGACGACCCGCTCCAGGTGCCGCAGCGCGCGCTCGCACTCCTCCTCGGGGGTCGACGCCCAGAACTCGGAGCGGTACAGGTACGGCCCGAAGCAGTGCACGTGCCCGCGGGCGTACTCGTTCGGCACCCGCCGCCAGTCGCCGGTCGCGACCACGGCCGCGCCGGTGTTGCCGTGGTACGAGCGGTAGGCGGACAGCACCTTGTCCCGGCCGGTGACCAGGCGCGCCATCCGGATGGCGTTCTCGTTGGCGTCGGCGCCGCCGTTCGTGAAGAACACCTTGGAGAACCCGGCGGGCGCGTGCCGGAGGATCGCCTCGGCGGCCCGCCCGCGCGGCAGCACCGCGTGCGAGGGGGCGACGGTGGTCAGCCGCCCCGCCTGCTCCGCGATCGCGGCCACCACCCGCGGGTGCTGGTGACCGATGTTCGTGTTGACGAGCTGGCTGCTGAAGTCGAGCAGCGTCCGGCCGTCGGCCAGCGTGACCTCGCAGCCGGACGCGCCGGCCACGACGAGCGGCGCGAGCGCGCCCTGCGCGGACCAGGAGTGGAACACGTGCGCGCGGTCGAGCTCGAGCGCGAGCACCCCGTCGGATGAGGTCATGCCTGCGGGCCTTCCGTGAGAGCGGAGCGCCGAGTGTCCAGAAACCCAGGGACGTGCCGGGGCAGATCGCCTCGGTTCCTGGACACTCGGCGCGGAGAGCGCGTGGGTGAGCGCGCGCGGGTCAGTTGCCGCCGGGCTGGAGCTCGACCGTGAGGGGGGCGAAGTCCGCGCCCTCGGTGTCGACGCCCTCGGCCTCGAGCTCGTCCAGCGCCTGCTGCACGTACTCGTTGGTGTACGCGGTCTCCGGCGGGTCGGCGCTGATGATCGTCGCGCCGGTCTCGTTGGAGGTCTCCTTGGCCATCGCGACGGTGGCGTCCCAGGCGTCCGGGTCGATCAGGCCGATGCCGCCGGAGGTCGACGGCCAGATGAGCTTGTTGACCTCGTTCGTCATCCAGAGCTGGTGGCTGGTGCCGAGGGTCGAGCCCGCGGCCGTGACGATGTCGGCGGCCTCCTGCGGGTTGTCCCGGGCGTAGATCCAGCCCTGGATGGACGCCTTGAGGAACGCGACCGTCGTCTCGGCGTACTCGGGGTCGTCGGCCAGCCGGCCCGCGTCCGCCCAGATGGCGTCCTGGAGCATGGCGGTGCCCTCGTCGTTCCAGTCGATGACCGAGAAGTCCTCGGGCTGGTAGAGCTCGCCGGTCTCGGGGTTCTCGGTCTCGAGCAGCTGGGCGTACTCGTTGTAGGTCATGGCCTGCGCGGCGTCGATGTCGCCCGCCAGGAACGCGTTCATGTCGAACGCCTGCTGGACGATCTCGAAGTCCGTCACGCCCGCCTTGTTGAGCCCGGCGAACAGCTCCCACTCGTTGCCGTAGCCCCAGGAGCCGATCGTCTTGCCCTCGAGGTCCGCGACCGAGTCGATCCCCGCGTCCGCGAAGGACACCTGGAGGGTGGCCGACCGCTCGAAGATCTGCGCCACGTCGGTGATGTCCGCGCCCTGCTCGATCGAGCCGAGCACCTTGGGCACCCACGCGATCGCGTAGTCGACCTCGCCGTTCGCGAGCGCGTCCTGCGGCACGATGTCGCCGCCGCTGGGGAGGATCTCGACGTCCAGCCCCGCGTCCTCGTAGTAGCCCTGGTCCAGCGCGGCGTAGTAGCCGGAGAACTGGGCCTGGGTCAGCCACTGGAGCTGGAGCTTCACGGGGGTCAGGCCCCCGTCGTCGCCGCCGGACTCCGTCGACGCGCTGCCGGCGGTGTCGTCCGAGCCGCCGCACGCGGTCAGCGCGAGCGCCGCCACGACGCCGAGCGTCCCGAGCCCGAGGCGGGCCCGCCTGGTGGTGTTCCTCATGTCGTCCCCTTGTCGTCGCATCACGGGAGAGCCCGCCTGGCGCCCTCGGCAGGTGGGGTGGTGCCGCCCGCGCCGACCCCCCGGGGCGCGGGACGTGGTGGAGCGCGGCCCTCAGGTCCGGCGCACCCCGCGGGTCCCCCACCGCTCGACGGCGGAGGTGGCCCCGTAGAACAGCAGCCCGACGAGCACGCCGCCGAGCACGTAGGCCCAGGCGCGGGCGTAGTTCGACCCCGCCGCGGCCGTGGTGATGAACGACCCGATGCCGGACCGCGGGCCGCCGAAGTACTCGGCGACGATCGCGGAGATCACGGCGAGCGACGACGCCAGCCGCAGACCCGTGAACAGGTGCGGCAGGGCGGTCGGGATCGTCACGGCCCGGGTCGCCTGCCGCGGCGTGGCCGCGTAGGCGCGCATCAGGTCGCGGTGCACGGGCCGGACCTGCCGGAGCCCGCGCAGCGTGTTCACGAACACCGGCACCCCGACCGCGACGGCCACCACGATCTGCCGCCCGGTCTCCACCGAGGCGCCGTACATCGTGTAGAGCACCGGGGCGAGCGCGACGACCGGGACCACCGCGAGCCCGGCGACCACCGGGTCCAGCAGCAGGTCCACGGCCCGCACGGCGGAGGCCAGGATCGCGGCCGCGATCGCCACCACCGCGCCGATCACGAGGCCGACCAGCGCGTTGGTGCCGGTGACCAGCGCCGCCGAGGCGATCGTCGGCAGGAACTCGGCGAACTCGCCGGCGATGGCCACCGGGCCGGGCAGCAGGAACGGCGGGACGTCGCCGAGGGTGACGACGGCCTGCCACGCGGCGACGAGCACCGCGAGCAGCACGACGGGTGCGGCGCGGTGGCCCCACGCGGCACCGGCGCGGCGGGCGCGGGCGGAGCGCGCAGGCGCGGGTGCGGCGGGCGC
>NZ_SZYE01000075.1 GCF_005239125.1 Cellulomonas hominis | reverse complement strand
ACCACGGCGACCGGCCGGTGGCGCGCTGGCGGCCCCGCCCCGGCGGGCCGGGCCCCGGGGCGCCCGGCCCCCACGACGTCGACGGCGTGGCCGCGGTGCTCCGGGACGCGCGGGACGCGCTGGCCGCGGTGCTCGCGACCGGCGACACGCCGCTCGTGCTGGGTGGCGAGTGCACCCTGGCGCTCCCGCTCGTGGCGGCCGCGGTGGCGGCGCACGGGGACGTCGGGCTGGTCTACGTCGACGGCGGGCAGGACCTGCAGCTGCCGGCCGACCACCCCGAGGAGCCGATCCTCGACTCGATGGGCGTCGCGCACCTGCTCGATCTGCCGGGGACGGTGGACGCGCTGGCCGGGCTGGGGACCAGGCGCCCGCTGCTGGACGCGGCGGCGCTCTGCTTCCTGGGCTTCGCGGACGACGACGAGGACGTCCACGGGCTCGTGCCGAGCCTGCGCCTGGCCGCGCGCGAGGTGCTGGCGGACCCGGAGGGCGCGGCGGCCCGCGCGCTCGCGGCGGTCACCGGCCCCGGAGGACGGCCGTTCGTCGTGCACCTCGACGTCGACGTGCTGGACGCCCTGCTGCTGCCCGGCGCGGACGTGCCCCAGTACGGGCGCGGACTGCCGCTGGACGTGCTGGTCACGCTCCTGGAGCCGCTGGTGGCGGACCCCGGTCTCGCGGGCGTGACGCTGGTCGAGCACAACCCGGACCACGACCCGGACGGGACGTCGGCCCGCCGCCTCGTCGAGGCGCTCGCGCCGGTCCTCGCTCGCCCGCCGCGCGGGTGAGGCGGGCGCGCCGCGCGGCGACGGCCCGGCTCAGGCGGCGACGGCCGGCTCCGGCCCGCCCGCGCTGACGGCGCCGTTGGTCAGCTCGTCGACGAGCAGGACCAGGGTGAGGTTGATCCGCTCGAGCTGGCGCAGGGCGTCGCCGTGGACCCGGCCGTGGCCGGTCTCCCGCTCGTCCTGGCCGTCGAAGTCGAGGTCCTGCTCCACGGGGCCGGGCACCCGGTCGGCGAGCGCGGCGGACAGAGCGGCCAGGTTCTGGGACGTGGCCGCCCGGGCGCGCTCCCAGTCGGACGGCGTCCCGTGCGCGCGGTCGGCGGGCCCGCGCTCGGCGGCGCGCACGAGGTGCCGCGTGAAGTAGGCCAGCGACCAGAAGGCGGTCAGGAGCCCCTCGACGCCGCCGGCCTGGAGCGAGCCGGGCGCGCGCCGGAGCGGCGCGGCGGTGGTCCCGAGCCGCCGGACGTCGGTGTCGACCGCGAGCAGCCGCTCGCGGATCGCCGGCAGCGGGACGGTCGCGTCGCCCGCGAGCCGGGACAGCGTGGCCGTGATCACGACGTCGACGTCGCTCAGCAGGGTGGCGGCGTCGCGGTTGAGCTGGGTGCGGGTCCGCATGGGCAGGACCACGGCGGCGGTCACCAGCGCCGCGGCGGCGCCGAGCGCGGTCTCCAGGATCCGGACCTCGAGCGCGAGCGTGGTCAGCCGGCCGAGCGTCTCGTAGATCATCGCGAACATCATCGTGCGCCAGAAGGTCGACACCGCGGGGGACACCCGCTGGTAGTAGGTCGAGGCGAAGACCGCGACGGCGAGCAGCGGGACGACGACCGCCAGGTCCGCGCCCGAGGCCAGGGCCACGCCGAAGCCGACGGCCGCGCCGGCCACCGTGCCGGCGATGCGCTGGGTGCCCTTGAGGAAGGTCTCGCCCTCCGTGCCGCCGAGCACCTGGTAGGCGGCCAGGGTCGCCCAGTACTGGTGGGTGCTGGACACCGCCTCGCCGATCGCGAGCCCGGCCGCCGTGGCGACCGCGGCCTGCACCGCGCGGCGCGCGGGCGGCGGGACCCGCCCCGGCTCGGGCGGCGCGGCCGTGGTGGACAGGTCGTCCAGCTCCGCGAGGGCGCCGTCGTCGACCGGGATCTCGTCGAGGTCCCGCACGACGAGGGGCGGCGCGGCCGGGTCCAGCGCCGACGCCTCGGCCGTGCGCAGCTGCTCGGCGGTCCGGTAGAGCTCGTCGGCCGCCTGGTGCAGGGCGCGCGCCACGGGCGGCCAGTCCGCGGGGGCGCGGTCGTCCGGCCAGGGCGGCAGCGCCGGGGCCGACCCGGCGGCGCGGGGCGGGTCGTCCCCGACGGGCCGGGCGGCGAGCTCGGCGAGGTGGAGCTGCAGCAGCTGGAGCCGGCCCGCGAGCCGGCCGCGCAGCTCGAGCGAGACGGTGGCGGTGGTCACGGTGCGCGCGGCCGTCACGAGGTTGACGGCCGCGAGCTCGGTGTCGAACAGCCGCAGCCGCAGCTCGGCGGCCCAGGCGGGGTCGATCCCGGTGGCCGCCGCCGAGCCGGTGAGCTGCCCGCCGAGCAGGGCCGCGCCGCGCTGCAGCTCGCGGGTGTCCGCCTCGACTCGCCGGCGGATGTCGGGGTCCCAGCGCGCCCACGACACGGCGTCCACGAGGGTCTCGGTGGCGGTGGCGAGGTGCCGCGCGAGCGCCTCGCCGCCGTCGTGCAGCACGCGGCGGGGCCGCTCGGGCACCACGACGAAGGTGAGCAGGTACGCCCAGGCCACGCCGACGACCGCGGCGGCGAGGTAGAGCAGCACGTCCGCGAGCTCGAGCCGCAGGATCAGGGCGAAGTAGAAGCTGGTGAAGGTCGCCTGGCCCACCGCGGCCCACCGGGGCCCGAAGCGCGCGGATCCCGCGCCCAGCGCGGCGACGACGACGAGGACCACCGCGGTCCACGCGGCCGAGCCGGAGGCCAGCGCCCCGAGCAGCACGACGGCGGCCACCGGGAGGACGACCAGGAGGGTGGTCCGCCGGCGGGCGCGCGCGGTGGCGTCGACGGCGATGGCGGTGGTCGCGATCGCCACGAACCCGCCGAACATGGCCGGCTGCGGCGTGGTCTCGCCGAGGGCGGTGAACAGCAGGTACAGGGTCAGCACGGCCGCGGCCGCCGCCGTGACCGCGCGGACCGCCGCGCGCAGCCTGGCCCGGCCGGGGTCCGCGAGGGACAGCCGCCGGGCCCACCGGGCGCCCCACCGGGTCACCCGGCCCGGCCCGGGGTGGGCGGGGGCGGTCGGGGCGGGGACCGGTGCGGCCCGTCCCTCGAGCGCGTCGTGCGCCGGCCGGTCGTCGTCCTGCAGCAGCGAGACCGGCCGGTCCGTCAGGATCACCGGCTGGTAGTCGAGGTCCCGGCTGACGGCGAGCGTGATCTGCTGCGTCCGGTACGCGAACGGCAGCCACGCGGCGTAGCGGTCGTAGGCCTCGTCGACGTCGGCGAGCGGAGCGATCCGGGCGAGTTCCGCCATGTCCGCGTCGAGCCGGACGAACCGCGCGACCCACTCGTCCCCGGGCCCGCCGCCGTCCCGGCCCCGGGCGAGCGCGGCGAACCGCTCCCGGTCGACCACCGCCGGCGTCCCGGCGCTCCGCCAGCGCAGCACGTCCTGCAGCTGGTCGCCGAACTCCAGGAGCTGGAAGGTCAGCGGCACGAGGGCGGGCTCGCGGGACGCGGGGTGACCGGACGGCAGGCCCCACCGCAGGGCGCCGATCGTCCCCGCGAGCATCCGCAGCGCGTACGGCAGCGCGAACTGGTCCCGGCCGCTCTGGAAGTAGTACGCCGCGTGGTGCAGCCGGAGCCCGTCGGTGTACGAGGCGAACGAGCCGGCGATGCCGTCGAGGTGCCCCGACAGCCCGGTGGCCTGCCCGTCGACGAAGCTGGTCGCGAGGCTGGCGACCGGCGACCCGGCGCCGCGCTCGGAGGTGAGGAAGTGCCGGCAGAGCGCGTTGAGGTCGGCGATCACCGAGTAGACGCCGAGCAGGAACGTCAGGATCAGGGAGACGAGGGCGACGCCGGTCAGGGTCTCGGTGATGCTCAGGAAGCGCAGCAGGTCGGTGTCGGCGGACAGGTACGAGCCGCCGACCGTCGACAGCTGGGCGGCGCTGAAGTACATCGCGCCGAACAGGTCGTACCGGGCGCCGGAGTCCGCCGCGGAGAACGCCGACCGCGACATGAGCCCGTAGTAGATGAGGCCGAAGCCCCAGATCACGCCGCACAGCCAGACCACGATGACGACGACCACCTGCAGCCCGGTGACCTGGCGCAGCGCGGCCGGCCGCCAGCGCCGGGGCAGGCGCCGGGTGACCACCCGCAGCAGCCGCCACTGGACGCGCGAGACCCGGCCCGCCAGGAACCCCGCCTCGTCGTAGTCGAGCGCGGTCAGGAAGACGTCCAGCAGCGTGCCGAGCAGCACGACGGTGCCGACGACGATCCAGACGCCGTCCACCTCACCGCCTCCCCGGTGCTGCGCCGGGGCCCGGCCCGGTCACCACGGCTCGGCCGCCCGCGGGCGGAACGCGAGCTGGAAGCCGCCGTCGACCTCGACGCGGCGCACCCGCACCTCGTAGACGGCCTCCAGCGCCTCGGGGGTGAGCACGTCGGACGGCGTCCCGGCCGCCTCGACGCGGCCGTCGTGCAGCAGCACCACCTGGTCGCAGTACGCCGCGGCGAGGTTCAGGTCGTGCAGGACGACGACCACGGTCGCGCCGAGCTGGCGGACCAGGTCGAGCACCTCGTGCTGGTACCGCACGTCCAGGTGGTTGGTCGGCTCGTCGAGGAGGAGGTGGTCGGCGGACTGCGCGAGCGCACGGGCCAGGAGGACCCGCTGCCGCTCGCCTCCGGACAGGTCGGCGAACGCCCGCCGGGCCAGCCGCATCGCGCCGACGCGGTGCAGCGCGTCGGCCGCGACCTCGACGTCCTCGGCCGTGGTCCGCGCGAACGTGCCGTGGTGCGGGGTCCGGCCGAGCAGCACCATCTCGGCGACCGTGACCGGCAGCTCGTCGCCGTGCTCCTGGACCACCACCGCCACCCGGCGCGCGACCTCCCGGGTCGGCAGGGCGGCGAGGTCGTCGCCGTCCACCCGCACGCTGCCGGACAGCGGCCGGAGCGCCCCGTACAGGGTCCGCAGCAGGGTGGTCTTGCCGCTGCCGTTGGGGCCGAGCAGCCCGACGACCTTCCCGTCCACGGCCTCGAGGTCCACCCCGTGCAGCACCGGGGTGCTCCCGTACGCGGCCCGCACGCCGGCCGCGCGGATCACGGGGCGGCCCCGGGGGCGAACCGCTCGACGATGCGCTCCAGGCCGTCGACGGCGAGCGGGGTGGGCGGTTCCGTGAAGTTGAACAGCTGGACCAGGATCTGCCCCTCGCGCACGGCGGTGATGTCCTGCGCGCCCGGCAGGCCCGTGACCGCGTCGCGCACGGCCTGCGGGTCCCCGTCCGGGTAGAGCAGGACCAGGACGTCCGGGTCCCGGCCGATCAGCTCCTCGAGCGTCACCTCGAACACCCGCTCGGGGACGTCCGCGAACACGTCGGTGAAGCCGGCGGCCTCGAGCTGCGGGCGGGCCATGCTGGCGGCGCCGTACGCGTAGGTCACCCCGCCGCCCACGGTGGGGTAGAGCACCGCGGCGGTGCGCGGGCCGGTCGCCGCCGCGGTCCTCTCCGCCGCGGCCCGCACGTCCGCGAGGCGCTCGTGCAGGGCGGCGGTCGCGGCCGCCGCCTCGTCCTGCCGGTCGAAGACCCGTCCGTAGAGCGCCATCTGGTCGTCGACGGCGTCGAACCCCACGTCCGGCAGCCCGTCGGCGCACAGCCCCTCCTCCTCGAGCAGCGGGATGCCCGCCGCGGCCAGCACGTCCCGGCCCAGGCCGTCGACCTCCCCGATCACGAGGTCGGGCCGCTGGGCGATGACCACCTCCCGGGAGATCTGCAGGTGGCCGCTGGTGTCCGTGCGGTCGGTGAGCAGCGGGACGGCGTCCAGCTCCGCCCGCGTCGCGTCGTCGTAGTAGGCGTCCGGGTACTCGCCCGCCCGGGCCACGACCCGGTCGAGCACGCCGAGGTCGTGCAGGAACGGCACCGCCGCGCTCTTGAGCAGCACGACGCGCTCGGGCGGCCGGTCGAAGGTGACGTCGGCGCCGCAGTTCCGGACCGTGACCGGGTAGCCGCCGGCCGCGGCGCCGCCGCCGTTCCCGGCCGCGGCGCCGCCCGCGGGACCGCCGGCGTCGCAGGCCGCGAGCAGCAGGAGGCACCCGCCGAGCACGGCGGCGAGGCGGCGCGCAGGCGCCGGGCGGCGGTCGCGCCGGGCGGTCGCCGGCCTCACCGCGCGGCCACCGAGCGCTGGGTGCGGACGAGGTGCAGCAGGAACGGCGCGCCGACCAGCGCCGTGACGATGCCGATCGGCAGCTCCTGGGGCTGCATCACCATCCGGGCCAGGACGTCCGCCCACAGCAGCAGCACCGCGCCGAGCAGCGCGCTCACGGGCACGACCCACCGGTGGCCGACGCCGACCAGCCGGCGCGCGAGGTGCGGCACGACGAGGCCGACGAACCCGATGCTGCCGCTCGCCGCGACGAGCACGCCGACGGCGAGCGCCACGAGCACGAGCAGCCGCGTGCGGAACGCCGCGGGGGAGACGCCCAGGGTGCGGGCCGTCTCGTCGCCCACCGCGAGGGCGTCCAGCCCGGGCGCCCACCAGGCCAGGACCGCGCAGGTGAGCGCGACCACGACGACGACCACGAGCAGCGGTGTGCCCCACTGCGCCAGCGCGAGCGACCCGAGCAGCCAGAACATCACCGAGCGGGCGCCCTCCGCCGAGGTGGAGGCGAACACGAGGAAGCTGGTGGCCGCGGACAGCGCGTAGCCGACCGCCACGCCCGCGAGCAGCAGGCGGACGGAGGTCACCGTGCCGGACGTCCGCGCGACGGCGAACACCAGCAGCGAGGCGGCCAGGGCCCCGGCGAACGCGCTGCCCGGCAGGGAGTACGGGCCGAGGCCAGCACCGACGCCGAACAGGATCGCCGCCGCGGCACCGCAGGACGCCCCGGAGTTCACCCCGAGGACGTACGGGTCGGCGAGCAGGTTCCGGGTCATCGCCTGCAGGGCGGCTCCGCACACCGCGAGGCCCGCCCCGACGGCGAGCGCGAGCAGGACGCGTGGTGCCCGGACGGCCCAGACGATCGCCTCCTGGTCGGGCGTCCACCCGTCCCCGGCCGGCGTGCCCAGGACCGCGTGCGCCAGGATGTCCGCGACCGTCCCCGGGGGCACCGGGATCGCCCCCGTCGCCGTCGCCGCGGCGGCGCTGAGCACCAGCAGCAGCGTGAGCGCGGCGACGAGCGCGCCGTTGCGCCGGGCGCGCGCCCGCACCCCGAGGGGGTCGGGCCGCCCGGTCGGCCGGGTGAGCTCGTGCAGCTGGACCATCCGCGCGCCCGCCGGTCAGGGGCGCCGGAGCGCGGGGACGGCGGTGGCGACGACGAGCAGCACCCACGTGGTGAGGATGTACGGCCACGTGTAGGCGGGCCCCCCGGTCAGGTCGTTGATCAGCACCGTGACCACGGCGGTCACCGCGGCGCCGAGGGCGGCGTAGACCCACGACGCGGTGGAGCTGCGCAGGAACACCACGGCGAGCGCGATCGCCGTCAGCACGCCCGAGTAGCCGTCCAGGCCCTCCGCGATGCTCGCGGAGGTCTCGCCGAGCGCCAGCGCGCACAGGCTGCCGACGGCGCTGCCGAGCACGGCGGCGAGGCCGACGCGCCACGAGGCGACGAACAGCCCGAGCAGGATGAGGGCTCCGCCCCAGACGCTGCTGACCAGGACGACCTCCGAGACGTTCGTCAGCAGCGAGCGGGCGAGGCTCCCGGCGGTCCCGTCGGTGACGTGCAGCGGCGTGGTGTCGACGTGCACCGCGGAGGTCAGCGCGTACGCGATCCCGGCGACGGTGCAGAACGGCGCGGTGGTGGCGGGCAGCGCGAACCGCGCGAGCGGCCGGGTGCTGAACAGCCAGACGAAGGCCGCCGTCACCGGCGCGCACAGCACCCCGCCGACGGCGGCGACCAGCCACGCCCAGCCCTGGGAGCCCAGGGCCGCGAACGACGCCGCGCCCACGAGCGCCCCGCAGAAGCCGTGCATCCCGAGGGCGATGTCGTCCGCCCCGGCGCGCAGCAGGGCGCCCCCGCACGTCGAGGCCACGGCCCCCACCAGCACCAGCAGCGCCATCCGCCAGTCGGCGACGACGAACGCGGCGAGGATGAGCAGGCCGGTCCAGACGTTGCGCTGGAAGAAGATCTGCGAGAGCCCGTGGGCGAGGGACCGGGCGGACAGGGCCGCCTGCATGCTCGAGGCCGCGGACGGCGCGGCGTGCGTCGCTGACATCGTCTCCCCCTGCTCGGTGCTCCGGCCGCCGGGCGGCGGTCAGGTCTTGCGGATGGCGGGTGCCGGGACCCCGGTGAGGTGCTGCCGGACGGCCCGCCAGGCCAGGTCGGTCGCCCGCACCACGTCCGCGGTGCGGTCGCCGACCAGCCGGACCCAGGCCCCGGCGTCCCCGGGCAGCGTGCTGACGCCCGCGAGGACGCCGGAGCCCGACCCGGAGGCGGGTGCGACGGCGTCCCGGAGCAGGTCGCGCAGCTCCGCGGCCGGCGCCAGGGGCGTGAGCACGCACAGCGTGCCGAGGACGTCCCGCCCGCCGAGGACGGCCGGCCCGCCCGGGGAGCCGCCGTCGGGCACCAGCCGCACCCGGTCCACCGCGACCGGTGAGCCGTCCGGGCGGTCCACCTCGAGGTCGGCCGCGAGCGCGGCGTACCGGTGCCGCTCGCCGCGCGCGAGCCGGCCCGCCACGACCGTGTCGGCCAGCACGAGCGTCGCCCCGGGGGCGACGGTCGCCCGCGTGCGCTGGTACAGGCGCGCGTCGGTGAACAGCAGGACCGGGTCCGGCACGTACTCGACGTAGGCCCCGTCCGCGACGTCCAGGTTCACCTGGGCGACCGCGTAGTCCTGCTCCATCCGCAGGACCTTGGTGTACGCCGACGTCGTCACGTGGGCCGAGGTCCCCGCGCCGAACGCGAGGTCCGTGCGCAGCCGGTCGCCCTGCAGCACGCCGCCGCCCGTCGACATCAGGTAGGTGTACGGCAGGTCCGGGCGCCGCTCGTCGTAGTACAGCGGGTGCATGATCTGCAGCGGCGACTTCTGGTAGTGGTGCACGAGCTCCGTGCCGCGCCCGGTCAGGCCGAAGCCGAGCTCGAGCAGCCCCACCTTGCCGGGGCTCCCGGCCGGCAGCATGTCCGGCCGCCCGGCGAACCGGGCGACCTCCGCCGGGACGCGGGCCGGCTCGTAGTGCGCCGGCTGCAGGCGGTGGCCGCCGTAGGGCGCGAGGGCCGCCACCGGGGCCGGCACCGAGGCGTCCGCCGGCCCCCCGTCCTCGGCCGGCGGCGCCGGCGGGCGCGGCAGCACGAGGACGGTCGCGGATCTCCGGGTCATCGGGCGAGCGCGCCGGCGCGCCGGCCCCACACGGCCAGGATCTGCTCCTGCAGCTCGTCGACGCCGTCGCCGGTCAGGGCGTTGGTGAGCACCACCGGCTTGCCGTCGCGCACCCGCAGGGCGTCCGACTCCATGACGCCGAGGTCCGTGCGGACGTACTGCGCGATGTCGGTCTTGTTGATGACCAGGACGTCGGAGTCGGTGATCCCCGGCCCGCGCTTGCGCGGCATCTTCTCGCCCTCGGACGTGTCGAGGACGAACACGAAGACGTCGGCCAGGGCGGGGGAGTAGGTCAGGGTCAGGTTGTCCCCGCCGGACTCGTACACGAGCGTGTCCACGTCCGGGAACCGCTCCAGCACCTCGGCCCCGACCGCCAGGTTCATCGTCGGGTCGTCGCGGACGGCGGTGTGCGGGCACGCGCCGGTCTCCACGCCGACCACCCGGTCGGGGTCGAGGACGCCGGCGAGCTCGCGGCGCACGTGCTGCGCGTCCTCCTGCGTGTAGATGTCGTTCGTGATGACGGCGGGGCTCCGCCCGGCCGCCATCAGCCGGGGCACCAGGGCCTCCGCCAGCGCCGTCTTGCCCGACCCCACCGGCCCGCCGATGCCGATCCGCAGCACGTTCTCGCTCATGGAGCGCCTCCTCGTTCTCGTCGTCGTCCCCGGTCTCAGCTCGCGAAGAGCCGGGCTTCCGCGTGCTCGTGCTGCGCCGAGACGACGTCCGCCGTCGGGACGCACCCGCCCAGGTCGTCCGCCGCGCGGTCCAGCGCCGCGCGCGCCGTCGCGGCGATGACCGGACCGGCGGCGTGCAGCACCACCTGCACCTGGCGGTGGTCGGCGAGCCGCAGCCGGAGCGCCGCCCCGAGGAAGCTCACCGCCCAGGCCGACAGGTCCGACACCACCGCCTGCTCCGTGCCCACGCCCGCCGCGGCGTACGCCACCGCGGTCGCGACGGGCTGGCAGCCCGGCGTCTCGCGTGCCGTCACCGCCCGGCTCCACCGCTCCAGCACCGGCCCGCCGATCGCCTCGTGCGCGATCGACGTCAGCTGGTGCCCGCTGCGGACCGAGGCGGTGCGCAGCTCCGCGTTCAGCTTCGTGGCGAGCAGCAGCCGGTCCACCCGCACGACCTCGGCCCAGTCCCCGGCCGCCGCCGCCTCGTGCGCCCGGGCGAGCGCCGTGGCGTCACCCGGTCCCACGCCGTGCACCAGCAGGTCGGTCAGCAGCCCGCGCACCCCGCCGGAGTCGACCAGCCGGGCCTGGCTGAACCCCTCGAGCCCGTGCGACATCGTGTAGAAGCCGCTGGGGAAGGCGGAGTCCGACAGCTGGAGGCTGACGAGCAGGGCGGCGGTGTCCGGCACGGCTCAGGCCAGGAAGAACAGCTGGGTCATGGGCAGGCTGGTGGCCGGCTCGATGTGCGCGGGCTTCCCGTCGTAGGTGACCTTGTAGGTCTCGGGGTCCACCTCGATGTGCGGCGTCCGGTCGTTGCGGACCATGTGCTCCTTGCCGATCCCGCGGCAGCGCCGCACCGGGAGCACCTGGCTGCGCAGACCCAGCGCCTCGGGCACCCCCCGCTCGATGGCGGCCTGGGACATGAACGTCACGCGCGTCGTCTGCCGGGCCATCCCGTACGCCCCGAACATCGGCCGGTAGTACACCGGCTGCGGGGTGGGCAGGGACGCGTTCGGGTCGCCCATCAGCGCCCAGTTGATCAGCCCGCCCTTGAGCACGAGCCGCGGCTTCACGGCGAAGGAGTCCACGGGCCACAGGACGATGTCGGCGATCTTGCCGTCCTCCAGCGACCCGATGTAGTCCGAGACCCCCTGGGTGATCGCCGGGTTGATGGTGATCTTCGCCAGGTAGCGCAGGACCCGGAAGTTGTCGTTCCCCTCGGTGTCCTCGGGGAGCTTGCCCCGCTTGTCTTTGTTGTGGTGCGCGGTCTGGAAGACCCGGGTGAAGTTCTCGCCGATGCGGCCCATCGCCTGGGAGTCGGACGAGAACATCGAGATCACGCCCTCGTCGTGCAGCACCGTCTCGGCCGAGATCGTCTCGGCGCGCACCCGGGAGTCCGCGAACGCCACGTCCTCGGGGATGTCGTGCGACAGGTGGTGGCAGACCATCACCATGTCGAGGAGCTCGTCGATCGAGTTCACCGTGTACGGCAGCGTCGGGTTGGTCGAGGACGGCAGCACGTTGGGGTGCCCCGCCGCCCGCATGATGTCCGGGGCGTGCCCGCCGCCGGCCCCCTCGGTGTGGTACGTGTGGATCGTCCGGCCGTCGATGGCCGACAGCGTGTCCTCCACGTACCCCGCCTCGTTCAGGCTGTCCGTGTGCACGGAGACCTGGATGTCGTACGCGTCCGCGACGTCGAGCGCGTTGCGCAGCACGGCGGGCGTGGCGCCCCAGTCCTCGTGCACCTTGAGGCTCGAGGCGCCCGCGAGGATCTGCTCGACGAGCGCCGCCGGCATCGAGCCGTTGCCCTTGCCGTGGAAGCCCATGTTCACCGGCATCTGCTCGGCCGCCTCGAACATCCGGTGCAGGTGCCAGGCGCCCGGCGTCGTCGTGACGCCGTTGGTCGCGTCCGTGGGGCCCGTGCCGCCGCCGAACAGCGTCGTGATGCCGTTCGACAGCGCCGCCTCCGCCTGCTGCGGGGAGATGTAGTGCACGTGGCTGTCGATGCCGCCCGCGGTGGCGATCAGGTGCTCGCCCGAGATGACCTCGGTCACCGCACCCACCACCAGGCGGGGGTCCACGCCGCTCTGCAGGTGCGGGTTGCCGGACTTGCCGATGCCCGCGATCCGGCCGTCCTTGACGCCGATGTCGCCCTTGACCACGCCGAGCACGGGGTCGAGCACGATGGCGTTGGTGATCACCAGGTCCAGGGCGCCCTGCGCGCTGGTGCCCTGCGGGTCCGCCGCCATGCCGTCCCGGGCGGACTTGCCCCCGCCGTACACCACCTCGTCGCCGTAGTGGCCCTCGTTGTAGTCCTTCTCGATCTCGATGACGAGGTCGGAGTCCGCGAGGTGCACCCGGTCGCCCGTCGTGGGGCCGAACAGGTCGGTGTACTGCTTGCGCGACACGATGGCCATCAGTGGTCTCCCTCGGAGGATCCGGACGCGTCGCCGGTCGTGTCCGGCACGCCGTCCTGGAATTGCATGCGGCGGAGCCGCTCGAACGCGTCGATGCGCGTCTGGCGGGCGTCGAGGCCGCCGTCCACGACATTGTTGAACCCGTAGACGTACCGCGATCCGGCAAACGCCGTGAGGGTCACCTCGCGGGTGTCACCGGCCTCGATGCGCACACCCGTCCCCGCCGGGATGTCCAGGTGCATCCCGAATGCCTTCTCGCGGTCGAACCGCAGGGCGCGATTCACCTCGAAGAAATGGAAGTGCGAGCCGACCTGCACGGCGCGGTCGCCGGTGTTGGCGACGGCGATGGTCACCGTGGGGCGGCCCGCGTTGAGCTCGATGTCCTCGTCGGTGTGGTGGTATTTCGGGCTGCCGAGCATGGGTCGTCCCCCCGCGGTCGTCGATTGGGTGTGCGGCGGCTCGGCGTCCCGGGACCGGGTCCGCCGGCTGCGTCGTGCGCGGCGCCGTGGCTAGGCGGGCGCCGCCCCGGTGGTGGCCGGGTCGTGCGCGTGCCGGTGCACGGGCTCGTCCGGGAGCCCGCGCGCCGCCTCGCCGGGGGGCGCGTGGGTGTGCGGGTGGCCGTGCCCGTGCGCGTGGCCGTGCGGGTGGGCGTGGCCGTGCTCGTCCCCCTCGACCGCGTGCGAGTGCGCGTAGCCGTGGTCGTGGTCGGCCAGCAGGCCGGCGTCGATGCCGTCGTCCCCGTGCTGCAGCGCGTGCCGGGCGTCGGCGACCCGCCGGCCCGCCACCTGCGCCATCACGGCGACCGGGAGCAGCGGTCCGCCCAGGTGCACGTCCTGCCGGTCCGTGGCGCCCGGAACCGTGGTCCCGAACCCCGCCGGCACCACCACGACCTGCTCCGCCCCGAGCAGCCGGGCACGGTCCACCGCCCGGGCCAGGTCCTCGGGGCCGGCCACGCAGGCCACCTCGACCGCCGTGCCCGGGCCGTGCGTCCGCACCAGGTGCGCCACCCGGTGCAGCTCGGCGTCGTCGAACGGGTCCGCGCGCCGCCCCGCGATCAGCACCGTCGCCCCCGGGTGCCGCGCCGTCGCCCGCGTGACGGCCAGCCGCAGCAGGCTGGTGAGGTGGTCGACCGCGCCGAACGGCTCGGCCAGGGCGACCCGGCCGGCGCCGGCGCCGGCGCGGAGCCAGGACAGGGTCCGCGCGCTGTCCGCGACGAGGACCGGGTCGCGGCCCCACGTCATCGGCAGCACGGTGACCACGTCGGCCCCGGCCGCGAGCCGCGCCTGGACCACGTCGTGCAGCGGCCGCCCCGCGACCGTCAGCGACGCCCCCGGCAGCGCCGCGGCCAGGCCGGCGAGCTCGGTGCCGCCCGCGCTCTCGTGCCCGGCGACCAGGACCGGCCCGTCACCCGTGTCGTCCCCCTGCGACATGGGTCAGGCCGCGACGGGGTCGTGGCACGAGACGAGCTTGCTGCCGTCCGGGAACGTCGCCTCGACCTGCAGCAGGCTGAGGCGCTGACGCACCCCGTCCATGCAGTCGGACTCGGCGACGACGTGCTTGCCCAGCTCCATGCACTCGGCGACCGACTTGCCGTCGCGGGCGCCCTCGAGGATCGCCTCGCAGATCAGCGCCTGCGCCTCGCTGAGGTTCAGCCGGGTGCCGCGCTCCCGGCGCCGGCGGGCCAGCTCCGCCACCTGGTACACGTAGAGCTTGTCCAGCTCCCGTGGTGTGAGATTCATCTGCGGACCTTTCCAGGTCTGAGTGGACGCCCCCTGCGCTCACGTTTCGAGACTACGCACGGGCCCGCCCGCCGCAAGGGCTCAGCGCCTCTTCGGTGCCCGCACCAGCGCATCGGCCGGTCGCGTTCATCCGTGACGGATGAGGGCGCACGGCCGCCGCTCACCCGCGGCGGATGAGGAAGGCGAGGAAGGAATGACGACGGGCGACCCCCGGGCCGGAGGCGTCGCGGCGCGTGCCATTTCCGGGCGGGCCAGGGGGAAAGCGCGCGCCGTCGCGGGCGCGCGTGCGAGGCGCCGTCAAGAAAACTGCCGCCGGGGGTCGTGGAAATGCGCGGGAGCGCTTATGGTCGAACGGTGGACGAGCGAGATGGCGCCACAGGGCGGGGCGCGCGGTCGCTGCCGGGGGGACCGACCGCACGCCCCGTCGTCGCGCCCCGGCCGCCGGGGCCGCGCCTCGCCGCCGCCGCGCTGGTGGCCGCGGGCGGGGTGGTCGGCGTCGCGGGGCGCGAGGGGGTCTCGCTGGTCGTCCCGGAGATCGAGGGCGTCGAGGTGGTCGTCTGCCTCGTCAACGTCGTCGGCGCGTTCCTGCTCGGCTGGCTCTACCAGGCGCTGGCGCGGGGCGCAGCGGGCGATCCCGCCGGCCGGCGGGCGGCGCGGCTGAAGCTGCTGCTCGGGACCGGGTTCTGCGGCGGCTTCACGACGTACAGCTCGCTGGCGACGGACACCGTGCTCCTCCTCGACCGGGACCGCGTCGCCCTGGGCGTCGCGTACGCCCTCGGCACCGTGCTGGTCGGCGCCCTGGCGACGGTCGCCGGGATCGCGCTCGGGGCGCGCGGGCGGCGGGGGACGGGCGCGTGACGCCCGGGACCTTCGCGCTGCTGTCGCTCGCCGGCGGCGCGGGTGCCGCGCTCCGGTACGCGGTCGACGCGCTCGTCCGCGCCCGGACGACCTCGCCGTTCCCGTGGCCGACGACGCTCATCAACCTGCCCGGCTGCCTCGTGCTCGGCTTCATCACCGGCCTCGTGGCCGGGCGGTTCGCCGGAACCGAGCTCAGCCTCGTGCTCGGCACCGGGTTCCTCGGCGGGTACACGACGTTCAGCACCGCGAGCTACGAGACCGTCGACCTGGTGCGGCGGGGGCACGACCGGACCGCCCTGCTGTACGGCGTGGGCGTCCTGGTGGGCGGGGTCGCGCTCGCCGCGGCCGGCTACCTCGGGGGCATGCGGGTCTGACGCGCGCGACCCGGGAGACCGCCGAACGCGGGCGACGTCAGCGACCCGGCGCCGGCGGTGCCGCTCCGCCCGGCGGTGCGGCTACGCGCAGCGGTGCCGTCAGGACGCCTGCGCCACCGGCACGACCCCGATCGCGCGCTCCACCGCGCCCTCGGGGACCTCGGGGGGCGTGCCGCCCCACGCGGGGCACACGGCCCGGTGCGCGCACCAGTCGCACAGCCGGGACTTCCGCGGCCGCCACTCGCCGGTGCGCGCGGCCTCCTCGACCTGCGCCCACAGCGACCGCAGCCGCAGCTCGAGCGTCCGCATCTCCGCCTCGGAGGGCGCGTGCCGGAGGATCTGCCCGTCGCCCAGGTAGACCAGCTGCAGGAGCTTGGGCAGCACGCCCCGCTCGCGCCACAGGACGTAGGCGTAGAACCGCATCTGGAACAGCGCGGAGCCCTCGAACCCGGGGTTGGGCGACTTCCCGGTCTTGTAGTCGACCACCCGCAGGGCCCCGTCCGGCGCGACGTCGATGCGGTCGACGATCCCGCGGAGCTGCGGGCCGTCCTCCATGAGGGTCCGCACCGCCAGCTCCCGCTCGCCCGGCTGCAGCCGGTTCGGGTCCTCCAGGGTGAAGTAGGTGTCGAGCAGCAGCCGCGCGCTGCCGAGCCAGGCCTCGCGCTCGTCGTCGGTGGCGAACATCGTGACCACCTCCGGCGACCGCTCCAGCAGCGCGTCCCACGCGGCGGGCACCAGCAGGTGCGCGGCGGCGGGCGTGCGCTCGCCGAGGGGCAGGTCGTACAGCCGCTCCAGCACGGTGTGCACCAGCGTGCCGCGGGCGGCGGCCAGGCTGGGCGGCTCGGGCAGCCGGTCGACCACGCGGAACCGGAACAGCAGCGGGCACTGCTGGAAGTCGTTGGCGCGGGAGGGCGACAGGCCCGGGACCCGCGGCTCGGGCGCGGCCTCGACGTCGCCGGCGTCGGCGCCGTCGGCGGACACGGGGGCGAGCAGCTGCGGGTCGGTGGTCGTCACGGGGTCGAGCCTAGGTGCCACCACCGACACGCCCGCAGCCCCCGCCCGCAGCCCCCGCCCGCCGGACCCGGCCCGGCACCCGGCGCGCACGGCCGGGCCACGTAGCCTTCCACCCGTGGCAGAGAGAACGCGGGGCTGGGTCGTCGGGCGCGTGGCGGGGACGCCGGTCGTCCTGAGCCCCAGCAGCCTGCTCGTCGTGGCGGTCATCGCCCTGGTGTTCGCCCCGTCGGTCCGCTACCGCGCGCCCGGCCTCGGCACCGGCTCGACCTACGTCGTGGCGCTCGTGGTCGGCCTGCTCCTGCTGCTGTCGGTCCTGGTGCACGAGCTCGCCCACGGCCTCACCGCCCGGGCGCGCGGCCTGCAGGTGCGGGAGTACGCCCTGACCCTGATCGGCGGCCACACCGCGTTCCACGGCCGGATCACGCCGGTCACCGAGGGGCTGGTCGCGGTGGTCGGCCCGATCGCGAACCTGCTGCTCGCCGGCGCGTTCTGGCTCGTGGCCCGGGGCGTCGACCCGCTCGGACTCCCGGCCCTCGTGCTGTTCGCGGCCGCGTACAGCAACGCGTTCGTCGGCCTGTTCAACCTGGTGCCCGGCCTGCCGCTGGACGGCGGGATGGTGCTGGAGTCGATCGTGTGGGGCGTGACGGGGGACCGGCGGCGGGGCGCGCTGGTGGCCGGCTGGGTCGGCCGGGTGTTCGCGGTGGGCTTCGCCGCCTGGGTGGTCCTGGTGCCGATGCTGCGCGGCGGGCGTCCCGACCTGTGGGCGGTCGCGTGGGCGGCGATCGTCGGCGCGTTCCTGTGGTCCGGCGCGTCCGAGGCGATCCGGGGCGCGCGCGCGTCCCGGGCCGTGGACGCGCTGCACGTCGGCGCCGTCGGCACCCCCGCGGTGGGGGTCCCGGCCACGGCGGTGCTGGCCCAGGCCGACGCGGCCCGCGGGC
>NZ_SZYE01000074.1 GCF_005239125.1 Cellulomonas hominis | reverse complement strand
GGGGCGCGTCAGGCCGGGTCGGCGCCGCGGAAGGCCGCCAGGCGCTCGTGCTGCGCGGTGACCGCGCGCCGCAGGCCCTCGTCCCACGGGACCCACGGGTCGAGCTCCAGCGCCAGCCGCCGGCCCCGGGACCGCGGGCGCCACGTGCCGACGACCTCGCCGCCCGCGAGCACGGCGCCGGGCCGGCCCAGCACGGGCCACAGCGCCTTCGCACGGGCCGGGTCCGGGACGAGGACGTGCCGGTCGCGCGCCTGGAGGAACAGGTCGTAGGGGCCGAGCAGCCGGACGACGGGGCCGGTGCCGTCGCGGGGCGGGTCGGTGGCGGCGAGCAGCGCGGGCAGGTCCTCGGCGAGCACGGACGCCGACGCCCCGTCGACCTCGACCTCGACGGCGTCGCCCGGCCAGCGCCGCGTGACGTCCGCCACCGGCGCGTCGAGGAACGCCGCCACGTCCTTCGGGGTCACGGGGCCGAGCAGGTGCAGCACGCCGCGGACGAGGTCGTGCGGGCCGTCGTCGACGGGGGCGCCGCCGCCGTCCCGCGGGCCGCCGGCGTCCCGGTCGACGGCGCCGACCTGGGCGTCCGGGAACCCCGGCGACCGCCGGAGCACCGGGGGAGAGGTGCCCGGCTCCAGCTCCAGCCCGGCGTGCAGCGCGCCGAGCCGGAACGGCATCTCGAACATGTGGGTCGCCCCGCACGGCCGGCACCAGCGCAGGTACGGCTCGTCCAGCTCGGCCGTCATCCGGGTGGACAGCGCCCCCTTGCCCGTGGGCTCCACGACCACCTCGCGCATCGTGCGCGCGACCCGCCCGAGCGCGTCGACCGGGCGGATGCCGGCGGCCCGCAGCGGCTTCGCGGCGTCGTAGATCCGCTTGCCGGCGTCCGCGTCGGAGTACGGCCGCAGGGCGCGCTGCACGGCGGGCAGGTCCGCGCGGCGGTAGGCGTGCGGGGCGCCGCGGACGCTCCACGCCATCGCCAGACCGTCCGGCCAGGCGCCCGCCGACACCGGCACCCCGCGCAGCGCGAGCGCCCACAGCGCACCGTCCGGGCCGGTGTCCTGCACGCCGACGTCGAGCACGGCGGCGTCGGTCGCGGCGCGCGCGGGGTCCTCGGCGCGGTCGAGCTGCTGGGCACGGAGGCGGTACCGGCGGACCTGGTCGGCGGTGACGCGGTCGGACATGCACCGAGCCTCCCACCCCGCACCCACAGCCGCCCCGCGCCCAGCCCCCCAAGATCCGCCGAGTGTGCACGTGTGGCGCGGTTCGCGGGCCCGGAACCCCACAACAACTGCAAGCTCGGTGGCGGTGGCGGTGGCGGTGGCGGTGGCGGTAGTGGCGGTGGCGGTAATGGCGGTGGCGGTGCCGGGCTCGGCGCGGTCGGCGCATGCGGCGGGGTCGCGAGCCCCGCAGGGAGGGAGGGGAGGAGGCGCGGCGCGCGGGCCGGAGCGCTGTGCCGCGCGTCACCGACACGCACCCCACCGGCGCGGGCTCCCGGCCCAGCTCCCGGCCGCCCGCTACCGTGAGGATCATGGCCGCCCGTCCGTCCTCCACCGCCACCCGTGCGGCTGCGCCGTCGTCGCGCGCCCGCACCGCGGCACCGGCGGCGCGCGCGTCCGGCTCCGGCTCCCGCGGCTCCGCCAAGACGCCGCCGCCCCCGCCGCGCCCCGCCCTGCCGATCCGCATCGTCCGCGGCATCTGGATGGGCTGCGCCCACGTGGTCGGCGGTGCGGCCCGCCGCGTCGGGCACGGCGCGCGCGACCTCGACCCGGCGCTGCGCCGCGACGGCGCCGCGTTCTTCCTCATCGCCCTCGCGATCGTCGTCGCCGCCCGCGAGTGGTGGGGCCTGCAGGGCATGGCGGGCGACGCCGTGCACGTCGTGGGCGCCGGCACGTTCGGCCGGGTCGCCGTGGCCGTGCCGGTCGCGCTGGTCGCCATCGCGGTCCGGCTGATGCGGCACCCCGACCGCAACCAGGCGAACTCCCGCATCGGCATCGGCGTCACCGCGATCACCCTCGCGGCCTGCGGCCTGGTGCACGTGCAGCAGGACCTGCCCGCCCCGTCCGGGGGCTTCGAGGCGGTCCGGGACGCGGGCGGCATCGTCGGCTACCTCGTCGGCACGCCGCTGGTCAGCCTCGTGACCGTCTGGGCCACCGTGCCGCTGCTGGTGCTGCTCGCGTTCTTCGGCGTGCTCGTCGTCACCGCGACCCCGGTGAACCAGATCGGCCCCCGGCTGCGCGCGCTGTACGACCGGCTCACGGGCAACCACCGCGAGGACGAGGTCGAGGACGACGACGCCCCGCTGGTCATCAACGCCGGGCACACCGCGGTCGAGGAGCCGCCGGCCAAGCCGTCCCGCCGGACGCTGATGGACCGGCTGAAGAAGCGCGCCGCGGCCGACCCGGACGCCGAGCCGGTCCTGGACGGGTACGCCGGTGACGAGGCCTTCGAGCGCGCCGCGTACGTCGAGCGGATGCGCCGCGAGGAGGAGGACGCCACCGCGCTCCTTGCCGCCGCCGACGACGCGGACGACGTCCCCCCGAGCACCGCCCCGACGCAGGCCGTCACCGCGGTGGGCGCCGTGCCCGCGGCCGCCGAGGCCCCCGCGCCGCGGCCGGAGCCCGTCGCGCCGCCCACCTCGGGCGTGCCGCGCGGCGAGCAGCCGATGCTCGGCGGCGACGTGCTGTACACGCTGCCGGACGAGAACGCGCTCGCGAAGGGCCAGCCGCACAAGGTCCGCTCCGCGGCGAACGACCGCGTGGTCGAGGCGCTGACCAGCGTGCTGGAGAACTTCGAGATCGACGCCCAGGTCACCGGGTTCACCCGCGGCCCGACCGTCACCCGGTACGAGGTCGAGCTCGGCAAGGGCGTCAAGGTCGAGCGCGTCACGGCGCTCAGCAAGAACATCGCCTACGCGGTGGCGTCGGCGGACGTGCGCATCCTGTCGCCGATCCCCGGCAAGTCCGCCATCGGCATCGAGATCCCGAACACCGACCGCGAGACCGTGTCGCTCGGCGACGTGCTCCGGTCCAGCGCCGCGCGCCGCTCCGAGCACCCGATGGTGATCGGCGTCGGCAAGGACGTCGAGGGCGGCTACGTCACCGCGAACCTCGCGAAGATGCCGCACATGCTCGTCGCCGGTGCCACGGGAGCGGGCAAGTCGTCGTTCGTGAACTCGATGATCGTGTCCGTGCTCATGCGCGCCACGCCGGACCAGGTCCGCATGGTGCTGGTCGACCCGAAGCGCGTCGAGCTGACGATCTACGAGGGCATCCCGCACCTCATCACCCCGATCATCACCAACCCGAAGAAGGCCGCCGAGGCCCTCGAGTGGGTGGTGCGGGAGATGGAGGCGCGGTACGACGACCTCGCCATGTTCGGGTTCAAGCACATCGACGACTTCAACGTCGCCGTGAAGGCCGGCAAGGTGAAGCCGCTGCCCGGCTCCGAGCGCAAGATCGCGCCGTACCCGTACCTGCTGGTGATCGTCGACGAGCTCGCCGACCTCATGATGGTCGCCCCGCGCGACGTCGAGGCGTCGATCCAGCGGATCACCCAGCTCGCGCGCGCCGCCGGCATCCACCTGGTGCTCGCGACGCAGCGCCCGTCGGTCGACGTGGTCACCGGCCTGATCAAGGCCAACGTGCCGTCCCGCCTGGCGTTCGCGACCTCCTCGCTCACCGACTCCCGCGTCGTGCTCGACCAGCCCGGCGCCGAGAAGCTGATCGGCCAGGGCGACGCGCTGTTCCTGCCGATGGGCGCCGCAAAGCCGATGCGCACCCAGGGCGCCTGGGTCTCCGAGTCGGAGATCCACGCCGTCGTCGCCCACGTGAAGCAGCAGCTCAAGCCGGTGTACCGCGAGGACGTCGCCGTCACGGCCGCCAAGAAGCAGGTGGACGAGGACATCGGCGACGACCTCGACCTGCTGCTGCAGGCCGCCGAGCTGGTGGTCACGTCGCAGTTCGGCTCGACGTCGATGCTGCAGCGCAAGCTGCGCGTCGGGTTCGCGAAGGCCGGGCGCCTGATGGACCTCCTGGAGTCCCGCGAGATCGTCGGGCCCTCCGAGGGGTCCAAGGCGCGCGAGGTGCTCGTGCAGCCGGACGACCTCCCGGGGACGCTGGCGATGCTGCGCGGCGAGCCGGAGCCCGGCGGGTCGGGCGGGGGCGCGCCGGCGGCGGACGACCGGTACGCCGCGCCCGAGGGCCGGATGCCCGGCGAGCCGCCCGAGGCCGTCGACTACTTCGACGACGCCGACGACCTGCGCTGACGTCCGCCGGTGCCCCGGTGGACGCCGGGTCGGACCCGTGGCGTGGACCGTGGTCCGCGCCCGCTGCCCGTAGGCTGTCCGGGTGAGCCGCCCTTCGCCGATGAACGTCGCCAACGTCGTGACGGTGCTGCGCATCGCCGTCGTGCCGTTCTTCGCCTGGGCCCTGCTGGTCGACGGCGGGGACGACCCGCGCTGGCGCCTCGTGGCCGCCGGGATCTTCGCGCTCGCCGCCGCCACCGACCGGCTCGACGGCTACCTGGCCCGGCGGCTGGGCCTCGTGACGGACCTCGGCAAGATGCTCGACCCGATCGCCGACAAGGCGCTCATCGGGACCGCGCTGGTCGGGCTGTCGTGGATCGGCGAGCTGAGCTGGTGGGTGACCGCCGCGATCCTGGTGCGGGAGATCGGCATCACCGTCATGCGGTTCTTCCTGCTCCGGTACCTGGTCCTGCCCGCGTCGCGCGGCGGCAAGATCAAGACCGTGCTGCAGTCGGTCGCCGTCGGCCTGTTCCTGCTCCCGCTGTCCGAGCTGCCGACCGCGGTGCTGGTGGTCGCGAGCGTGCTCATGGGTGCGGCCGTCGTCGTGACGCTCGTGACCGGCGCGGACTACGTCCGCACGGCCGTGCGGGTGCACCGGGAGCACGCCTCCGGCGCGGAGCCCGAGGCCACCCGGCACGCCGCGGCCACCGGGACGACGTCGCCGCACGGCGACCCGGCGTGACGGCCGGCGCCGACCCGGCCGGCCCCGCTGCCGGCCCCGGCGGCGACGAGGCCGCGGGGGAGGCGGCCGCGGCGCTGCTGGCCGCCCTGCGCGAGCGCGGCTGGACCGTCGCCACCGCCGAGTCGCTGACCGGCGGCCAGGTCGCGGCCACCCTGGTCGACGTGCCCGGCGCCTCCCGGTCCCTGCGCGGCGGGGTCGTCGCGTACGCCACCGACGTCAAGGGCTCGGTGCTGGGCGTGGACGCCGACCTGCTCGCCGCGCACGGGGCGGTGCACCCCGACGTCGCCCGGCAGATGGCCGAGCGCGTGCGTGGCCTGCTCGGGGCCGACGTGGGGCTCGGGACCACCGGCGTCGCCGGTCCCGACCCCCAGGACGGGTTTTCACCCGGGACGGTGCACGTGGCCGTCGCGACCCCGGGGGGCACGCTCGTCCGCACGCTGTCCCTGCCGGGCGACCGGGCCGCCGTCCGCGCCGCGACCTGCGCCGCCGTGCTCGCCGAGGCACTGTCCGCGGTGCTGCCCGCCGGCGCCGCCTGACCGCGGGAACACCGGGACGCGTGCAGGCGTTGTGGAGATCGTGATGAACACCAGGCCCACCAGCCGTCCCGCCGCTGCCCGTCGTGGCGGCGACATGTACGGTGGGAGCCTCCCCACGCGGGGCCACAAGGGTGCCGCGCTCGTCCGGACCGCCCCGCAGGGCGCGCCGGCTGCGCGGCAGGAGCAGGAACGGGACATGAGAGGGGGACGCCAGATGGTCGTGTTGCGCCGAGAGATCGGTGACGTGCTGCGGGATGCCCGCCAGCGGCAGGGACGCACCCTGCGCGAGGTGTCCTCCGCCGCCCGGGTGTCGCTGGGGTACCTCAGCGAGGTCGAGCGGGGTCAGAAGGAGGCGTCGTCGGAGCTGCTCGCGAGCATCTGCGACGCGCTCGACGTGCCCATGTCGCTCGTGCTGCGCGAGGTGAGCGACCGCATCGCCGTCGCCGAGGGTCTGCTGATCCCCGACACCGTCCCGGTCGACCTGGCCTCTGCGCTGGGTGGCCAGGACAGCACCTGGCGCCGACGCCCGGAGCTCACCCCGGTCGGCTGACCGCGGGGAACACCCACCCAGACACCGACGACGCCCGGTCGTCCGCCCTTCGCTCGGCGGCTCGACCGGGCGTCGTCGCGTCCGGGGGCTGCCGACGCGCACCACGGGGCGTCCGGGTCAGGCCGCGGGGGCGGCCGGGCGCTGGCAGACGCCGCAGAAGTACGCGGGCCGCTCCGTCGGCGGGTGACCCGCCAGGCCGCGGCGGACCGGCGCGCCGCACCGGCGGCACGGCTCCTTCAGCCGCCCGTGCACCCAGGTCTCCCGGCCGCGGTACACCTCGCCGGTGGTCGACGGCGACGACGACCCGACCGAGCGCTGCATGATCGCCCGCGCCACGCGCAGCAGCCGTGCCGGGTCCACCACCTCGTCCGCCGGCGTCCACGGCCAGATCTTCTCGAGGAACAGCGAGTCCGCCATGTAGATCGTGCCGATGCCGGCGACGACCGTCTGGTCGAGCAGCACCTCGCACACCGGCGTGGACCCGCGCGCGGACCACCGGCGCAGGGCCTCGGGCAGGCCCGCGGTCTCGAAGTCGTCGGCGAGCAGGTCCGGGCCGAGGTGCCCGATCAGGGTGTGCTCGTCCCGGGTGGGCACGACGTCGAGCATCCCGATCAGCTCGCCGACCGCCGTCCACGTCTCGTTGGCGAGCACGGCGCGGACCTGCGGCGCGCCGGCCCGGGCACCGGGGGAGCCCGTGCGGGCGATCCGCCAGGAGCCGTCCATCCGCAGGTGGGTGTGCAGCGTGCGGCCGTCGTCGAACCGGGTGAGCAGGTGCTTGCCGTAGGACGCCGTGCCGAGGACCGTGCGCCCGACCAGGTCGACGGTCGCGGCGGTGGGCCAGCGCAGGTCGCTGCGGACGAGGACGCGGCCGGCGAGCGCCTCGTCGAGCCGTCGCGCGGTGCGGGCCAGGATGTCGCCCTCAGGCACCGGCCGTCACCGCCAGGCCCGCCCGGGTCACCGCGCGCTCCGCAGCCGGATCCCCCGGGGCGTCGGCGCGAAGTCCGCCAGCGCGAGCGCGCGCCCGAGCGCCGTCGACTCCAGCCCGCCGGACAGCAGCTCCTCGCCGTCGGCCCGCACCAGCGTGATCCGCCCGAGCCGCCCGTCGCGGACCGTCTCGGCCAGGCGCGCGGTCGCCAGCCGGAGCACCGTCTCGTCGTCGGAGAAGGTGAGGACCGTGCGCCCGCCGCGCTCCAGGTAGAGCGCGAGCACGCCGTCCACCAGCACCACGACCGCGCCCGCCTTGCGGCCCGGCCGGTGCCCGGTGGGGGCGTCGGCGCGGGTCGGCCACGCGAGCGCCGCCCCGTAGGGGTTGGCGGGGTCGGTGGCGGCGAGCAGCACCACGGCCCGGTCGGCGTCCGCCGGCACCGACTGCTCGCCGATCCGCTCGATCTGCCGCGCCTCCGCGCGGATCTGGTCGACGGCCCCGGGGAGGGCGAACTGGGACCCGCCCAGGTGCTCGACGAAGTACCCGCGGCGGACCTGGCCCTGCTGCTCGAGCGCGGCGAGCACCCGGTACACGGGCGCGAACTGCCCGGCGACGCCCTCGGCCGGGGCGACGGCGCGGGTCAGGACGCCGTGCCGGTCGAGCAGCTGGGCGGCCAGGGCGTGCGCGCGCCGGGTCGGGTCCTGCTCGCGGGACGGCAGGATCGACCACCGGCCGCCCGCCTCGCCCGCGGTGGTCGCGAGCCCGCTGCCGAGCCCGCCCAGGCCACCGCCGGCGAGTCCCGCGCCGCGCAGCCCCAGGCCGCTGCCGCGCAGGCTCGGGCGCCCGCCGAACCTGCCGCCGCCCATGGTGAGCTGCCGGGCCCTGGACGGGGGCGCGGACGCCGTCGTCCGGTGGGTCGTCCTCCCGCCGGCCAGCCGGGCCCGCAGCGGCGCCAGCCCGTCGTTGGTGACCAGCCCGGCCCACACCAGGTCCCACAGCGCGTCGACCAGCGCGGCCTGCGACGGCGGCGACTCGGGCAGCGCCTCCGCCACCCGGGCGCCGAGCGCGCCGACGAAGTACGCCCCGCCGCCCCGCAGCGCCTCGACGAGCGCGCGGTGCAGCGGCGTGTCCAGGTGCTCCGGCGCGGGCGGCGCCTCGGACCCCGGGGGCACCAGCAGCGGGAGCGTGAGGTCGGCGGTCGCGGCCAGGTGCAGGCTGACCAGCCCGTCCTTGCCGGGCAGCGTGCCGTGCCCGGCCCACAGCACCTCGCCGGACGCGGTGAGCTCGTCCAGCAGGGCAGGGCTGTAGTCCGGCACCCGGGCGGGCAGCACGAGCGACTCCAGGGCGGACGCGGGCACGACGGCCCCGGCGAGCTGCTCGACCGCGCGCGCCAGCCCGTCCACGCCCCGCAGCGCGCCCGGCGCGGACCGGCCGATCGCGTGCTGCCAGGCGGGCAGGAACCGGCCCAGCGCCACCTGGGGCACCGGCTCGACCTCGGACCGCAGCGCGGCGAGCGACCGGCGGCGCAGCGTCCGCAGGACGTCGGCGTCGCAGTACTCGTCGCCGACGCCGCCCAGCGCATCGGGCCGCAGCCGCCCCTGCACGACGACGCCCGCCCGCTCCAGCGGACGCAGCGCCGCCTGCACCACCGCGGTGCCGAGGCCGAACCGCGCCGCGACCTGCGCGGCGGTGAACGGGCCGTGGGTGCGCGCGTGCCGCCTCATCAGGTCGCCCAGCGGGTCCGGCAGCACCCCGGTGAACACCTCGGGCACCCCGACGGGCAGCGCCACGCCGAGCGCGTCGCGCAGCCGGCCGGCGTCCTCGACCGCCGCCCACTGCTCGGCGTCGGCGGGCGGCAGGCCGGAGATGCGGACCCGGATGATCCGGCGCGCGTGCTCCAGGTCGGCCAGCCAGCCCGCGACCTCGGCACGCACGTCCTCCCGGGTGCGGGCCTCGACCCCGGCGAGCGGCAGCGGCCCGTGCCGGCGCAGCACGTCCGCGACCTGCTCCGCGGTGCGGGCCTGCCGGTCGGGGTCGGTGGCGGTGAGCTCGGCCTCGGTGCGCAGGACGGCGTCGGGATCGAGCAGGTCGGCGATCTGCGAGCCGCCGCCACCGCCCAGCAGCTCGTCCAGCAGCGTCGGGTCGAGGGTGAGCGCGGCGGCGCGGCGCTCGGCCAGCGGGGCGTCGCCGTCGTACAGGAACTGCGCGGTGTAGCCGAACAGCAGCGACTGGGCGAACGGCGACGGCCGGGTCGTGGTCACCTCGACCACCCGCACCCGGCCGGCGGACACGTCCCGCATGAGCTCGACGAGCGCGTCGATGTCGAAGTCGTCCTGCAGGCACTCCCGCACGGCCTCGAGCAGGATCGGGAAGTCGGGGTACCGGGCCGCGACGGCGAGCAGCTGCGCGGACCGCTGCCGCTGCTGCCACAGCGGCTGCCGGCGGTCGGGCCGCCGTCGGGGGAGCAGCAGCGCGCGGGCGGCGGCCTCGCGGAACCGGGCGCCGAACATCGCGGAGCCGCCGAGCTCCTCGCGGACGGCGTCGGCCACCTCGTCCGGCTCGATCAGCAGGTCCGCCGCGTCGACCGGGGCGGCGTCGGTCAGGCCGCCGGGGCTCTCCGGGGAGCCGTCGGCCGACCACGCGTCGGGCGCGGTCCAGCCGAGCAGGTCGCCCACCGGGTCGGCGGTCGCGGCCAGCATCTCCGGCAGCCGCAGCACGATGCCGTCGTCGGCGTGCATGGCAGCGGCGTCGACGCCGAACCGCTCGCGCAGCCGCGCGCCGAGCACCAGGGCCCACGGCGCGTGCACCCGCGCGCCGTACGGCGAGTGCACGACCACCCGCCAGTCGCCGAGCTCGTCGCGGAACCGCTCGACCACGACGGTGACGTCGCTGGGCAGGACCCCGGTGGCGTCGCGCTGCTCGCGCAGGTAGCCGAGCAGGTTGTCGGCGGCCCAGGGGTCCAGCCCCGCGGCGCCGACCCGTTCGCGCGCGTCGGCGTCGGGCAGGTCGGCGACCTCGCGCGCCCACGCACCCATCGCGCGCCCGAGCGACGCCGGCCGGCCCTGGGAGTCGCCCTTCCAGAACGGCAGCCGCCCCGGGACGCCGGGGGCGGGCGTCACGAGGACGCGGTCGGGGGTGATGTCCTCGATCCGCCAGGTGCTGGACCCGAGGGTGAACGTGTCGCCCACCCGCGACTCGTAGACCATCTCCTCGTCGAGCTCGCCGACCCGCTTGCCCCCGCGGGTGCGGCCGCCCGAGCGCTCCGGGTCGACCGGCACGTCCGCCGTCTCGGAGCCGGACGCCAGGAACACGCCGTACAGCCCCCGGTCGGGGATGGTGCCGCCGCTGGTCACGGCCAGCCGCAGGGCGCCGGGCCGGGCGCTGAGCACGTCGGTGGCCCGGTCCCACAGGATGCGCGGCCGCAGCTCGGCGAACTCCTCGCTCGGGTACCGGCCGGCCAGCATGTCGAGCACCGCGCGCAGCGTCGCGTCGCCGAGCGTCGCGAACGGGGCCGACCGCCGCACCACCGCCGCCAGCTCCGCGACCGTCCAGTCCTCCTGCGCGACCATCGCGACGACCTGCTGCGCCAGCACGTCGAGCGGGTTCGTCAGCACGTGCAGCGGCTCGATCTGACCCGCCCGCATCCGCAGCGCGGTGACGGCCGCGGGGACCAGGTCGCCGCGGAACGTGGGGAACACGACGCCGTGCGACACCGCGCCGACCTGGTGCCCGGCGCGCCCGATGCGCTGCAGGCCGCTGGCCGCCGACGGGGGTGCGCCCACCTGGACGACCAGGTCGACCGCGCCCATGTCGATCCCGAGCTCGAGCGAGCTGGTCGCGACCACGGCGGGCAGCCGCCCGGCCTTGAGCTCGGACTCGGTGCGGGTGCGCTCCGCGCGGCTCATCGACCCGTGGTGCGCGCGGGCGATGATCGTCTCGGCGTCCCGGGCGTCGACGCCGACCGCGGTGCCCGACTGGGCGTTCGCCTGCGCCGCCCACAGCGTGCCGGGGTCGGGGACGTCCTCGCCCTGCCGCTCGGCCCACACCTCGTTCATCCGGGCGGTCAGCCGCTCGGCGCCGCGGCGGGAGTTGGTGAACACCAGCGTCGACCGGTGCTCGGCGACCAGGTCGACGACGCGCTCCTCGACGTGCGGCCAGATCGACGGGCGCCGCGCGCCGGAGCCGGCGGCCTGGCCGGTGAGGTCGGCCTCGCCCGGGGCGAGCGGCGGCAGCGCGTCGTCGACGACCGGCTTCGGGGCGCGGTCCCGGCCGTCGTCGGGCAGCGGCGCGCCGAGGTCGGTCAGGTCGGGCACGGGCACCACGACGTCGACCCGGATCTCCTTGGTCGACGGCGGCTGCACGACGACCACCTCGCGGCCGCCGTCCGCCGGTGCCCGGCTGCCGCTGAGGAACGCCGCGACCCTGTCCACGGGCGTGACCGTCGCCGACAGCCCGATCCGCTGCGCGGGGCCGGGCCCGTCGGGCCGGTCGAGCAGCGCGTCGAGGCGCTCCAGGGACACCGCCAGGTGCGCGCCGCGCTTGGTGCCGGCGACGGCGTGGATCTCGTCGAGGATCACGGTCCGCACGCCCGACAGCCCCGCGCGGGCGCCCGACGTCAGCACGAGGAACAGCGACTCGGGGGTGGTGATGAGGATGTCCGGCGGCCTGGTCGCGAACTGGCGCCGCTCGTTCGGCGGGGTGTCCCCGGTGCGGACCCCGACCTGCACGTCGGGCAGCGTCAGCCCGCGGCGGGTGGCGGCCTGCCGGACCCCGACCAGCGGGGACCGCAGGTTCCGCTCGACGTCGGTCGCCAGGGCCTTGAGCGGCGAGACGTACAGCACCCGGCAGCGCTGCACCGGCTCGGCGTCGGCGGCGACCGGCTCGGCGGTGATGCGGTCGAGCGCCCACAGGAACGCCGCGAGCGTCTTGCCGGACCCCGTCGGGGCCACGACCAGCGCGTGCCGCCCCGTGGACACCGCGTCCCACGCGCCGGCCTGCGCGGCGGTCGGCTCGGCGAACGCGCCCCGGAACCAGTCCTGCGTGGGCTCGGAGAACCGCCCGAGGACGTCGGCGCCGGCCGGGCCGCCGGCGGTCGGGGAGGGTGTCACCGCGCCATTCTGTCGCGGGGCACCGACACGCGCGCCCCCACCTGCGGCTCCGCGGGTGCGCGCTGGGCGAACGGCTGCGGCGCCCCGGTCCGGCACGGCAGGATCGACGGCATGCCGATCGACGACGCGACGCAGGCCGCGGTCCGGGCGCTGTGGGAGGCGGGGTCCCGCCACGGCCGCGCACCCGCACCGGTGCCCGAGGCCGACCCGTGGGAGGACGACGTGCAGGGCGCGGAGCGGTCGCCGCTCGTCGTCGTGCTGGCCGGGAAGCCCGACCTGCAGGTGCGGCTGCACCGGGACGGCGAGGACGAGGTCGTGGTCGAGGACGCCGCCCACCTCGAGGTCCCGCGCCGGGACACCGCCGCGGTGGTCGACGCCCTGCTCGGCGGCGGGGCGCGCCGCCGGCCCCGGGTCCGGGGCGTCGTCGGCAACCTGCTGGCCGCGCTCTCCGGGAGCCCGGCGCCGTCGGACCTGGAGGTGCGCGTCGGGGAGGGGGACGCGGCGCGGACCTACCGGGCGGCGATCACGGCGACGCAGCCGGTGTCGGTCTGGCTGATGTCGCGGCCGGTGGCGGACGGCTGACCACCCGGGCCCCGGCACGCGTACGCTCGCAGGTCCACGACGCGGACGGGAGGGAGCGCACGGTGCGGTACCGCGAGTTCTGGCAGCTGGTCGACGAGGTGCTCGGCAGCGCCCACGGCCGCGTCCTCGTGCACGAGCTCGTCCTGCAGCGGCTCGGCGACCGCACCGCGGAGCAGGCGCTCGACGCCGGAACCGACCCGCGCGACGTGTGGCACGCGCTGTGCGACGAGCTGGACATCCCCGACGCGCAGCGCTGGGGCTCCGACCGGTACCGCCAGGCGCCGCCCGCTCGTCCCTGACCTCCCGGACCACCCCCGACGGGTCACCCCGGGGCGCGCCCGGTCGTGGCAGGCTGGTGGCGTGTCGCCCGCCGACCCGCACCGCCCGCCGCCCGGCCGGTGGTCGGTCACGCTCAGCGACGTCGGGGACGCCCTGCTGGGGCTGGTGACGACCGCGCTGGGTCTCGGTGTCGCGATCGCGCTCGTCGACGGCGTCAGCGCCACGAACCCGGGGTCGGTGCTGCTCGCGGCGCTCGCGGTCGCGGTCGGCGACCTCGTGCTGCGGCCGCCGCTGCGCGTGCTCGCGCGGGTCGGCGGCGCGATGGGGGCGCTGCTCGCGGGGCTCGGCGCCCAGGTGCTCGTGGTCTGGCTGGCGCTGACCCTGCTGCCCGGCCTGCACGTGACGAACGCGTGGGCCGCCGTGCAGGTGCTGGTGATCGCCGCGGTCGTCATGGCCGTCGGCCGCTGGGTGTGGGGTGCCTCGGACTCCGACTACGTGGTGGGCGACGTGCTGCGGCGCGCCCGGGCGCACGCCCGCCGCGCCGGGGAGGGCGGCGGCGCGGTGCCCGACGACCGGCCGCCGGGTCTGCTGGTCGTGCAGCTCGACGGCGTCGCCGCGCCGGTGCTGGCGCAGGCGCTCGACGCGGGGCTGGCCCCGACGATGGCCCGCTGGCTGGCCGACGGGACGCACGCGCTGCAGACGTGGTGGGCGCAGGCGCCGTCGACCACGCCGGCGAGCCAGGCCGGGCTGCTGCACGGCGCCGCGGACGGGATCTGCTCGTTCCGGTGGTGGGACCGCGAGTCCGGGCGGCTGGTCGTCACGAACCACCCGGACGACGCGGCGCTGGTCGAGCGCCGGCTGTCGGACGGCCGGGGTCTGCTCGCCGACGGGGGCGCGGCGGTCGCGACGATGTTCTCCGGCGACGCCGAGCGCCAGCACCTCGTCATGAGCCAGGCGCGGCGGGGGATCGGACCCGGGACGTCGTACCTGCGGTTCTTCGCGAGCCCGTTCGTGCTGGCCCGCGCCGTCACGCTGACGATCGGCGAGATCGTCAAGGAGCTGTACCAGGGGCGGCGGCAGCGGGTGCGTGACGTGCGCCCCCGGGTGCCGCGGCGGGGCTGGTACGTCGTGCTCCGCGGGGTGACCAACGTGCTGCTGCGGGACCTCGCCACGTCCGTGGTCGCCGAGCAGCTGGTCCGCGGGGCGCCGGTCGTGTTCGTCGACCTGGTCGACTACGACGAGATCGCGCACCACGCGGGCCCCACCCGGCCGGAGTCGCTGCGCGCGCTCGAGGGGCTGGACCGGGTGCTGGACACGCTCGTCCGGGTCACGGACGCCGCGCCGCGCGACTACCGGGTGGTGGTGCTGTCCGACCACGGGCAGTCCCTCGGGGCGACGTTCGAGCAGGTGGCGGGCCGGCCGCTCGTCGACGTGGTGCGCGCCCTGATGGCCGAGCCCGGGGTGGACGCCGTGCAGGGCGGCACCGACGAGGAGTGGGGACCGCTGAACGCGTTCCTCAGCTCGGCCGCCGCGCGGCGGGGCGGGGACCGCTCGCCGGTCCTGGGCCCGCAGGGCCGCGAGCGGCGCGCCGACGCCCCGTCGCCCGGGACCGACGGCGCCGCGGCCCCCGACGTGGCCGTCACCGGGTCGGGCAATCTCGGGATGGTGTGGTTCCCGCGGGCCGGCCGCCGGCTCGTGCTGGAGGAGGTCGAGGAGCGCTGGCCGGGGCTCGTGCGCGGCCTGGCGGGCACGCCGGGGGTCGGGCTCGTCGTCGTCGACACCGCGGCGCGGGGTCTGGTGGCGGTGGGGCCGGGGGGCGTCGCGTGGCTGGAGGCGGCCGACGGCGGCCCCGCGGTCGACGGCGTGGACCCGGTCGCGCGGTACGGCGGGCAGGCGGCGGACGACCTGCGCCGGCTCGGGCGGCTCGGCCACGTCGGCGACCTGGTCCTGCTGTCCGACGTGACCCCCGAGGGGCACGTGCACGCGTTCGAGGGGCAGGTCGGGTCGCACGGCGGCCTCGGCGGTGCGCAGAATCGGGCTGTGCTGCTGCACCCCGCCGACCTCGCCGTCGACGACGACCTGCTGGCCGACGTCGACTCCGAGCGCATGCCCGTCGGGGCGGACCGGGTGCACGAGCAGCTGCTGCGGTGGACGACGCGGCTCGGGCTGCGGCGCACGGCCACGGAGCGGGCGGCGGACGACGCGGGGGCGCCGCTGCCGGGTCCGCGCCCCGGGGCCGGGCGGTGACCGCGGGGGACCCGAGCGGCGCGGGGGCGGTGCTGCGCTGGATCGGGCACGCCACGGTGGTCCTGGACGTGGCCGGCGCGCGGCTCGTCACCGACCCGCTGCTGCGCCCGCACGCCGGCCTGCTCCGCCGCAGCGGCCCGGCGCCGCACCCCGAGGACTGGGCGGGCACCAGCGCCGTCCTGGTGTCGCACCTGCACCACGACCACGCCGACGTCGGCTCGCTGCGCCTGCTCGGCGACGTGCCGGTGCTCGCCGCGCGCGCCAACGCCCACTGGCTCGACCGGCAGGGCCTGCACGCGGTCGGCCTCGGGGCGGAGGACTGGTGGACGGTGCCGGGGACGTCGGTGCGGGTCCGTCCGGTCCCGGCCGAGCACGGCCACCGGCCGATGCCGCACCGGCCGAACGCCACGCACGGCTTCCTGGTCGTGGCGCCCGGGCTGCGGGTGTGGTTCGCCGGCGACACCGCGCCGTACCCCCAGATGCGCCGGCTGCCCGACCTCGCCGGCGGGCCGATCGACCTGGCCCTGGTGCCGGTCGGCGGCTGGGGTCCGCGGCTGTCCGGCGGGCACATGGACCCGCACCAGGCGGCGGAGGTGTGCGAGGCGGTCGGCGTGCGGTGGGCGGTGCCGGTGCACTGGGGGACGCTGCACGCGCCGGCGTCGCGGCGGCTCCCGCCCGGCTGGATGGACCGGGCCGGGCCGGCGTTCGCGCGGGCCCTGGCGCGGCGGGCGCAGGTGGAGCCGGTGCTGCTGGCGCCGGGCGAGGCGGTGCGGCTCGGCGAGCCGGGTGCGTCGGGCCCCGTCCCGCCGCGGTAGGACGGCGGCACCCAGGGCCCCGCCGACCCGCGACGCGCCGGGCGCGTCGGTGCGGTGCCGGTCGAACATGTGTTCGGTAGAGTGGTCCACGTTGGCGCGCCCCGGGTCCGGGCGGCCCGGCGGTCGTCCCCAGGCGGGGCGGGTCGCGCGGGCTGTGGACGGGACCGGGGTCCATGTCGGTGGTCGGGCATAGCGTCAGCGCACGACACGAGAAGACCAGCCCTGCCGGCGCAGCGCGAGGCTGCACGAGACGCACGAGGTGGAACACCATGCCCGCACCCCAGGACCGCGAGAAGGCTCTCGAGGCCGCCCTCAGCCAGATCGACCGCCAGTTCGGCAAGGGCTCGATCATGCGTCTCGGCGACGACGGCCGCGCCCCGGTCGAGGTCATCCCGACCGGCTCCGTCGCGCTCGACGTCGCGCTCGGCATCGGCGGTCTGCCCAAGGGCCGCATCGTCGAGATCTACGGCCCCGAGTCCTCCGGCAAGACCACCGTCGCGCTGCACGCCGTGGCCAACGCCCAGCGCCTGGGCGGCATCGCCGCGTTCATCGACGCGGAGCACGCGCTGGACCCGGACTACGCCAAGAAGCTCGGCGTCGACACCGACGCGCTGCTCGTCTCCCAGCCGGACACCGGCGAGCAGGCGCTCGAGATCATGGACATGCTGATCCGCTCGGGCGCGATCGACATCATCGTCATCGACTCCGTCGCGGCGCTCGTGCCGAAGGCCGAGATCGAGGGCGAGATGGGTGACAGCCACGTCGGTCTGCAGGCCCGTCTCATGTCCCAGGCGCTCCGCAAGATCACCGGTGCCCTCAACGCGTCCGGCACCACCGCGATCTTCATCAACCAGCTGCGCGAGAAGATCGGCGTGTTCTTCGGCTCGCCCGAGACCACGACCGGTGGCAAGGCGCTCAAGTTCTACGCGTCGGTCCGCATGGACATCCGCCGCATCGAGACCCTCAAGGAGGGCACGGACGCCGTCGGCAACCGGACCCGGGTCAAGGTCGTGAAGAACAAGATGGCCCCGCCGTTCAAGCAGGCCGAGTTCGACATCCTCTACGGCGTCGGCATCTCCCGGGAGGGCGGCCTCATCGACATGGGCGTCGAGCACGGCTTCATCCGGAAGTCCGGCTCCTGGTTCACCTACGAGGGCGACCAGCTCGGCCAGGGCAAGGAGAACGCGCGCGGGTTCCTGCGCGACAACCCGGACCTCGCCGCGGAGATCGAGAAGAAGATCCTCGAGAAGCTCGGCATCGGTGCCAAGGCCGACGCGCCCGCCGGCGCGGAGGTGAAGGTCGACTTCTGATGTCGACCGGGCACGATCCGGCCGCCGCCGGCACCGATCCCGCCGCCGGCACCGATCCCGCGGCGGCCGGCGACGCGTGGCTCGACGTCGCCCCGGCGGGCGCCTCGGCGTGGGACGACCAGTCCGACGGCGACGCGTCCGCCTGGGCGGGGTCCGCCGAACCGGCGGGGTCCGTCTGGGACGCCGACGCGCCCCCGCCCGCCTCGGCGTGGGACGAGGACGAGCCCGCGTCGGTGTGGGACGACGGGACCGACGCGCCCGAACTGGCGCGGAGCGGCCGTGCTGCCGGGACGGCGCCGGAGCGCGGCCGCGCTGCCTCGACGGCACCGGCCGGGGCCGGCGCTGCCGAGCAGTCGCCGGAGGTCGCGGCCGTCGCCGCGCGGCTGGCGGAGATCGTCGCGCGCTCGGGCGGCGGCCGGGTCGACG
>NZ_SZYE01000073.1 GCF_005239125.1 Cellulomonas hominis | reverse complement strand
CCCAACGCCCTCATCGGCCGGGACGGGGACGTCGCCGCGGTGGAGGCGATGCTCGGCACGGCCCCGGTCGTCACCGTGCTGGGCACCGGCGGCCTCGGCAAGACCCGCCTCGTGCAGGAGGTCGCCCGGCGCGCCGCCGGCCGGTCCCGCGCGGTGTACGTCGCGGAGCTGGCCGCGGTGCGCGACGACCCGGACGTGCTGCCCGCGCTCGCGGGGGCGCTGCAGGTCCCCGAACCCACCGCGCGGCGCGCCGGGGTGACGGACCAGCGGATGCGGGCGCTGCCGGAGCGCGTGCTGGACCGGTTGGGCGAGCAGCCCACCCTGCTGGTCCTGGACAACTGCGAGCAGGTGCTCGACGGCGTGGCCGCCTGGGTCGCCGAGGTGGTGGCGACGCTGCCCGACGTCCAGGTGCTGACGACGAGCCGCGCCCCGCTGGGGGTGCCGGGGGAGCGGGTGCACCCGCTGGACCCGCTCCCGGCCCGCGACGTCGACGGCGGCCCCGGTCCGGCCGTCCGGCTGTTCACCGAGCGGGCGACCGCGGTGCGGCCGGGCGTGGTCCTCCCGACGGAGGTCGTCGAGCGGCTGTGCGCGCGGCTCGACGGGCTGCCGCTCGCGATCGAGCTCGCCGCCGCGCGGACGCGCTCGCTCACGGTGGTCGAGGTCGAGCGGCGGCTGTCCGACCGGTTCGCCCTGCTCGTGTCCGGCGGCGCCGGGACGCCCGAGCGGCACCGGACCCTGCACGCCGTGATCGCCTGGTCCTGGGACCTGCTCACCGAGCGGCAGCGCGCGCTGTGCCGCCGGGTCGCGGTGCTCCCGGACGGCTTCGGGCTGCCGGCCGCGCTCGCGGTGGTCGCGGGCGAGGCGGACGAGACGGCGGTGCTGGACGACCTGGACGCGCTGGTCGCGCAGTCGCTGCTCCTGGTCGAGGAGGAGCGGCGCACGGGCGAGGTCCGGTACCGGATGCTCGAGACCGTCCGGGAGTTCGGGCAGCGCGAGGTGCTGGCGGTCGGCGAGCAGGACCGGGTGCGGGAGGCGGTGCTGGACTGGGCGCAGGAGGTGGCCTCCGGGATCGTCCGGCGCGCGGGCAGCCCGGAGCGGGTCCTGCTGGACCCGGTGGGCGACCTCGAGCACGACAACCTGGTGGCGCTGCTGCGCACCGAGCTGGGCGAGGGCTCGCACCGGCCGGGCGCGGTGCTGGCGGTCTTCGCCGTGGTGGGGCTCCGCTGGATGCTGCAGGGGGCGCACGAGGAGCTGCAGGACGTGCAGCGGGGCGTGCTGGCCGCGAGCGAGGGCTGGGTGCCCGACGGCGACGCGGAGCCCGCCGTCGTCGCGCTCGCGATCCTGGCGGGCACGGAGCTGATGTTCGGCGACCTGCGGGCCGGCGCCCGCGCCCGGCTCGCGGTGCGGCGGGCCGCCGCGGCGGGCGGGCTGCGGCCGGTGCCGCGGCTGCTGGCCGAGGCCGTCGACCGGTTCGCCGACCCCGCCGCGCTGGCGGCGATCCTCGCCGGGGCGCGGGAGTCGACGGACCTGCCGAGCCGCCGGCTCGCGCTGCTCGCGTCCTGGTCGCTCGCGGAGAACGACTCCGACGTCGAGGCGTCGATCGCCTACGCCGGCGAGGCCTACCACCTGGCCGTCGACACCGACGACCCGTGGACCGCGGTGATGGCCGCCGTGTCGCTGGCGGGCGCGTACAGCCAGAGTCTGCGCCCCCACGAGGCGATGGACTGGCTGACCGCCGCGCGGACCGCGCTCGCCGCGCCCCGGCTCGGTCACCGCGACCTGATGGTCCAGGCCTTCGAGGAGAGCCTGGAGCAGGTGTACGGCGTGACGCTGCTCAGCCTCGGCGAGTGGGACGAGGCCGAGCGGGTGTTCGAGGACGTGGCCCGGGCGACGACCGACGTGCGGGACGCCGAGGTGATGTCCGCCCTGGGGCTCGCGGAGGCCGAGCGCGGCCGCGGCGAGGTGGCGCGCGGCCTGGCGCGGTACCGGGCGCTGCTGGCGCGCGCGGCGGCGCGCGGCGGCTCCGGGCCCTGGCTGCTCGTGGCGGCCGGTGCGTGCCTCGCGGCCCACGTCCTGGAGGGCTGCGCGGACGAGCCCGCCCTCCGGGACGCCGTGCGCGCGATCCGCGAGGAGGACCTGACCGGGCGCGCGGGCTTCACCGACCGCCCGGTGCTGGGCACCCTGCTGACCGGCGTGGGCGCGTGGCGCGTGGCCACGGCCCCCGACGACCCCGGCGGGCTGGAGCTGCTGGCGCTCGCGGAGCGGGTCGGCGCCCGCCAGGACTTCCCGTGCGGGGTGCTGGCGCCGCACCTGGCGCTCGCGGCCGCGCGGTACGGCCGGGCGGCCGTCGACCGGGCGCGGGCCGACGCCGCGGCGCTGGCGCACGGCGACGACGTGCGGCGGGCGCTCACGCTGCTCCGCGCCGCCGGGGTGGGCGCGGCCTGACGCGCCCCGCCGTGCGTAACCCTCAGGCCCGGCGCATGTAGGCCCGGACGGTCAGCGGTGCGAACACGGCCACGACGACGGCGGCCCCGAGCAGCGCCCACCCCGCGTCCGCGGTGAGGCCGTCGCCGAGCGTCAGGTCGCGCGCCGCGGTCACCAGGTGCGACACCGGGTTCAGGTCGACGAACGACCGCAGCCACCCCGGCAGCGTGTCCGCCGGCACGAACGCGTTGGAGGCGAAGGTCAGCGGGAACAGCACGATCATCGAGATGCCCTGCACCGACGACGCCGAGCGGGCGATCACGCCGAAGAAGGCGAAGATCCAGGACAGCGCCCACGCGCTGACCACGACCAGCAGGCCGGCGGCGACGACCCCGACGGCCCCGCCGTCCGGCCGCCAGCCCATGACCAGGCCCATGACCATCGTCAGCGTCGTGGCGATGAGGTACCGGATCGTGTCGGCGAGCAGCGCCCCGGCGAGCGGGGCGATCCGGGCGATGGGCAGCGACCGGAACCGGTCGAACACGCCCTTGTCCATGTCCTCGCGCAGCTGCACGCCCGTGACGACGGACGTGGTGATGACGGTCTGCACCAGGATGCCGGGGATGAAGAACGGCAGGTAGGACTGCACGTCCCCCGCGATGGCGCCGCCGAAGATGTACGTGAACATCAGCGTGAACAGGATCGGCTGCAGCGTCACGTCGAACAGCTGCTCGGGCGTGCGGCGGACCTTGAGCAGGCCGCGCCAGCCCATCGAGAGCGACTGCCGCACGGTGGCGCCGAGGGTCACCCGGTTGCTGGCGGCGCGCGCCAGGGCCTGCGGGTCGACGGCCGCCGCGACGGGCCGGGTCGGGGTGAGGGTGGTGGTCATGCGCGGGCCTCCTCGAGGTCGCGGTCGGCGGCGTCCTCGGCCGGCGCGGGCGCAGCGGAGGCCTGCCCGGTCAGCGTGAGGAACACCTCGTCGAGCGTGGGCTCCTGCACGGCGATGTCGTGCAGCGGGATGCCGGCGGAGCGCAGGGCGACCAGCAGGTCCCCCGCGGAGTCCGCCGTGGGGACGGGGGCGGACAGCCGGCCGTCGCGCGTGCGGGTGGGCTCGACGCCGAGCACCGAGCGGGCGATCCGCAGCGCCTCGGGCTCGTCGGCGGGCTCCGCCAGCCCGAGCTGCAGCCGCGAGGTGCCGACCGACGCCTTGAGCTCCGCCCCGGTGCCCTCGGCCACGAGCCGGCCGCGGTCGATGACGGCGATCCGGTCCGCCAGCTGGTCCGCCTCGTCGAGGTACTGGGTGGTGAGCAGGACGGTCGACCCGCCGGCGACCAGCCGGCGCACGGTCTCCCACATCTGCAGGCGCGTCCGGGGGTCGAGGCCGGTGGTCGGCTCGTCGAGGAAGATCAGCGGCGGCTGCGCGATGAGCGAGGCCGCCAGGTCCAGGCGCCGGCGCATGCCGCCGGAGAAGTTCTTCAGCGGGCGCGCCGCCGCCTCGGTGAGGCCGAACTCCTCGAGCAGCGCCGTCGACGTGCGGCGGGCGTCGGAGCGGGACAGGCCGAGCAGCCGCGCGAACAGCACGAGGTTCTCGGTGGCGGACAGGCTCTCGTCGACGGAGGCGTACTGGCCGGTCACGCCGATCAGCGACCGCACGGCCTGCGCCTCGCGGGCGACGTCCCGGCCGAACACGGTGGCCGTGCCGGCGTCCGGGCGGAGCAGGGTCGCGAGCATGCGGATGGTCGTGGTCTTGCCGGCGCCGTTCGGGCCGAGGAACCCGTAGACGGCCCCGGTCCGGATCTGCAGGTCGATGCCGTCGACCGCGCGGTTGTCGCCGAAGGTCTTGACGAGCCCGCGGGCCTCGACGGCCCAGGTGCTGCCGTCGGTGGATGTGGTCATGGTGGTGGTCCTCCCTGGTTGGCGAGGACCACCCTCCGGCCCGCCGCTCACACGGCGCTCACGTCGCGCTGACACGGCTGCGGGCGACCACCCGTGCGGCTGACGTCGGCCCGGGCGCCCGCGCGGCGCCGTGACGCGCGCCCGGGCGTGCGCCACACTCCCGACCGGGTCGAGGGGGTGGGGCATGCCGCGGATGGCGGTGGCGGACCGGCGCCGGGAGCTGGTGGACGCGGCGGTCCGCGTGATCGCCCGCGACGGCGTGGCGGCGGCGACCACGCGCGCCGTCGTCGCCGAGGCGGGCATGTCCCTGGCGAGCCTGCACTACGCGTTCCCGTCCCGCGAGCACCTGCTCGAGGCGGTCATCGTCGAGGTGACCGAGCAGGAGCGCCGCGCCGCGGAGGCCGGGCTGCTGCCCGTCGCCACGGGGGCCGAGGACGGCATGGAGGCGGGTCCCGCGGACCCGCCGGCGCTCGAGGACGTCATCGCCGGCGGGCTGGAGCGCTACGTCGAGCACCTCGTCGCCCGTCCGGAGCGGGAGCAGGCGCTGCTCGAGCTCGCGCTGTACGCGATGCGGACGCCGGGCCAGCGCGGGGCGCTCGTCGCCCAGTACGCGGTCTACCAGGAGTCCGCGCGCGCGACGCTGTCGACCGCGGCGCTCGCGGCGCGGTGCCGGTGGACGGTGCCGCTCGACCAGGCCGCGCGGGCGCTCGTGATGGCGACGGAGGGGCTGACGACGGTCTGGCTCGCGGACCGGGACACGGAGGCGGCGCGCCGGACCGCCCGGTTCGCGGCGCGGGCGCTCGCCGCGCTGGCCGAGCCGGCGTAGGGCCGCGCGCGACGGACCGGGGGCACACTGGGTCCACCCGAGACGAGGAGGCCCCCCGTGCTGACCAGCGTGCACCCGTTCCTGTGGTTCGACTCCCAGGCCGAGCAGGCCGCCGCGCTCTACACCTCGCTCCTGCCGAACTCGCGGGTGACCGAGACGCGGACGTACCCCGACGGGGCGCCGGACGAGTTCGCCGGCCGGGTCATGTCGGTGTCCTTCGAGCTCGACGGCCTGCCCGTCGAGGCGCTCAACGCCGGCCCGCAGTTCCGGTTCACCGAGGCGTTCTCGTTCTTCGTGTCGGTCGACACCCAGGACGAGGTCGACCGGCTGTGGGACGGGCTGATCGCCGGCGGCGGCGAGCCGTCCCAGTGCGGCTGGCTCAAGGACCCGTACGGCCTGTCCTGGCAGATCGTCCCCCGTGCGCTCGGCGAGCTGCTGGGGGACCCGGACCCGGCGCGGGCGCAGCGGGCCATGCAGGCGATGCTCGGGATGCAGAAGCTCGACGTGGCGGCGCTGCACGCCGCAGCGGACGGCTGAGCCCGCGCGGGCGACCTACCCTGGGGCGGTGACAGACTCCGCCCCCACCCCCGGCCGGCGCGGACGCGTGACGATGCAGGTGCGGTGGTCCGACGTCGACCTGTTCGCGCACGTCAACAACGCGGCCTACCTCCGGTTCCTCGACGACGCCCGGTTCTCGCTTTTCTCCTCGATGGGCGTCGACCCCGCGGGCCGGCCGACCGACTCGCTGCTGGTGGTCGTCAAGCACGAGATCGAGTACCTGGCGCCGCTCGGGTTCCGCCCCGAGCCCATCGCCGTCGACGTGTGGGTGCCGCGCACCGGCCGGTCGTCGGTCGACTTCGGCTACGAGGTGCTGGACGTGGCCGGCACCGACGGGGCCGAGCCGGTCGTCTACCTGCGGGCGCGGTCCCGGATGGTGCAGCTCGACCGCGGGACGCACCAGCCCCGGCCGTTCACGCCCGAGGAGCGCGCGGTGTTCGAGACGTACCCCGGCGAGGCGCCGGTGCTGCACGGCTGGTGACGCCCGGCGGCGCGGTCAGGCGCCGACCGTCATCCCCAGGGCGGCGGCCAGCGTGCGGGTGACGCCGTTCCGGCTGTTCGCCGGCACCACGTACCGGGCCCGTGCCCGGACGTCCGGGTGCGCGTTGTCCATCGCGCACGACCAGCGGGCCGCGTCCAGCAGCCCGGCGTCGTTCAGGTAGTCGCCGAACGCCATCGTCTGCTCCGGGGTCACCCCCAGCCGCTCCTGGACCCGGCGCAGCGCGTGGCCCTTGTCGGCCGCCGGGCTCATCACGTCGATCCAGTGCTGCCCGGACACCACGACCCGCAGCCGGTCGGCCAGGTCGGCGAACGCCGGCGCGGTGGCCTCCTCGACGGACCCGAAGTCGAACACCGCGATCTTCAGCACCACGTCGTCCACGGCGGTGACGTCGTCGACCTCCTGCAGCCGTGCGTAGTGCCGGCGGGCGTGCTCGGCGAACGCGTCGCCCACCCGCTCGATCGACGCGGCACGCTGCCCGCACAGCACCAGGCCGACGTCGGCGCCCCGGGCCGCCAGCTCGCGCACCCGGCCGACGACCTCCGGCACGACCTCCGCGGGCAGCGGGTCCGTCGACAGCGCCTCCTCGTGCTGCACGACGTACGAGCCGTTCTCCGCGATGAACACCAGGTCGTCCCCGCGCGGGCCGAACAGCTCCCGGAGGTTCGCGTACTGCCGGCCGCTGGCCGGCGCGAACGCGATCCCGCGCCGCTCGAGCTCGTCCAGCACCGGCCAGAACGTCTCCGGGACCCGGCCGCGCTCGTCCAGCAGCGAGCCGTCCATGTCGGAGACGACGAGGCGCACCTGGTCGACGTCGGGCAGCACGGGCGGGTCGAGGACGGGCTCGGTGGTCGTCGTGGCGGGCATGCGCCCAGTCTCCCAGCCGGCGCGCGGTCCTCCGTCCGGGTGACGGCGCTCAGCAGAGGCACAGCCGGAGCACGGGTGACGGCGGCACGGGATACGGTCGACGGGCACCGAGCCGCGCCGCGGCCGGCGCGCAGGGGGCGGCGATCGTCGTGCCCGTGCCGCGCCGCCGCCGGCCGGCTCCCCACGACCGAGGAGTCCTCCCCATGCGCGTCACGCGTGGCATCGCCGCCCTGTCCCTGACGGCGGTCGCCGTCCTGGGCCTGTCCGCCTGCTCCGACTCCGGCGAGAAGGCCGACAAGCCCGCCGCCGGCGCGGAGGCGTCCGCCCCGGCCGAGGAGGTCGCCGAGGTCGAGTCCGACTTCGACCTGACCGAGGACGACTTCGTCGAGCGCGTCACCGCCGCGGCCCAGGCCGCCGGGACCGTGACGATGGACATGACGACCACCGGCTCCGGCGTCACCCAGACGGCGTCCGGCGTCATCCGGTACACGGACGGCGCGCAGGACCTGGCCATGACCATGGAGGTCCCGGGCACCGGCACGATCGACTTCAAGATGGTCGGCGGCATCGTCTACATGCAGATGCCGGAGCTCACCGGGGACAAGTACCTCCAGATCGACCCGGCCGACACCAGCAACCCGCTGTCGCAGTCGTTCGCGGGCATGGAGGGGCAGTTCGACCCGACCGGCACCCTCGCCGGGCTGGCCGACGCGGTGAAGTCGTTCGAGAAGGTCGGCGAGCCGCAGGAGGTGGGCGGCGCCCTCGCCCAGGAGTACAGGGTCGTCATCGACTCGTCCGCGCTGTCCGACCCGGCCGTCGCCGAGGAGCTCGCCGCCGCGGGCACCTCGCTGCCGCCGGAGCTGACCTACAGCTACTGGATCGACGCGGACGACCAGATGCGCCGGGTGACCACCGAGGTCGCGGGCGTCGGGACGGACGTCACGTTCTCGGGCTGGGGCGAGCCGGTCGACATCACCGCGCCGACCGCCGACCAGATCGCGGACATGAGCAGCCTCGGGTTCTGACCGACCCGCTCCGGCGACGGGCCGGGCGCGCCGACGCGGCGTGCCCGGCCCGTCGCCGTCTGTGACGGCCGCCTCCCGTGTTCGCCCGCCGGGAGGCTCAGTCCGGCCGCGCCCCCGCCGATCCGGACGTCGGCGGGGGACGGACGAGCGGAGGTCGGACGATGGGTGCGGTGCCGAACGGGCGAGGGCGGTGGAGCGGGCTCCGGGCGAAGGTCCTGGGGGTCGCGGCCATCGGCGTGGCGACCGCCGTGGTCGCCGGGGTGGGCTCCCAGGTGTTCCTGGGGCGCGTGTCGGCGGCGAACCACCGCCTGGCGGAGCTGCAGGAGGTCTCGACCGAGGTCGGCGAGGTCCGCACGATGAACGCGGACGTCTCGGGGTGGCAGGTGGCGTACGCCTGGGACACCAGGCGGATCGGCGGACCGGAGGCGGTCGCTGCGGACAGCGCCAACCGCGCCGGGTACCTGGAGTCGGTGCAGACCCTGCAGGCGGCGCTCGACGCCGTCCACACCGACCTGCTCACCGCGGACGAGTCCGCGACGTTCGAGCAGATCGCGTCGCTGTGGCAGGACTTCTTCGCCGCGGACGACCGCGTCGTCGCCGCCTACCAGGAGGGCACCCCCGAGGCGCTGGACGCCGGCGACGCCCTCGTCACCGGGGACGCGTACGACGTCTACTACGCGATCGGGGACGCCACGACGACGCTGCTCGACTCGCTGCGCGAGCGCACCGTCGACGCCACCGAGGACGCGGCGTCCGCCGCGGCGACCGGCCGGGTCGTGACGGCGGTGCTCCTGGTCGCCGGCGTGCTGGCGGCGCTGCTGGCCGGGCTGCGGGTCTCCGGGACGATGGCGCGCGCGGCGTCCCGGGTGCGGGCGTCCGTGGAGGCGATGGCGACCGGGGACCTGACCCGCGAGCCCGACGTGCGCTCGCGCGACGAGCTGGGCGAGATGGCGTCGGCCCTGTCGTCGGCGCAGACCAGCCTGCGCGCCACCATGGCCGGGGTCGTGGAGACGTCCCAGGCGGTGGCGGCCGCGGCGGAGGAGCTGTCGGCGGCCTCGTCGCAGGTCGCGGCCGGGTCGGACGAGACGTCCGCCCAGGCGGGGGTCGTGGCGGCGGCGGCGGAGCAGGTGTCGCGGAACGTGCAGACGGTGGCGGCGGGTGCCGAGCAGATGGGTGCCAGCATCCGGGAGATCGCGCAGAACGCGTCGCAGGCGGCGAAGGTCGCGGGTCAGGCCACGGACGCGGCGGCGGTGACGAACGAGCAGGTCGCGCGGCTGGGGACGTCGTCGCAGGAGATCGGGAACGTCGTCAAGGTCATCACCAGCATCGCCGAGCAGACGAACCTGCTGGCGCTGAACGCCACGATCGAGGCGGCGCGCGCCGGGGAGGCCGGCAAGGGCTTCGCCGTCGTCGCCGGCGAGGTCAAGGAGCTGGCCCAGGAGACGGCCAAGGCCACGGAGGACATCGTCCGGCGGGTGGAGGCCATCCAGGGCGACACCGCCGGCGCGGTCGCGGCCATCGGGGAGATCGCCGCGGTCGTCGCGAGCATCAACGACTACCAGCTGACGATCGCCTCGGCGGTGGAGGAGCAGACCGCCACGACCACCGAGATGTCCCGGTCGGTGGCCGAGGCCGCGACCGGCTCGGGCGAGATCGCGCTGAACATCACGGGCGTGGCGTCGGCGACGGCGACCTCCTCGCAGACGCTCGGGCAGATGGGCGACGCGATCGGCGAGCTCGCGCGCATGTCCGAGGACCTGCGCGGCCGGGTGTCCCGCTTCACGTACTGAGGGGCCGCGGGGCGTCGGGGACCCGCCGGGGGGCTCAGGGGGCCCGGTCGGCGAGCAGGCGGGCGAGCACCGGCACGTGGCTCAGCGCAACCTCGCGCGTCGCCGTCACCAGCGTCACGGGGCCGGCGGCCGCCACGTCCGCGAGGTGGGCCAGCGCGGCGGCGCCCTCGCCCTCGGCCAGCTCCGCGGCGTACCGCCGGGCGAACTCGTCGTACGCCTCCGCCCGGTGCCCGTACCACCGCCGCAGCTCCGTGCTCGGCGCGACCTCGGGCAGCCACGCGTCCACCCGCGGGTCGTCGCGCCGCACCCCGCGCGGCCACAGCCGGTCCACCAGCACCCGCCGCCGCGTGCCGTCCCCGGCCTCGTAGACCCGCCCGACCCCGACCTCGTCCACGGTCCCCATCCTGCCGCGGACCCGGTGCCGTCACGCCAGGGGCGAACACGGGACGCCCGACGCACCCCCCGCCGTTAGCATCGAACAACGCCGCCTCGCCGTGCGTGGAGCAGCGGGCCACCGGGCCCGGACCGCGCCGGCGAGCACGCCGCTCGTGAGGAGTGCACATGTTCGAGAGATTCACGGACCGAGCCCGTCGCGTGGTCGTCCTCGCCCAGGAAGAGGCGCGGATGCTCAACCACAACTACATCGGTACCGAGCACATCCTCCTGGGTCTCATCCACGAGGGGGAGGGTGTCGCGGCCAAGGCGCTCGAGTCGCTGAACATCTCGCTCGACGCGGTGCGCGCCCAGGTGCAGGAGATCATCGGCGAGGGCCAGCAGGCCCCGAGCGGGCACATCCCGTTCACGCCGCGTGCCAAGAAGGTGCTGGAGCTGTCGCTGCGCGAGGCGCTGCAGCTCGGCCACAACTACATCGGGACCGAGCACATCCTGCTCGGCCTCATCCGCGAGGGCGAGGGCGTCGCGGCCCAGGTGCTCGGCAAGCTCGGCGCCGACCTGAACCGCGTCCGCCAGCAGGTCATCCAGCTGCTGTCCGGCTACCAGGGCAAGGAGCCCGTGGCCGCCGGCGGTCCGCAGGAGGGCCAGCCCTCGGGCTCCGCCGTCCTCGACCAGTTCGGCCGCAACCTGACGCAGGCCGCGCGCGAGGGCAAGCTCGACCCGGTCATCGGGCGCGAGAAGGAGATCGAGCGGGTCATGCAGGTGCTGTCCCGCCGCACCAAGAACAACCCGGTGCTGATCGGCGAGCCCGGCGTCGGCAAGACGGCGGTCGTCGAGGGCCTGGCCCAGGACATCGTCCGGGGCGACGTGCCGGAGACGCTGAAGGACAAGCAGCTCTACACGCTGGACCTCGGCGCCCTGGTCGCCGGCTCCCGCTACCGCGGTGACTTCGAGGAGCGCCTGAAGAAGGTCCTCAAGGAGATCCGCACCCGCGGCGACATCATCCTGTTCATCGACGAGATCCACACCCTCGTGGGTGCGGGTGCCGCCGAGGGCGCGATCGACGCCGCGAGCATCCTCAAGCCGATGCTGGCCCGCGGCGAGCTGCAGACCGTCGGCGCGACGACCCTGGACGAGTACCGCAAGTACGTGGAGAAGGACCCGGCCCTCGAGCGCCGGTTCCAGCCCATCCAGGTCTCCGAGCCGAACCTCCAGCACGCCATCGAGATCCTCAAGGGCCTGCGCGACCGGTACGAGGCGCACCACCGCGTCTCGATCACCGACGGCGCCCTGGTGGCCGCCGCGACCCTGGCCGACCGGTACGTCAACGACCGGTTCCTGCCGGACAAGGCGATCGACCTGGTCGACGAGGCCGGTGCCCGCCTGCGCATCCGCCGCATGACGGCCCCGCCGGAGCTGCGCGAGCTCGACGAGCAGATCGCCGAGACGCGCCGCGACAAGGAGTCGGCGATCGACGAGCAGGACTTCGAGAAGGCGGCGCGCCTGCGCGACGCCGAGAAGCAGCTCGGCCTCAAGCGCCAGGAGAAGGAGAAGGCCTGGAAGTCGGGCGACCTGGACGCGGTCGCCGAGGTCGACGAGGAGCTCATCGCCGAGGTGCTGGCGCTGGCCACCGGGATCCCGGTGTTCAAGCTCACCGAGGAGGAGTCCAGCCGGCTGCTCCACATGGAGGACGAGCTGCACAAGCGGGTCGTCGGCCAGGAGTCGGCGATCAAGGCGCTCTCGCAGGCCATCCGCCGCACGCGCGCCGGGCTCAAGGACCCGAAGCGCCCCGGTGGCTCGTTCATCTTCGCCGGCCCCACGGGCGTCGGGAAGACCGAGCTGGCCAAGGCGCTCGCCGAGTTCCTGTTCGGGGACGAGGACGCGCTGATCCAGCTCGACATGTCCGAGTTCTCGGAGAAGCACACCGTGTCGCGGCTGTTCGGCTCGCCCCCCGGCTACGTCGGGTACGACGAGGGCGGCCAGCTCACCGAGAAGGTGCGCCGCAAGCCGTTCTCGGTCGTCCTGTTCGACGAGGTCGAGAAGGCGCACGCGGACATCTTCAACTCGCTGCTGCAGATCCTCGAGGACGGTCGCCTGACCGACTCGCAGGGTCGGGTGGTCGACTTCAAGAACACCGTGATCATCATGACCACGAACCTCGGCACCCGGGACATCGCCAAGGGCGTCCAGACCGGCTTCCAGGCCGGCGGCGACCTGTCGACGTCGTACGAGCGCATGAAGTCCAAGGTCAACGACGAGCTCAAGACGCACTTCCGTCCGGAGTTCCTCAACCGCGTCGACGACGTGGTCGTCTTCCCGCAGCTCTCGCAGCCGGAGATCTTCGCGATCGTCGACCTGATGATCGCCAAGCTCGACGCCCGCCTGCGGGACAAGGACATGGGCATCGAGCTCACCGAGGCGGCCAAGAAGCTGCTCTCGGAGAAGGGCTACGACCCGGTCCTGGGCGCCCGGCCGCTGCGCCGCGCGATCCAGCGGGAGATCGAGGACGCGCTGTCCGAGAAGATCCTGTTCGGGGAGCTGCACGCGGGTCAGCAGATCATCGTGGACGCGCACGGCGAGGGTCTCCTCGGCGAGTTCGTGTTCCGCGGCGAGGAGCGCGGCCCGCGCTCGAAGGAGCCGGTGGGCGCGGGCGCCCGCTCGGCCGGGACGCCGGGCTCCGGCACGGACGTCCCGCCGGCGCCGCCGATCGCGTCGTCCGGTGACGGCGGCACGGGTCTCCTGCCCGCCTGACGCACCGACCACCGAGGGCCGGGTCGCACCCCAGGGTGCGGCCCGGCCCTCGGCGCGTCCGGTGGTCGGTGTGCTCGCGCACGGGCGGGTGACCGGGGTCGCCGGCCCCCGCGACCGGTTCACCCGCCGGCAGCGCCGTGACCTGGGTGCCTGCACCCACCACCCCGGGGAGGCCGCGAGGGGAAACGCCTACCGTGGCTCGCATGCCCGGACAGGTGACGCTGAGCGACGTGGCCCGCGAGGCGGGGGTGTCCCTCGCGACCGCCTCGCGCGCCCTGAACGGCTCGGCGAACCGCACCGTCGGCGAGGACCTGCGCAAGCGGGTGCAGGCCGCAGCGGCCCGGCTCCGGTACTCGCCCGACGGGATCGCGCAGGCGATGGCCCGCGGGCGGACGACCTCGCTCGGCCTGGTCGTCCCCGACATCGCCGACCCGTACTACGGCGCGATCACGGCGGGCGTGGCCGAGGCCGCCGACCTGGCCGGTCTGACCCTGACGCTCGCGTCCACCGGCGGGGACGCCGAGCGTGAGGTGGAGATCGTCCGGCTGCTCGAGCGGCAGCGGGCGCGGGCGGTCGTCCTGGCGGGCGGCCGGGCCGAGGACGCCGGGGCGGACGAGCCGGTGCGGGCCGCGCTGGAGTCGTTCCGCGGCATCGGCGGCGCCGTGTCCGCGGTCGGCGGCGACGCGCTCGGCGTGCCCGGTGTCGTGCTGGCGAACCGCGACGGCGCCGCCGACCTCGCGCGCGCCCTGCACGAGCGCGGCTACCGGCGGTTCGCCGTCCTGGGCGGGCCCGGGGGCGACGCCACCACGGCCGACCGCCGTGACGGCTTCCTGGACGCGCTGGCCGGGCTCGGCGCACCCGTCCCGGCGGCGCGCGTGCTGCCCGCCGCCGCCACGCGCGACGGCGGCCACGAGGCCATGTCCCGGCTGCTCGCCGACGGCGTCGACGACCTGGACGTCGTGTTCGCGGTGACCGACGTGATGGCCGCCGGGGCGCTCGCCGCCGCGCACGCCGCCGGCGTGCGGGTGCCGGACGACCTCGCGCTGGCGGGCTTCGACGGGGTCGAGGTGCTCCAGGACGTGCTGCCCGGGCTCACGACGGTCCGGCTGCCGCTCGGACGGATCGGGCTGGAGGTCACGCGCCTCGCGCTGCTCCCGGCCGACGCCGAGCCCGCGCACGTCCTGGTCGCGGGCGAGGTCGTCCTCCGGGACTCCACCCCCGGGCTCGCGGTCCGCTGACCCGGTCGCCCCGCGCGTCGAGTGTGCAGGAACCGAGCCCTTCTGGGCCGATTCGTCCCCCGGGTCCTGCGCACTCGGTGAGCGGTACCGTCGGGCCCGTGGACGCGAGCGGGCTGCACGTGGCCGACCGCGGGGCCGGTCCCGTGGTGCTGCTGCTGCACGGGAACGGGGAGGACGGCGCGTCCCTCGCGCCGGTCGCCGCCGACCTGGCCCGGGACCACCGGGTGCTGTCCCCGGACGCGCGCGGGCACGGGCGCTCGCCGCGGGGGAGCGGGCCGCTCACGATCGCGCGGATGGCCGACGACGCGGCGGCGGTGCTGGCGGCGGCGCCGGCGGGCGCGGGGGCGCGGTCCGGCGGGGGTGCCGGTGCCGCGGACGTCGTGGGCTACTCGGACGGCGGGAACGTCGGCCTCGTGCTGGCGCTGCGGCACCCGGGTGCCGTGCGGTCCCTGGTCGTCTACGGGGCGAACGTCGACCCCGGTGGGCTCACGCCCCGGACGCGCGCGGAGGTGACGGCGACCTGGCTCGGGCAGCGGGCGCGCGGGCTCGTCGACCCGGCGGCACGGGCACGGGCCGAGGTGACCGACCTGATGGTCCGGCAGCCGCGCATCCCGCTGCGGGCGCTCGCGCGGGTGCGGGTGCCCGTGCTGGTGGCCGCGGGCGAGCACGACGTGGTCCGGCGGGCGCACACCGAGGCGATCGCGGCGGCGCTGCCCGCGGGGGAGTGCGTGATCGTGCCGGGCGCGGACCACGGGCTGCCGATGTCCGACCCGGCGGCGTTCGTGCGGCTGGTGCGGGGGTTCCTGGCGGCCCACGGGTCCTGACGGGCTCGCGGGCGCCCCGGTCGGGACCGCTCCGCTGACCGGCGACCGGCCCGGGTCGCTCAGGGCCCGCCGATCGCCGCCAGCAGGTCCGCGACCTCGACCGGGCGCCCCGGCAGCGGGTCGCCGCCGGGCCGCAGCGCCGCCCGCAGCAGCGGCGCGCGCCGCTCGAGCAGCGCGGCGTTGAGCGCGTCCGGGAGCCCGGGCAGCGGGCGCAGGGCGGACGCGAACGTCAGCAGGATCTCCGGCACGCCGATGTCGGCGCGGACCAGGCCGAGGGCCTGCGCGGCGCCGACGACCTCGCCCGCGGCGGTGGCCGTGGCCGCGCGGCGACCGACGAGCTCCGGGGTGAACACGTCGGCGTCCCGGGCGCGCGGGACCAGCACGGGCAGCAGCAGCGGCAGCCCCGAGTCGAGGAACCCGGTGAGGAACTGCTCCCAGGCCGCGTGCGGGTCGTCCCCGGCCAGGCCCGTGCGCGCCGCGTCGAGCAGGCCGCCGACGTGGGTCAGCCGGTCGGCGACGACGGCCCGGACCAGCGCGGACCGGTCGGGGAAGTGCCGGTAGACGGTGCCGACCCCGACCCCGGCGGCGCGTGCGACGGCCTCCATCGGCTCGTCGAGCCCTCGCGCCGAGTACAGGGTGCGCGCGGCGTCGAGCACCCGCTGCCGGTTCCGTGCCGCGTCCGCCCTCACGGACCCAGGATAGGTGCCGGTAACCGGAATCGGACGTTCCGGTTCGGTGCTACGGTGGGACGCAGACGGGCGCCGTCGGAGGTGCCCCGACGCCGGGAGGCGAGCGCCGTGCGCGCCATGATCCTCAAGGAGTTCCGCGAGCTGCGCCGGGACCGCCGGACCGTCGCGATGCTCGTGGTCCTGCCCCTGCTGCTGCTGACGATCTTCGGCTTCGCCGCCAACTTCACGGTCGACAGCCTCACCACGCTGGTCGTCGGTCCGGGGGCGGAGCAGGCCGCGGACCGGATCGCCGGCTCGCCCGCGGGCGGCACGCTCGACGTCCGCGACGTGGCCCCCGGCGACGACCGCGCCGACGCGGTGGACGCGCTCGCCGCCAACCGGTACGACGTCGCCGTCGTCGCCCCCGACGCGGCGGGCGCGGTGCCGGAGGTGCTGGTCGACGGCACGAACCTGTTCGCCGCCCAGGCGGCCAACGTCGTGGTCGCCCGGCTCGGCGACGCCGTGGAGGCCGAGATCCTGTTCAACCCCGACCTCGAGACGTCGTGGGTGATGGTGCCCGCGCTGATCGGCCTGATCCTCACGTTCATCGGCACGATCATCACCAGCATCGGGCTCGTGAAGGAGCGCGCCGCGGGGACGCTGGAGCAGCTCGCGGTGATGCCGTTGCGCCCGGTCGACGTGATCGTCGGCAAGATCGCGCCGTACTTCCTGCTCGCCGCGCTCGACCTCGTGGTCGTCACCGTGCTCGGCATGCTGATCTTCGGCGTGCCCTTCACCGGGAACGTCGCGCTGTTCGCCCTGGCGGGGGCGATCTTCCTGTTCGTGGTGCTCGGCATCGGGGTGTTCATCTCGACCGTGTCGCAGAACGCCGGGCAGGCGATCCAGGCCGCGATCCTCGTGCTGCTGCCGCAGATCCTGCTGTCGGGGATCATCTTCCCGCTCGACGCCATGCCGATCGGGGTGCGCTGGATCGGGTACTGCCTGCCGCTCACCTACTTCACGCAGGTGTCGCAGGGCGTGATGCTGCGCGGCGCCGGCATCGACGCGCTGTGGCTGCCGGTCGTGGTGCTCACCGGGATGGCCGTGCTGGTCTTCGGGGCGGCCGTGTGGCGGTTCCGCGCCTCGATCACGCCGCGCCGGCCGCGACGACCCGCGCGCCGTGGGGCGTCACGGACGTGACCGTGCGGCGCGGCGGGCGGGCGGTGCTCGACGGCATCACGCTGCCCGTCCCCGCGGGCCGGATCACCGCGGTCGTCGGCGGCGACGGCGCGGGGAAGACCACCCTGGCCCGCCTGCTGGTCGGCCGCGAGGTCGCGGACGCGGGCGAGGTGCGGCGGGCGGACCCGCGGCGCACCGGGTTCCTGCCCGCGACGTCCGGGGTGTGGGGCGACCTGAGCGTGGCGGAGAACGTCGACCTGGTGGGGTGCGCCTACGGGCTGGACGCCGCGACCGCCCGGAGCCGGGCGGACCGCCTGCTGGCGGCGGCCGGCCTGGCGGACGTGCCGCGCCGCCTGGGGCGGGAGCTGTCCGGCGGGATGCGGCAGAAGCTCGGGTTCTGCCTCGCGATGCTGCCGGACCCCGCGCTCGTGGTGCTGGACGAGCCGTCCACCGGCGTCGACCCGGTGAGCCGGGTGGAGCTCTGGCGGATGCTGTCGGCCGTGGCGGCCGGCGGCACGGCGGTCCTGGTGACGACGACCTACCTGGACGAGGCGGAGCGCGCCGCGGCGGTGCTGGTCCTCGACGGCGGGGTGGAGGTCTACCGCGGCGACCCGGCGGAGGCGGCGTCCCGGGTCCGGGGCTCGATCGCGGTCCGCGCCGTCGGGACGGTCGGGGCGGTCGGCGGGGGCGCAGCAGCCGGGGACCCGGACCCGGCGGCCCAGCGCCCGGCGGCCCAGCGCCCGGTTCGCCGAGCCGCGGTACCTGCACCAGGTGCGGGAGCGCAGCGGGGGAGCGGTGCACGCGGCCGACGACCTCCCCGACGCGCT
>NZ_SZYE01000072.1 GCF_005239125.1 Cellulomonas hominis | reverse complement strand
TACCCGCCCGGGTACCCGCCCGCCGCCGGGTACCCGCCCGCCGCCGGGTAGCCGCCCGGCTGCTGCCCCGGGGCGCCGCCGTACGGCCCCTGCGGCGCGGTGGGGCGCGGGGCCGCCGGGCCGCGCTGGAGCGCGCCGACGACGAACGCCCCGCCGATCATCGCCGCGCCCACCACCGTGAGCGCGCTGCCGACCGTCTGGGCGAACCCGAACAGCCAGGACGCCCGGTACAGCAGCTCGACGAACAGGGCCTGCCCGATCCAGCCCCCGATGATCCCGACGACGACGAGCACGACGCCCGTCCAGAGCAGCTGCGGTGCGGTCAGCTTCGGCATGCCACCGACGCTAGCGCGCCCACCTGCGGTCCGCCCCGCGCGAGGTCGACCTCGCCGCGGACGCTCGACCTCGCCGGACGGTCACTCCTCCAGGTTGAGGTAACGCAGGACGGCCAGGACGCGGCGGTGGTCGCCGGCGTCGGGGGCGAGGTCGAGCTTGCCGAAGATCGACGTCACGTGCTTCTCGACCGCCCCGTACGTGAGCACGAGCGCGTCGGCGATCGCCCCGTTGGACCGGCCCTGCGCCATGAGCTCCAGCACCTCGGACTCGCGGGGCGTCAGCCGGGTGATCCCGGGGTCGACGCGCGCCGCGCCCATGAGCTGCGTGACCACCTCGGGGTCGAGGACCGTGCGCCCGGCGGCGATCCGCTCCAGCGCGTCGAGGAAGTCGGACACGTCGGCGACCCGGTCCTTGAGCAGGTAGCCGACGCCGCGGGCGTCGCCGCCGAACAGCTGCGCGGCGTACCGGGTCTCGACGTACTGCGAGAACAGCAGCACCCCCAGCCCGGCGTGGGTCTCGCGCAGGGTGAGCGCGGCGCGCAGCCCCTCGTCGGTGAACCCGGGCGGCATCCGGACGTCGACCACGGCGATGTCCGGCAGCGCGCCGGCGTCCGCGAGCGCCGCGACCTCCTTGACGAGCGCGTCCCCGTCGCCGACGGCCGCGACCACCTCGTGGTTGCGGCGGGCGAGCAGGGCCGCGAGCCCGTCGCGGAGGATGACGGAGTCCTCGGCGATCACGACCCGCACGCGGCACCCCCGACCGGGGTGCGGACGTGCGACGGGCGGGGAACCGGACGGCTCATCGAGCGCTCAGCGGCAGGTGCACGGTCACCACCGTAGGGCCTCCGACGGGGCTGTCGACGTCGAGCTCGCCGTCCACGGTCGCGACGCGGTCCACCAGGCCCGCCAGCCCGGAGCCGCCGGACGCGCCGGGCAGGCCGAGCCGTGCGCCGCCGTGGCCGTCGTCGCGCACCCGCAGCCAGAGCGCGCCGCCGCCGACCTCGACCCGGACGTAGGCGCCGCTGGCCCCGGAGTGCCGGACGACGTTCGCGAGCAGCTCGGCGACCGCGAAGTAGGCGATCGTCTCGACCTCCGGCGCGGGCCGGGCGGGCAGGTCGACGTCGACGGTCACCGGCACCGGGCTGCGGGCGGCGAGCGTCTCGAGGGCGACGGCGAGGCCGTTGTCGAGCGCCGGCGGGTGGATGCCCCGGGCGATCTCGCGCAGCTCGGTCAGCGTGTCCTTGAGCGCGCCGTGCGCCTCCGCGAGCAGCCCGAGCGTCGCCGGGTCGGCGGCGGGCTCGTGCGCCAGGCGGTCCCGGGCGTCGCCGATCTGCATCGCGACCGCGACCAGCCGGGCCTGGGTGCCGTCGTGCAGGTCGCGCTCGATGCGCCGCAGCCGGGTGTCGGCGTCGGTCACCGCGGTGCCGCGGGTCTGCTCCAGGTGCGCGACCCGCAGGCTGGACCCGGTGGGCCCGAGCAGGCTCTGGCTGAGCAGCCGGAACAGGTGCGCGAACCCGAGGGTCAGGCGGTGCCAGGCCAGGAAGGCCAGCAGGCCGACGGCGATCAGGATCCACTGCCGGGGCGGGGTGTCGATGAAGTAGTCGGTGCCGAACGACGCCCCGCGGTGCAGCGAGCCGTCGGACGCCTCCTGCAGCGGCAGCCACCGGTACCAGAACCAGTGCGTCGTCCCGCCGAGCGCGACCGCGAGGAACGCCGTCGGCACGACGAAACCGACGATCGCGAGGGGCAGGGACAGCGCGCCGAACGCGACGCCGCGCCAGCCCGGCGCGTCGCCGAGCAGCACGCCGATGCGGCGCCAGAACCCGCGCCGGCGACGCCGCGGCATCGGCGTCGCGATCGACGTGCCGAGCATCCCGCGCGCCATCCCCCGGTAGAGCGCTGCCCACACCCTGCCGCCCACGATCACCCAGCCGGCGACGAACAGGCCGACCACGGTGACGGCCACGGCCGGCGGCAGCACGACCGCCACCACGGCGTAGACGAAGGAGAAGGGGGCGACGAGCAGGGCGAGGAAGAGGTAGCCGTACTCCCGCCAGGTGCGGCCCATGACGCCGGGGGCCCAGATGGCGCCCCGCGGGAGGTCGGCGGTGACGTGCAGCGGCGCGGTGGCGACGGCACCGGGCGCTCCCGGCACCGACGGGACGCCGGGGTGCGGTGCGACCTGTGCTCCCGGCTGCGGCGCCGTCGGGTCGGCGGGGCCGGTGGCGGCCGGGTGGGTGGCGGGCATGGGTGCTCCTCGTGCGGGGCCGGGACGCCGCGCAGGGCGTCCCGGGTCGGTCGGACGGCACCATCGTCCCGTGCCGGGTGCGTCCGGCGGCACCCGGTGCGCCACCCACCCGTCCGGGGGATGTCCCCCGGGTCGGGGGCACCCGGTTCCCGACCGTCAGGTCACAAAGCGGTAACAATACAAGAAATGGTAAAGTCGCAGGTCAGGGCAACTTTACCTGGGTAAAATCGTCCCACCACGCACGAGTTCGGCACGTCTCGGCCTCGCAATCGCCGCCGGGATGGGGCACGGTGGAGCACGACCAGATCGACGAATGGTCGGCGTGCGACGCCTGCCCCGAGCCCTCGCAGCGCCCCTCCTCCGGGGGTGCGGCAGCGAGAGCCGGGGCGTGTTCCGCCGCCGCGCAACCGGCCCCCTGACGGGCGGGCCGCGCGGCGCTGCCGACCGACGCTGCGCCCCCGGCGCGCCCCACTCCCGGGGTGCACCCGACCTCCGCCCGCGGAGGGGACGGGGCCGCGCGTCATGACGTGACGAGGTGGATGAGTGACAGGACTGCGCGTCGAGGGCGTGTACAAGGTGTTCGGCCGGCGGCCGAACGAGGCGGTGAAGCGGCTCCGCGACGGGTCGTCCCGCGAGGACGTGCGCCCGTGGGGCACGGCGGCGGTGATCGACGCCGACCTGGAGATCCGCAGCGGCGAGACCTTCGTGGTGATGGGGCTCTCCGGCTCCGGCAAGTCGACCCTGATCCGGATGCTGAACGGCCTGCTCAAGCCGACGGCCGGGCGCGTCGTGCTCGGCGACGACGACCTGAGCGCCGTCAGCGCGGCCCAGCTGCGGTCCATCCGGCAGCGCAAGGTCAGCATGGTGTTCCAGCACTTCGCGCTGCTGCCGCACCGCACGGTGCGCGACAACGCCGCCTACCCGCTGGCGCTGCAGGGCGTGGACAAGGCGGAGCGCCGGAGGAAGGCGGACGAGGCGCTGGAGATGGTCGGCCTCGGCCAGTGGGGCGACTCGCTCCCCCACGAGCTGTCCGGCGGCATGCGCCAGCGCGTCGGGCTCGCCCGGGCCCTGGCCGCGGACACCGACATCCTGCTGATGGACGAGGCGTTCTCCGCGCTCGACCCGCTGATCCGGCGCGAGATGCAGGACCAGCTGCTCGAGCTCCAGCAGACGCTCGGCAAGACGATCGTGTTCATCACCCACGACCTCAACGAGGCGATGTACCTCGGCGACCGGATCGCGGTCATGCGGGACGGCCGCGTCGTCCAGGTCGGCACCAGCGAGCAGATCCTGTCCGCACCGGCCGACGACTACGTGGCGCAGTTCGTCGCCGACGTGGACCGCACCCGCGTGCTCACCGCGTCGTCCGTGATGCGCCGGCCGGCGGCCGTCGCGTTCGCGGGCGGTGGCCCCCGCCTCGCGCTGCGCACCATGCGCGACGCCCAGGTCGCCGCCGCCTACGTCGTCGACCGCGCCCGCGTGCTGCGCGGCATCGTCCGCGACGCGGACGCCGTCGACGCGACCCGCGCCGGCAAGGACACGCTCCACGGCCTGATCGACGACAGCCTCACCTCGGTCTCCGTCGACACCCCGCTGGCGGAGGTGTTCGCGCCCGCCGCGGAGTCGCCGCTCCCGGTGCCGGTCACCGACGACAAGGGCCGCCTGGTCGGCGTCATCCCGCGGGCGATCCTGCTCGAGGCGATGGTGCCGCCCGAGACCAGCACGCCCGCCCAGGGCACGCCGGTCGCCGAGTCCGCGACGCCCCTCCTCGACGGCGGCCCGGCCGCACCGCTGTCCGTCCCCGGCCTGCCCGAGGAGCCCGCCCCCGCGGCGCCCGACGCGCACGCCGCCGACGCCAGCACGGCCGCGCCGACCGCGGGCCGGACCGACAACCCGACGGAGGTGCGCGCGTGACCGCCCCGATCCTCGCCCTGGACACCACCGACCAGGGCGTGCCCCGGCTGCCGCTCGGCGACGGGGTGGACTCCGCCATCAGCTGGGTGACCAGCACGTTCAGCGGCGTGTTCGACGCCGTGAAGAGCGTCCTCGAGGGCGCCTACGACGGCCTGGACACCGTGCTCAGCGGTCCCCCGTTCTGGTTCGTCGCCGTGGCCCTCGCGCTGATCGCCCTGTTCGCGAAGGGCTGGAAGCTCGCCGTCGGCACGCTCGTCGGCCTCGTGGTCATCGCCGGCGTCGACCAGTGGGGCAACGCGATGGACACCCTCGCGCTCGTCATCCTGGCCAGCGCCGTGGCCCTCGTCCTCGCCATCCCGCTCGGCATCTGGGCGGCCCGCAACGACGGCGTGTCCCGGGTCCTGCGCCCGGTGCTCGACTTCATGCAGACCATGCCGGCGTTCGTCTACCTCATCCCGACCGTGGTGATCTTCCGCGTCGGCGTCGTGCCCGGCATCGTCGCGACGGTCATCTTCGCGATGGCGCCCGGGGTCCGGTTCACGGAGCTGGGCCTGCGCCAGGTCGACCGCGAGGTCGTCGAGGCGGGTCACGCGTTCGGGTCCTCCGAGGGCCGCATCCTGCGCCAGATCCAGCTGCCGCTGGCGATGCCGACGATCATGGCCGGCGTCAACCAGGTGATCATGCTGTCCCTGTCGATGGTCGTGATCTCCGGCATGGTCGGCGCGGCCGGCCTCGGCGGCGCCGTCGTCCAGGCCCTGCAGCGCGTGAACGTGTCGCTCGGCTTCGAGGCGGGCCTGTCCGTCGTGATCCTGGCGATGTTCCTGGACCGGGTGACCTCCGCGCTCGGCACCCGGTCGAAGACGGCCCGTGCCGTGGCCGCGGCCGCCACCGCCTGACCCCCGATCGTCCCGGGGCCGCGCGGCGGCCCCGACACCCCCACCGACCCCCACCCGGGCGACGGCGCGATGCCGCACGCCCACGGAAGGACGCACATGCGCACCCGCACCCGCCGCACCGCCCTCGCCGCCTCGGCCCTGGCCGCCGGCCTCGCCCTGACGGCCTGCTCCTCCGGCTCCGGCGGCTCCGGCGACGGCGACCGCCTGGAGAACGGCGACCTGTCGACCGTCTCGATCGGCGTGCACTCCGGCTGGGACGAGGGCATCGCCGTGTCGGCGCTGTTCCAGACCATGCTCGAGGAGGACGGCTACACGGTCGAGTCGCAGGAGGCGGACGCCGGCGTCGTGTACACCGGCCTCACCGGTGGCGACTTCGACGTGAACTTCGACATGTGGCTGCCCACCACGCACGCCGACTACCTCGAGCAGTACGGCGACGAGATGGAGCAGCTCGGCGTCTGGTACGACGACGCCCGGCTCACCATCGCGGTCAACGAGGACGCCCCGATCACCTCGATCGACGAGCTCGCCGAGAACGCCGACGCGTTCGGCAACCGGATCGTGGGCATCGAGTCCGGTGCCGGCCTGACCCGGATCACCCAGGACGAGGCCATCCCGGCCTACGGCCTGGACGACATGGAGTTCGTCGTGTCGTCGACCCCGGCCATGCTCGCCGAGCTCAAGGGCGCGACCGACGCGGGCGAGAACATCGCGGTCACCCTGTGGCGCCCGCACTGGGCCTACGACGCCTACCCCGTCCGCGACCTGGAGGACCCCGAGGGCGCGATGGGCGAGGCCGAGGAGATCCACACCGTCGGCCGCACCGGGTTCTCCGAGGACTACCCGACGCTGACCAAGCTCATCGAGGCGTTCACGCTGACCGACGAGCAGCTGTTCTCGCTGGAGAACCTCATGTTCAACGAGGACGGCGGCTCGGACCCGGCCGCGTCGGCCGCCGCGTGGCTCGACGAGAACCCGGACTTCGTCACGGACCTCAAGGAGCAGGCGGGCGTCTGACGCCCTCCGGGTGACGACGGGTGGAGCGTCCTGCCCGACACGCACCGGCGTGTCGGGCAGGGCGCTCCGCTCCCGGGGCCGGGGAGCCCGGGGTCAGTCCGGTTGCGGGACCTCGGCGCGGAAGCGGGCCGCGAGGGCGGTGCCCGCGGCGACCGCTCCCGCGATCTCCGGCTCCGGGACGTGCACCAGGCGCAGGCAGCCCCGGACCACGGCGTCGGCGTACGCCGCGCGCGTGCCGTCGTCGCCCCACTGCCGCTGGCTGATGATGCCCTCGACCAGCCCGAACACCAGCTCCAGGTCGGCCCCGGGCAGCGCCGCCACGTCGACCCCCTGCCGGGTCAGGACGGCCGCGCACAGCGAGCGGTAGTGCCCGCGCAGCGCGACCTGGCTCTCCCGGGTCTCGGCGAACTCGGTCTCGGCGATGTCGAGCAGCCGGTAGACGACGTGCAGGTTCCACCGGTCCCGGAGCAGCCCGTCGAGGTCGTACCGCGCGAGCCCGGCCAGCGCCACGGCGGGGTCGACCGCACCGCCGCCCGGTCCGGCGGTGCCGAGCCAGTCCGCGAACTGCACCGACGGCGCGACCGTGCCCTTGAGCAGCGAGCGCAGGATCTGGCTCTTGTCGGCGAAGTGGTAGTACAGCGACGCCTGCTTGATGCCGACGGCGTCGGCGATCTGCCGGGTCGTGGTCTCGGTGTACCCCTGGGAGCCGAACAGCGACGCGGCCGCGGCCAGGATCTCCTCCCGGGTGCTCAGCGAGGAGTTCGCGCGGGGCGCGGAGCGCGGACGGCCGCGGCGGCGCGGTGCGGCGGGCGCGTCCTGGGCCGGCTCAGCCACGGGCCACCGTCCTCCCGGCGTCGGCGAGCGTGTCCTTCACGATCCGCCCATCCTGCACCACCAGGCGCACCCGCCGCGGGTCGGCCAGCGCGTCGATGCTGGTGAGCGGGTCGACGTCGGTGAGGACGAGGTCGGCGCGCATCCCGGGCGCGACGGTGCCCACCTCGTCCGCGACCCCGAGCATCCGCGCCGCCCCCGAGGTCCCGGCGACGACCGCCGCGGCCGGCGACAGCCCGTGCTCCACGAGGAGCGCGAGCTCGGTGAGGTTGGTGCCGTGCGGCGCGATGCCGGCGTCGGTGCCGAGCGCGACCGGCACGCCCGCCGAGAGGGCCGCGTGCAGCCGCTCCCGGGCCGTGTCCTGCAGCGCCCGCCGCTTCGCCGCCACCCACGGGGCGGCCCCGGGCGCGACCGGCCGGGTCAGCGTGGACAGCGTCGGGACCAGCCAGGTGCCGCGCTCCCCCATCAGGTCGATCGTCGCGTCGTCCACCAGGTAGCCGTGCTCGATGCTCCGGACGCCGGCGCGGACCGCCGCGGCGATGCCCGCGGCGCCCTGCGCGTGCGCGGCGACCCCGACGCCGCCGTGCCGGTCGGCCTCCGTCACCACCGCCCGCAGCTCGGGCTCGGACAGCCCGCCGGACTCCGGGTGGCTGCGCGGGCTGCCCGTGCCGCCCGTGGCCGCGACCTTCACCCAGTCGGCCCCCTGGCGCAGCACCTCGCGGACGGCCCGGACGAACTCCGCGGGCGAGTCGGCGACGGCGCCCGCCCCGGGCCCGGTGTCGAGCGCCACCCCCTCGATCGTCCGCCAGTCGCCGTGCCCGCCGGTGATGGACAGGATGCGGATGGCGACCTGCAGCCGCGGCCCGCGCACGAGCCCCTGCTCCAGCGCGTCGCGGAACCCGGAGTCCGCGCCGGCGAGGTCGCGGGCGGTGGTCACCCCCGCGTCGAGCGTCGCGGCCAGGTGCGGGACGGACCGGAGGGTGAGCAGCGACTCCGGCGCGAGCACCGTGCCGAGGGTGTCCCCGCCGGGCAGCGTGCTGACGTGCACGTGGCAGTCGAGGAAGCCGGGCAGCAGCGTCGCCCCGGAGCCCTCGACGACGGCGAGGCGGCCCGGAGCCGCCTCCGCCCCCGGCACGACCGTGCCCGTCGGCCCGACGGCCGCGACCAGGCCGTCGGAGACCAGCACGTCCGTCCCCGGCAGCGGCTCGGCGCCGGTGCCGTCGATCAGGCGCACGTCGCGCAGCAGCAGGTCGGTCACGAGCGGGCTCCTCGGGGTCGGGAGCGGCCAGGCTAACCCATTACCTGTCACCGACAGATTTTACGTCCCGGCAACACGGGGCAACCCGGCGGCAACGCCCCGGCGCTAGTTTTCCGATCACCGACAGGAAATGCGTCGGCCGCACCACGGCGCGGATCCCCGGGTCCGCCCGCCCCGCACCTCCCTCCCCTCGGCGTCGCGGCCCCCTCCCCCGCAGCCGTCGACGCACCCCCGACCGAGAGGCACCGAGCATGAGCCCGAGCACCGCCCGCGCCACCACGCGGTCCGCCCGCCGCACCTCCCCCCGCACGCGCACCGCCGCAGCGGCCGCGACCGCCGTCGCCGGGCTGCTCGCCCTCACCGCGTGCGGCCAGAGCGGGACCGTCAGCGGCAGCGGCGGCGACGACACCTTCACCGCCGTCATGCTCACCGGGTACACCACGCCGCCGGACCCGGACGTCAACTACGACGGCCCGGGCCTCAACATCATCGAGAACACCTACGAGGGCCTGGTGGCCTACCAGGACGGCGTCGAGGAGCCGACGATCGTCCCGGAGCTCGCCGAGGAGTGGACCGTCTCGGACGACGGCCTCACCTACACGTTCACGCTGCGGCCGGGCGTCACCTTCCACGACGGCACCGAGCTCACCTCCCAGGCCGTGAAGGCGTCGTTCGAGCGGCGCACCCAGGTCGACGCGGGCCCGGCGTACATGGTCGGCGACGTCGTGTCCGTCGAGACCCCGGACGACCTGACCGCCGTCGTCACGCTGGCCGCCCCGAACGCCGCGTTCCTCGACTACCTGGCCTCCCCGTTCGGCGTGAAGCTGATCAGCCCGACCGTGCTGGCGGACGAGGCCGGCGACGACGTCGCGCAGACCTACCTCACGACCCACGACGCCGGCACCGGGCCGTACGAGCTGACCGCGGTCGAGACCGGCGAGCGGTACGAGCTCACCGCGTACGACGGGTACTGGGGCGACGCGCCCGCGCTCACCTCGGTCGAGCTGCAGATCGCGGAGAACGCCTCGTCGGCGCAGCTGCAGCTCGAGCGCGGCGAGATCGACGCGATCCTCGGCAACCTCAACAAGACCTCGTTCGAGTCGTTCGCGGACAGCGAGGACGTCACGACCAGCACGTTCCCGAACTTCACGACGCAGATGGTCTACGTGAACCCCGGCTCGTCCTGGCTGCCGACGCCCGAGGACCGCGAGGCGCTGTTCGCCGGCATCGACAAGGAGTCCGTCATCGCGGAGGCGATGGGCAGCCTCGAGGTGCCGACCGACCAGCTGTTCCCCCAGGGCATGGTGGACCCGGGCATCGACGACCAGGGCATCACCTACGACGAGGGGGCCTGGGACGCGCTGGGCGCGCCGGACTCCGGCACGGTGCGGATCGCCTACGCCGGGTCGAGCGCGGACGGCAAGGCGGTCGCCGAGGAGCTCGGCTCCCGGCTGAGCACCGCCGGCATCCCGGCCGAGGCCGTCGCCTACTCCGCGGGCACCATCTACGGCATCGCCGACGAGGGCGCCGCGGGCCCGGACCTGGCGGTGTTCTCGGTGTTCCCGGACGCCGGCCACCCGGACGCCTGGGCCAGCATCATCTACACCCCGGCCGGCGGCCTGGACCTGTTCGGCGCCGAGGTGCCGGGGCTGACCGACCTGCTCGGCGCCGCGCGCGCCAGCGAGGACGTCGCCGCCTACGCGCCCGCGGCCGACGCGATCAACGCCACGCGCTACTGGTACTCGATCGGTTCGCTCAACACGACCCTGCTGACCACGCCGGACGTCACCGGCACGCAGGAGGCGCAGAACGTCCTCGAGTACGACGTGCTGCACTTCGCGGCGCTCGGCCGGGGCTGACCCCGCGCCACCCCGACCCCGGGGCGGGGTCGCGACCCCTGACCGGCCCCGCCCCGGGCTCCACCCCTCGTTCCCTCCCCAAGGAGACCGCCATGCCCGCTGCCGAGAGCCCCGTGCTCCGCGTCGACGGCCTCGACGTCCGGCTGACCCGCGACGGCGAGACCGTGCACGCCGTCCGCGGCGTCGACCTGACCGTCGCGCGCGGCGAGGTCGTCGGCCTCGTCGGCGGGTCCGGCTCGGGCAAGAGCATCCTCGGCCTGTCGGTGATGGGCCTGCTGCCCGCCGCCGCGCGGCCCGTCGTCTCGGGGACCGTCGACCTGGTGGGCACCGACATGATCGGCGCCCCCGACCCGGCCCGGCGCGCGGCCCGCCGGCGGCACGTCGGTGCGGTGTTCCAGGACCCGATGACCTCGCTCGACCCCACCATGACGATCGGTCGGCAGCTCGGCGAGGTCGCCCGCGACCGCGCCGACGCCCTGTCGCTGCTGGAGGACGTCGGGATCCCGCGCGCCGCCGACCGGCTCACGGCCTACCCGCACCAGCTGTCCGGCGGACTGCGCCAGCGCGTGATGATCGCGCTCGCCGTCGCCCGCCGCCCGTCGCTGATCCTCGCCGACGAGCCGACCACCGCCCTCGACGTCACGGTGCAGGCGCAGATCCTCGACCTGCTGCTGACGCTGCGCGAGGACATCGGCTGCTCGATCGTGTTCGTCACCCACGACCTCGGCGTCGCGGCGCAGGTGTGCGACCGGATCGCCGTGATGCAGCACGGCCGGATCGTCGAGTCCGCGGGGGTCGACGAGGTGTTCGGCAACCCGGCGCACGCGTACACGAAGAACCTGCTGCGGTCGCGGATCGACCTGCGCACCCCGCGGGACCGGCCGCTCGCGGCGATGCCGGTGGCCCCGGCGGCCGCCGCGACGCCCGCGGCCGCCGCTCCCACCCCGGCCCCCGCGGACGGCGACGTCGCCGTCGGCGCCGACGGCGTCCTCGACCTCGCCCCCGGCGCCCCCGCGCCGGAGCTCCCCGCGGTGTGGCCCCCGGTGGTCCTGCGCGACGGCGCCGCCGTCACCGTGCGCGAGGCGCACCGCGTGTTCCGCAGCGGGCCGCCGTGGCGGCGCCGGGAGCTGGCCGCGCTGCGCGGGGTCGACCTCGAGGTCCGCGCGGGCGAGGCCGTCGCGCTCGTCGGCGAGTCGGGCTGCGGGAAGTCGACGCTCCTGCGGGTCGTCGCCGGGCTGGAGACCACCACGTCCGGCGAGGTGACGGTCGCCGCGGGGGCCGGTCCGCAGATGGTGTTCCAGGACGCCGGCGCCTCGCTCACCCCGTGGCTCCGGGTCGGGACGATGCTCGACGAGCGGCTGCAGGCGCACGTCACGGGGATGTCCCGGGCCGAGCGCGCCGACCGGGTGCTCGACGCGCTGCGCACCGTCGGCCTCCCGCCGGGGACGGCGCGCGCCCGCGGCGACCAGCTCTCGGGCGGCCAGCGGCAGCGCGTCGCGCTGGCCCGGGCCGTCATCGTGCCGCCGACCGTCCTGCTCTGCGACGAGCCGACCAGCGCGCTCGACGTCTCGCTGGCGGCCACGGTGCTCAACCTCATCGGCCGGCTGCGCCGCGAGCTCGGGATGTCCGTGCTGTTCGTGACGCACGACCTGGCCGCCGCGCGGATCGTCGCCGACCGGATCGCCGTCATGCGCGAGGGCCGGGTCGTCGAGGTCGGGCCGACCGACGAGGTCTGCGAGCGCCCGCAGCACGAGTACACCCGCACGCTGCTGGGCGCGATCCCCGGCCCGCAGCACCGCCGCGACCGCGTCGCCACCGCCCCGATCGGAGCCGCGCTGTGACCACCGCCGACCTCGCCGTCTCCCCCGGCGGCGCCCGCACCCGCGCCGCCCGCCGCTGGGCCCGCGTCACCGCCGTCCGGCACCGCGCGCTCGGCGTCGACCTGGTCGCCATCGGTGCGCTCGCGCTGATCGTGGTCGTCGCGCTCGCCGCCCCGGTGCTCGCGCCGCACTCCCCGGTCCTGCGCAGCGGGGAGGCGTTCCTGCCGCCGCTGAGCCCCGAGCACCTGCTCGGCACCGACGCCCTCGGCTACGACATCCTGTCCCGGCTGCTGTTCGGCATGCGGTCCAGCCTGGTCGCCGCAGCGGTCGTGATCGCGTCGGGCGTGCTGGTCGGCGGCTTCGTCGGGCTGCTGGCGGGCGCGCTGCCCGGCTGGGTCGACGCGCTGCTGATGCGCACCACCGACCTGTTCCTGGCGCTGCCCGGCCTGGTCATCGCGATGGCCGTCGCCGCGGCCCTCGGGGCGTCGTTCACCTCGGCGCTGGTCGGCGTCGCCGTCGTCTGGTGGCCGCTGTACGCGCGGCTCGTGCGCGGCGAGGTCCGCTCCTGGGCCGCCCGCCCGCACCTGGAGGCCGCCCGGCTCGCCGGCACTCCCTGGGGCGGCCGGGTCACCCGGCACCTGCTGCCCGGGGTCCGCTCGACGATCGTCGTCGCCGCGAGCCTCGACGTCGGCGGCCTGGTGGTCGCGCTGTCGGGCCTGTCGTTCATCGGCCTGTCGTCACCCGCACCCGCGCCGGAGCTCGGCGCGATGGCCGCGCAGGGCATGGCGTACCTGCTGCAGGCCTGGTGGGTGCCGATCTTCCCCGGCCTGGCGGTCCTGGTGATCGCGCTGGCGGCCAACCTCGCCGGCGACGGCGTCCGCGACCTGATGCGGGGGCGCTGAGATGCGCCGCCCCGCCGCCCGCACGCGCCGCCCGTCCCGACCCGCCGAGGAGGCCCCCGCATGGTGATGTTCCTGGTCAAGCGCGTCGGCGCCACGATCGGCGTCCTGCTCGCGCTCACGATGGCGCTGTTCGGCCTCCAGGAGGTCAGCGGCGTGGACCCCGCCAAGGCGTACGTCGGCGCCAACGCCTCCGCCGACGCGGTGGCCGCTGCCCGCGAGCGCCTCGGCCTCGACGAGCCGCTGGTGCAGCGCTACCTGACGTACCTGCAGGGCCTGCTGCACGGCGACCTGCAGAACTCACTGCGCAGCCGCACGCCCGTCGCCGACAACCTGGCGCAGGTGCTGCCGGCCAGCCTCGAGCTCGCGGCGTGGGTGCTCGGCATCGCGCTGGTCCTGGGTGTGGCGTTCGCGGCCCTCACGACGCTGCGGTGGCGCGGCGCCGGGGTGGTCCGGGTCGTGCTGCTGAGCGGCGCCGCCGCCCCGACGTTCCTGCTCGGCATGGTGGCCCTGCTCGTGTTCTACGCCGAACTCGGCTGGCTGCCGTCCGGCGGTCGCACCGGCCTGCGGGACGCCCCCGCCGGGCCGACCGGGTTCCTGGTGCTCGACGGGCTGCTCGCCGGCCGGTTCGACGTCGCCGGCGACGCGGTCACGCACCTCGCCCTGCCCGCGCTGTGCGCGGCCATCTCCCCCGCCGTCGCGATCGGCCGGGTGCTCGTCGACGGGCTCAAGGCCAACATGGCCGCCGACCACGCCCGCACCGCCCGCGCCGCCGGGATGAGCGAGCGGCAGGTGCTCGTGCGGCACGCCGTCCGCAACTCGCTCGGGCCCACGCTGTCGATGGTCGGCATCCAGGCGGGCATGCTCCTGGCCGGCCTGGTGGTCGTCGAGAAGATCTTCGACTGGCCGGGCGTCGGCTCCTACCTCGACAAGTCCGTCGCGGCCTCCGACTTCCCCGCCATCGCGGGCGTCGCCCTGCTGCTCGGCGTCGTCTACGTCCTGCTCAACACCGTCGTCGACGTGCTCCAGGCCGCCGCCGACCGCCGCATCGCCCTCGCCTGAGCGCGGTCGCACCACCCCCCGGAAGGAACCACCCCCATGAACGTCACCGGCAACGCCGTGCTCATCGTCGTCGACATCCAGGGCGGCGACGTCGAGCGCGCCGAGTCCCGCACCGAGATCCCCTACATGCCGGGCCGCACCGAGCGGGCGCCGCGGGTCCGGAAGATGATCGCCACCTGCCGCGAGCAGGGCATCCCGGTCGTGTGGATCCAGGAGGTGCACAAGCCGTCGCTGATCGACATCGGCCGCGAGCTGGACGGCGCCGAGGGCCCGCACTGCGTCGAGGGCTGGGCGGAGACCGAGCTCGCGCAGGGCCTGGACCCGCGGCCCGACGAGTTCCTCATCCGCAAGCGCCGCTACTCCGCGTTCTTCGGCACCGAGCTGGAGATCGTCCTCAAGGCCTACCGGGCGGACACGGTCATCCTCATCGGCGGGCTGACCGACGTGTGCATCCACTACACGGCCGTGGACGCGCACCAGCACGACTACCGGGTGCGGGTCGTCACCGACGCGGTCGGCGGCTCGACCCAGGAGGCGCACGACGCCGCGCTGCGCGCCATCGACTACCTGCAGCGCGACGCCCTGGTCACCGCGGAGGAGGTCCAGCAGTGGCTCGCCACCGCGGAGCCGAACCCCGAGGTGCAGCGCGCGCTCGCCACCACCGCCCAGGCCGTCTGAGGAGGACCGATGACCAGCATCTCCACCGCCTCGCCGCTGGGGGCGCGCGACCACGCGCGCGCCCAGGGCGGCACGGTCGTCGACACCATGCCGACCGTGCCCGCGGCCACCGCCGCGGACTGGCCCGCCGACGTCGCACCGGCGGACCGGCTGCACGCCGAGACCGTCGCGGGCGGGAACTACACGACCGTCGTCCTCGCCCGCGGCTCGGTGCTCGAGCTGACGGACCTGGAGGGCGACGCGTGCGCCCACCTCGTGCTCACCAACGCGGCGCAGGTCGACGAGCGGCTGAACGTCGCCGACACCGTCAAGATCCAGTGGCAGGCCTACCTCGGCGCCGGCTCCCTGCTGCTCTCCGACCGCGGCCGGGTGCTCGCGACCGTCGTCGAGGACACCTCGGGCCGGCACGACACCTTCGCCGGCACGTCGTCGAAGGCCGCGAACGAGGCCCGGTACGGCGACGGGTCCCCGCAGGGCGGCACCCCCGCCGGCCGCGAGCTGCTGCTGCTCGCGGCGCTGAAGAACGGGCTGGGCGCGCGCGACGTGCCACCGAGCCTGTCGTTCTTCCAGGGGGTGCGCATCGCCGACGACGGCGCCACGGAGTTCACCGGGTCGGCCGGCGCGGGCGCCCGCGTCCGGCTGCGGCTCGAGCTGCCGTGCGTCGTGCTGCTGGCGAACGTGCCGCACCCGGTCGACCCGCGCGAGGAGTACGTGTCGACCCCGCTGCGGGTGCGCGCCTGGCGCGGGACGCCCGCGGGGCCGGACGCCCCCGAGGCGACCGCCGGACCGGAGGCGGAGCGCGCCTTCGCCAACACCGTCGACTACGCCCGCGCGAGGGGACTGTGACCATGACCGCCGCTCCGACCTCCCCCACCCCGTCGAGCGACGCGCTGCCGGCGCGCCTGCGCGGTGCCACCGTCGTCCTCGACCAGGTCGTCCCCCGCCGGTCGCCGTGGTCGGCCGTCGTCCGCGCCGGCCAAGAGCTGACGATCGTCGACCTGGAGGGCAACCAGGCCGTCGACTGCCTCCTGTACGACGCGCACGACACGTCGATCCGGTACTCCGCACCCGACACCATCGCCGCGCAGCGCAACGTCTACCTGGTGCAGGGCTCCGTGCTGCGGGCCGGCACCGGCGACGCGCTGATGACGCTCGTGCACGACGAGGTCGGCCGGCACGACACCATCGGCGGCGCCTGCTCCAAGGAGTCGAACTCCCTGCGGTACGGCCACCACACCGTGCACCAGCACGCCTGCGTCGAGAACTTCCTCGCCGAGGGTGCCCGCCGGGGACTCGGCAAGCGCGACCTGGTGTCCAACATCAACTGGTACATGAACGTGCCGGTCGAGGCGGACGGTGCGCTGGGCATCGTCGACGGGATCTCCTCCCCCGGGCTGTCGCTGACGCTGCGCGCCGAGCGGGACGTGCTGGTGCTGGTGTCGAACTGCCCGCAGATCAACAACCCGTGCAACGGGTTCGACCCGACGCCGGTGCGGATGATCGTCACCGAGGACGCCGCGTGACGTCGGTGCCCGGGCTCGCCGCCGTCGCGCGCGCCTACGCCCGGATCGCCGAGGTCGACCGGCCCGAGGTCTGGATCCACCTGCGCCCGCGGGCGGACGTCGAGGCGGACGTCCGTGCGCAGGCCGACCGGGCGGCGGCGGGCGCGGACCTGCCGCTGCTCGGCCGGCTGGTCGCGGTCAAGGACAACATCGACGTCGCGGGGCTGCCCACGACCGCGGGCTGCCCGGGCGTCGCGTGGACCCCGTCGGCCGACGCCACCGCCGTCGCCCGGCTCCGGGCCGCCGGCGCGGTGGTGCTCGGCAAGACCAACCTGGACCAGTTCGCGACCGGCCTCGTCGGCACCCGCAGCCCGTACGGCGCGGTGCGGTCCGCCGACCACCCGGACCGCATCTCGGGCGGGTCGTCGTCCGGGTCGGCCGTCGCCGTCGCGCTCGGGATCGTCGACCTCGCGCTCGGCACCGACACCGCCGGCTCCAACCGGGTGCCCGCCGCGCTGCAGGGGATCGTCGGCGTGAAGCCGACCCCCGGGCTCGTGCCCACCACGGGCGTGCTGCCGGCGTGCCGGTCGCTCGACTGCGTGGGCGTGTTCGCGCGGTCCCTGCCGCTGGCCGCCCGCGCCGTCGGGCTGATGGCGGGGCCGGACGGGGTGGACGCCCTGGCGCGGGCCGTGCCGGCCGACGCCGCCGCCTCGGCCGCCGACGCGCCCGTGGTCGCGATCCCGCGGGACACCGACCTGGCGGCGCTGTCACCGCTGTGGCGCGCGGCGTTCGACGCGACGGTCGCGGACCTGCGCGCCGCCGGGTGGCGGCTGCGCGAGGTCGACCTGACCCCGTTCCTCGACGCCGCGCGGCTGCTCTACGACGGGGCGTTCGTCGCCGAGCGGTACGCCGCCGTCGGCGCGCTCGTCGACGCCGCGCCCGCGGGGCTCGACCCCGTGGTCGCGCGGATCATCCGGGCCGCGGGCGAGCTGCCCGCGCACCGGTACGCCGCGGACCTGGTGACGCTCGCCGGGCTGCGGGTCGCCGCCGAGGCAGAGCTGGGCGACGCGGACGCGCTGCTGCTGCCGACCACGACGCACCACCCGACGCTCGCCGAGGTGGCGGCGGAGCCGGTGGCGGTGAACTCCCGGCTCGGGACGTACACCAACTTCTGCAACCTGTTCGGCTACGCGGCGGTCGCCGTACCGGTCGACGCCGGGGTGCCGGACGAGCGGGTCGGCGTCTCCGTCCTGACGCGCGGGTTCGGGGACGCGGCGGCGCTCGACCTGGCGGGGCGGGTCCTGGCCGTCGGCGGGCCGCGGGCCTGGGCGGCGCTCGACGGCACGCCGTCGGCGCCCGGGGCGGACGGGGCCGCGGC
>NZ_SZYE01000071.1 GCF_005239125.1 Cellulomonas hominis | reverse complement strand
GCCGTGCTCGCCCCCGACGCCGCCTGGGCCGACCACGGCGCCGTGGCCGCCGACGCCTACGCGCTCGGCTACGCGGGCACGGTCGGGCCGATCACCCCGGAGCTCGCCGCCCGGATGTCCTCCTCCTGGCGGCCCGGCTGCCCGGTCCCGCTGGCCGACCTGCGCCACGTCACGGTCACCTACCGGGACGTCGGCGGGGGCGCCGCCACCGGCGAGCTCGTCGTGCACGCCGACGTCGCCGACAGCGTCGTCGCCGTGTTCGGCGAGCTGTTCGCGCTGGGCTACCCGATCCGCTCGATGCGGCTGGTGGACGACTTCGGCGGCAGCGACGACGCCTCGATGGCCGCCGACAACACGTCGGCGTTCAACTGCCGGCCGATCAGCCGGGGCACCGGCTGGTCCGAGCACGCGTACGGCCGGGCGATCGACCTGAACCCGGTCGAGAACCCGTACGTGCGCGGGTCGCTGGTCCTGCCGCCGGAGGGCGTGCCGTTCGCGGACCGGCCCGACGCGCCGGGGGTGGTGCACGCGGGCGACGCGGTGGTGCGGGCGTTCGCCGCGCACGGCTGGCGGTGGGGCGGGGACTGGTCGTCGCCCGTCGACTACCAGCACTTCTCCACCACCGGCCGGTGACCGCCCGTCCGGCCACCGGGCCGGCCGGAGGCGCGCCAGGGACCTAGGGCCTGGCGCGGGCGGCGCCGCGAGGCGCATGGTGGAGGTGTCCCCTTCGTGGACGGAGGTGCGGGAGATGGACGACAGGGTGGTCGTCGGCTACGACACGTCGGCCGAGTCGATCGCGGCGGTCCGGTGGGCCGCCACCCAGGCAGCGACCCGCGGCTGGGCGCTGGACGTGGTGCACGTCTGGGGCTTCGCGGGCCAGGAGGGCGGCGGAGCCGGGGAGTCCTGGCTCGGTCGCGAGGTCCAGGCGCAGGTGCGCCAGGTCGCGGACGAGGGCGCGCGCATCGCCGCCGAGGCCGAGCCGGCCGCCGACGTCCGGGCGGTGGTCCGGCACGGGCCGCCGGCGCGGGTGCTGGTGGACGAGGCCGCGGACGCGCGGATGATCGTGGTGGGCCGGCGTGGCGCGGGCCTGGTCAACGCGCTGGTGGGCTCGGCCGCGACCGGTGTGCTGCACCGGGCGCGCTGCCCGGTGGTCGTCGTGCCGGCCACGACGCGCGCGGGGGCGGGCCGGGACCCGGTGCTCGTGGGGTTCGACGGGTCGCCGGAGTCGTTCCGCGCGCTCGAGGCGGCCTGCGAGCAGGCGACGCACCTCGGCACCGGCGTGAGCGTCGTGACGGCGTGGACCGTCGCGGTCGAGACGGCCGGCCCCGCGTACTGGGCCCTGACGTACCCGCAGCGCACGCCCGCGGAGGTGGCGCTGGAGGAGGCGGAGCGGGTGCTGGAGCGCGCCCGGTCCTGGGCGGCCTCGCGGCGGGACGTCGAGGTGACGTTCGACCTGGCGGAGGGCCGGCCCGCGCAGGCGCTGGTGCGGCGCTCGCGGCACGCGAGCCTGCTGGTGGTCGGCACCCGGGGCCGCGGCGGGCTCGCGAGCCTGGTGCTCGGGTCGACCAGCCGCCCGGTCGTGCAGCGCGCCGAGTGCCCGGTGCTGGTCACCCGCGGCGCGGAGGCGGTGCCGGAGCAGGACCCGCCGCGGCCGGAGCGCGCGACCGCGTCGGCCTGACGCGCGCCCGCGTCGCGCGCGGCTCAGCCCCGCGGCGGCGCGGTGCTCGCGCGCACCACCAGCCGGGTCGGCACGACGATCCGCGAGTCGGTCAGCGTCTCGTGGTCCCGGATCTGCCGGAGCAGGAGGTCGACGAGCCGGCTGCCGATCAGGTGGAAGTCCTGCTGCACGGTCGTGAGCGGGGGCCAGAGGAACTCCGTGAGCGGGATGTCGTCGAACCCGACGACCGAGATGTCGTCCGGCACCCGGCGGCCGTGCTCGTAGAGCGCCCGCACGAGCCCGGCGGCCATCTCGTCGTTGGCGCAGAACACCGCCGTGACGTCGGGGTCGGCGGCGAGCAGGCGGCCCTGCTCGTAGCCGGACCGGGCGCTCCAGTCGCCGCGCACCACGGCCGGCACCTCGCGCGCGGAGCCCACGAGGTGCTCCCGCCAGGTGTCGACGCGGATCTCGGCGGGGGCGGAGTCCGCCGGCCCGGCGAGGTGGTGCACGGTGCGGTGGCCGAGGTCGAGCAGGTGCTGCACCGCGAGGTGCGTCCCGGTCACCTGGTCCGCGGCGACCGCGGGGTGGTGGCCGACGAACCGGGAGTCCGAGACGACGACGGGCATGCGCGGCGGAACGGCCAGGCTCGCGGGGGTGGCGGTCTCCGCCCGGATGATGATCAGGCCGTCGATCGACTGGTGCGACAGCCGCGCGGCGGCGGCGGTCACGTCGTCCGACGAGGGGCTCTGGACGTCGACCAGGCTCACCGTGTAGCCCTCGGCGCGCGCGGCCTCGACGACGGCCTCGACCGTGCGGGACTCGCCGGTGCGCGCGAGCCGGTGGGCGATGACGCCGATGGTGCCGAAGCTCCCGTAGCGCAGGGCGCGCGCGGCGTGGTTGGGGGAGTAGCCCAGCTGCTCCATCGCGGCGAGGACGCGGTCGCGGGTGGCCGGTCGCACGTTGTCGGCACCGGTCGACACGCGGGACACCGTCTGGGACGAGACGCCGGCCAGCTGGGCGACGTCGGCGATCGACGGGCCGGCGCGGCCGCGGCCCGGCGCCGGGACGGTGTCAGTCATGCGGTGATGATAGCGGCATGGTGACGTCAACATCCGAGGTCCGACGGACGGCTCGCGGGTCGTGCGGCCGCCCGGCGGCGCTTGCGGGCCCCGGCGGGCCGCCGTCGCGGCGATCCGCGTGGGCGCGCGGATGGTGACGTCGCCATCCGCGACGGCACCCGGTGTTGACACGGTTCCCGACCGCGTGGCAGCGTGGCGCCCGCCGCGGAGATGTTGACGTCAACATCGCGCGGCGCCCCGACCCCCGAAGGAGTGGCTCGCAGTGACGACCCAGAACGTCCCGGTGCCTGCGACGGCGACGCCCCGCGCCGCCGGCCGCCGGCGCACGCGACGCGGCCGGTGGGCCGGCTGGGGCTTCGTCGGCCCGTTCATGGCCGTGTTCGCCCTGGTGTTCCTCGCCCCGATCGCGTACTCGATCTACCTCAGCCTGTTCCGCAAGCAGCTGGTGGGCGGCAACTCGTTCGTCGGGCTGGAGAACTACCAGCGGGCGTTCACCGACCCGCAGTTCTGGTCGGCGGTCGGCCGCGTCGGCGCGTTCCTGGTGGTCCAGGTGCCGATCATGCTCGGCCTGGCGCTGCTGGTGGCCCTGGCGATCGACAGCGGCCGGCTGTACGGCAAGAGCTTCTTCCGGATCTCGATCTTCCTGCCCTACGCCGTCCCCGCCGTGGTCGCCGCGCTGATGTGGGGCTTCATGTACGGGACCCGGTTCGGCCTGGTCGGCAACCTCAACGACCTGCTCGGCGTGCAGCTGCCGAACCCGCTGTCCCCGGACCTGGTGCTGGCCTCGATCGGCAACATCGTCACCTGGAGCTTCGTCGGCTACAACATGCTGATCTTCTACTCGGCGCTCCGGGTGGTCCCGGCCTCGCTGTACGAGGCCGCGGAGCTCGACGGCGCCAGCCAGTGGCAGGTCGTCCGGGCCATCAAGATCCCGGCGATCCGGGGGGCCCTCGTCATCGCGACGATCTTCTCGATCATCGGCAGCTTCCAGCTGTTCAACGAGCCGAGCATCCTGCAGAGCCTCGCGCCGAACGCGATCACCACGTCCTTCACCCCGAACCTGTACGCCTACTCGCTGTCCTTCTCGGGCCAGCAGTACAACTACTCGGCGACCGTCGCGATCATCATGGGCGTCCTCACGATGATCGTCGCCTACGTCGTCCAGCTGCGCGGCATGCGCAAGGAGGCGTGAGCCCGATGACCACCACCTCCGCCCCGGCCCCCGCGCCGGCCAGGACGTCCCGCCCCGCCGGCCCGCGGCTGCGCACGCCCCGCCGGCGGCGCAGCGCCGACAAGCCGCGCCGCAGCGTGCTGCTGACGGTGCTCACCGCGGTCGTCGGGATCTACGCGCTGATCCCGCTCGCGTGGCTCGTGATCAACGCCAGCAAGACCCAGTCCGACCTGTTCGACTCGTTCGGCCTGTGGTTCAGCGGCGACTTCGCCCTGTTCTCCAACATCGCGGACACGCTGACCTACGACGACGGCATCTTCCTGCGCTGGCTCGGCAACACGCTGCTGTACGTGGTCGTCGGCGCCGGCGGCGCCACGGCCCTGGCGGTGCTCGGCGGCTACGGCCTCGCCAAGTTCTCGTTCCCGGGCAAGCGCGCGGTGTTCGCGATCGTGATCGGCGCGGTGGCCGTGCCCGGCACCGCGCTGGCCGTGCCGACCTTCCTGATGTTCAGCCAGATGGGTCTGACGAACACGCCGTGGTCGGTGATCATCCCGTCGCTGATCTCGCCGTTCGGCCTGTACCTGATGTGGACGTTCGCCGCCGAGGCCATCCCCACGGAGCTGCTGGAGGCGGCGCGCATGGACGGCGCGGGGGAGCTGCGGACGTTCGGCCGCATCTGCCTGCCCCTGCTCGGTCCCGGCATCGTCACGGTGCTGCTGTTCACGATGGTCGCGACCTGGAACAACTACTTCCTGCCGCTGATCATGCTGAAGAACCCCGACTGGTACCCGCTGACGCTCGGGCTGAACGCGTGGAACGCGCAGGCCGCCACCGCGGGCGGGCAGGCGATCTTCAACCTCGTGCTCACGGGCGCGCTGCTCACGATCGTCCCGCTGATCGCCGCGTTCCTACTGCTGCAGCGGTTCTGGCAGTCCGGCCTGTCCGCCGGCTCCGTCAAGGAGTGACCGGCGCCCGACCGCGCCCGGGCGTCCGCGCCCGTCCCCGTCCGTCCCGTTCTGACAACGAAGTGAGAGGACCCCGCATGACCACCACCCCCTCCCGGCTCTGGCGCGGCGCAGCCGTCGCCGGCGCGCTGGCCCTGGCCCTGACCGCCTGCTCCTCCGGTGGCGACTCCGGTTCCGGGTCCGGCTCCGACGCCGCCGACGGTGGCTCCCTGACCGTCTGGGCCTGGGACAACACGGTCGAGCCCATCGCCGACGCGTACATGGACGAGCACCCCGACGTCACGATCGACGTCGTGAACGCCGGCACCAACACCGACGAGTACACGGCGCTGCAGAACGCCGTCGCCGCGGGCTCCGGCGTGCCGGACCTCGCGCAGATCGAGTACTACGCGGTGCCCCAGTTCGCGATCGGCGAGGCGCTGGCCGACCTGACCGAGCTCGGCGCCGACGACCTCGACGGCACCTACAGCCCCGGCCCGTGGAGCGCGGTGCACCAGGGCGACGGCATCTACGGCCTCCCGATGGACTCGGGTCCGATGGCGCTGTTCTACAACACCACGGTGTTCGAGAAGTACGGCGTGCAGGTGCCGACCACCTGGGACGAGTACCTCGCCGCCGCGCGGGCGCTGCACGCCGCCGACCCGAACGTGTACATCACCAACGACACCGGCGACGCGGGCTTCGCGACGTCGATGATCTGGCAGGCCGGCGGCCACCCGTACCAGGTCGACGGCACCGACGTGACGATCGACTTCACGGACGAGGGGTCCACCAAGTTCGCCGAGATGTGGCAGCAGCTGCTCGACGAGGACCTGGTCGCGCCGACCTCCTCGTGGAGCGACGAGTGGTACCAGGGCCTGGGCAACGGCACGATCGCCTCGCTCGCCATCGGCGCCTGGATGCCCGGCAACCTCGAGGCCAGCGTCACCCAGTCGGCGGGCCAGTGGCGCGTCGCGCCGCTCCCGCAGTGGGAGGCGGGCCAGACCGCGTCGTCCGAGAACGGCGGGTCGGCGCTCTCGATCACGGAGGCGAGCCCGAACAAGGAGCTCGCCTACGACTTCCTGACCTACCTGTCGAACGGTGACGGCACCAAGATCCGCATCGACGCCGGCGGCTTCCCGGCCACGACGGCCGACCTGGAGTCGGACGAGTTCCTGAACAAGGAGTCCGACTACTTCGGCGGCCAGAAGATCAACGAGGTGCTCTCGCAGTCCGCGGCCGACGTCGTCGAGGGCTGGCAGTACCTGCCGTACCAGGTGTACGCGAACAGCATCTTCAACGACACGGTGGGCCAGGCGTACGTCGGCTCCACCACCCTGACCGAGGGCCTCGCGGACTGGCAGCAGCAGTCCGTCGACTACGGCAACGAGCAGGGCTTCACCGCGAAGTGACGCCGGTGGGCCGGCGGCGGGGACCCGCCGCCGGCCCGCCCCCGCCGGGCTGGAGCAGCGCCGGCGCGCACCCCACCGAGACCCGGGAGCACGACCCCGCCATGCCCACGTTCGAGATCGGCGACACCGACTTCCTCCTCGACGGCCGCCCGCACCAGGTGATCTCCGGCGCCCTGCACTACTTCCGGGTGCACCCCGGGCTGTGGGCCGACCGCATCCGCAAGGCCCGGCTGATGGGTCTCAACACCATCGAGACGTACGTCGCGTGGAACGTGCACGCCCCCGAGCGCGGCCGGTTCGACCTCGACGGCCCGCGCGACCTCGGCCGGTTCCTCGACCTGGTCGCCGCGGAGGGGATGCACGCGATCGTGCGGCCCGGGCCGTACATCTGCGCCGAGTGGGACGGCGGCGGGCTGCCGGGCTGGCTGCTCGCCGACCCGGACGTGGGCGTGCGGCGGCACGAGCCGCGCTACCTCGCCGCGATCGAGGAGTACTACGACCAGCTGCTGCCCCTGGTCGCCGAGCGCCAGGTCACCCGGGGCGGGTCGGTGATCGCCGTGCAGGTGGAGAACGAGTACGGCGCCTACGGCGACGACCAGGAGTACCTGCGGGCGCTCATCAAGATGAACCGGGAGCGGGGCATCGAGGTCCCGCTGCTGAGCTGCGACCAGGCCGACGACGCCATGCAGACCCGGGGCAGCGTCCCGGAGCTGCACCGCACCGCGACCTTCGGCGCGCGCGCCACCGAGCGGCTCGCGCTGCTCCGCCGGCACCAGCCGACCGGCCCGCTCATGTGCATGGAGTTCTGGAACGGCTGGTTCGACTCGTGGGGGCAGCACCACCACGTCGCGCCGGCCGAGGTGAACGCGCAGGACCTGGACGACCTGCTCGCGGCGGGTGCATCGGTCAACCTCTACATGTTCCACGGCGGCACGAACTTCGGCTTCACCAGCGGGGCCAACGACAAGGGCACCTACCTGCCGATCACGACCTCCTACGACTACGACGCCCCGCTCGCCGAGGACGGGTCGCCGACCCCCAAGTACTTCGCGATGCGCGACGTCATCGCGCGGCACGCCCCGGTGCCCGACGAGGTCCCGGCGCCGCGCACGCCCGCGCCGGAGCTCGCCGTCGACCTCGACCGCCGCGTCCCCCTCGCCGACGCGCTGCCGGCGCTCGGCGAGCCGCGGGACCTGGACCACCTGCCCACGACCGACGAGCTCGGCCACTGGTCCGGCTTCACGCTGTACCGCACGCGGGTCACGGCCGAGGACCGGGTGCTCACCCTCGACGAGGTCCGCGACCGCGCGCTGGTGGCGCTGGACGGCGAGCCGGTCGGCGTGCTGAGCCGGACCGAGCACAGCCGGACCCTCGCGCTGCCCGCCCGGGACGGCGAGCTCACGCTGCTCGTCGAGGACCAGGGACGGGTCAACTACGGGCCGCGGATCGGCGAGCCGAAGGGTCTCGTCGGGCCCGCGCGCACCGCGGCCCGGGAGCTGACGGACTGGTCGGTGACGCCGCTGCGGCTGGACGGCGTGGAGCCGGGGCTGGCCGCGCTCCTGGACGCCGCGCCCGCCACCGACCCCGCGGCCCCGGTGGCCGGCCCGGCGTTCCTCCGCGGCACCTTCGACACCGTCGAGGGCGCCGACCACTTCCTGCGCACCGACGGCTGGGGCAAGGGCCTGGTCTGGGTCAACGGCTTCCTGCTGGGGCGGTACTGGAGCGCGGGCCCGACCGCGACGCTCTACGTGCCCGGGCCCCTGCTGCGCGCGGAGCGCAACGAGGTCGTCGTCCTCGAGCTGCACGGCGCCGCCGCGGCGCGGGTGGCGTTCGCCGCGGGGCCCGACCTCGGCTCCTCGGAGGTCTGAGAAGTCACCCGCCCGCCACCGCGGTCCACCCGGTCGGCCCCTCAGATGACCTGCGAGGACGCCGATGACACGTGCAGGTCCCCGGCATGCTCGCCGGGGCGGCACGTGCAACAGCGAGGGATCGGGACGTGGACGGCGCAGGGTCGCAGGAGTGGGAGGCCGCCGAGGGCGCCCGGGTGCTGCGCGGGGCCCTGGCGGCGCTGACCCGCGACGGCACCTTCCCCCTCGACGGGCTCACGCCGCGCTCGCCCGCGTCGGCCGCCGAGGGCGCCGGACGCGTCCCGGGCCTGCCGCGCCGCCGGCGCCGCGTCGAGCCCGGCGACGGGCCCGCCCCCGAGGAGCTGGCCGCCCTCGCCGCCCGGCAGGCCCACCGGCTCCGCCAGCTCGAGACGCTGATCGAGGCGGCCCCCGTCGGCATCGGCCTGGTCCAGCTCGACGGCCGCACGCCGCTCACCAACGACACCCTGCGCCAGCTGCTCGGCTACTCGACCGAGGAGTTCGCGGCGATGCCGTTCGCGGACTACACCGTCCCCGAGGACCAGGCGGAGAACGACCGGCTGTTCCGCGCGATGGTCGACGGCGAGAGCGGCAACGACGGCTTCGCGATGCAGAAGCGGTTCGTCCGCAAGGACGGCAGCACGCTGTGGGTGGACCTGACGGTGTCGCTGGTCCGGGACGCCGACGGGCGGCCGGACTACGCGATCGGGATGGTCCAGGACATCACCGAGCGCAAGCGGCTGGCCGACGAGCTCGCCGCCGCGGAGCTGCACTACCGGCTGCTCGTCGAGCACGTGCCCGCGGTCGTGTACATCGCCGAGCCCGGGCCCGGCGGCCGGTTCGAGTACGTGAGCCCCCGGCTCGAGTGGATGCTGGGGCGCTCGCCCCAGGAGTGGCTGGACGACCCGGGGGAGTGGTCGCGCGCCATCCACCCGTCCGACCGCGCGATGCGCACCCACGAGGAGGCCCTGCGCGAGGGCCTCGGCGTGGGCGGCCAGCTGCCGTCCATCACCTACCGGCTGCGGCACCGCGACGGCTACGACGTCTGGGTGCGCGACGACGCCGTGCTGCGGCGGGACAGCGACGGGCGGCCGCGGCTGCACGGCGTGCTGGTCGACGTCAGCCAGGAGAAGACGCTCGAGGAGCGCCTGGCGCACATGGTCGACCACGACGCGCTCACCGGGCTGGTGAACCGCGCGCACTTCCACCGGCTGGTGGACGAGGCGCTGGCCGGCCGGGTGGACGGGCGCCGCGGCGTCGCGGTCCTGTACGTCGACCTGGACGACTTCAAGGCCGTGAACGACAGCTTCGGGCACGCCGTGGGCGACCGGGTGCTCGTGGCGGTCGCCGACCGGCTGCGCGAGCTCGTGCCGCCGACGGGCGCGGTCGCGCGGCTGGGCGGCGACGAGTTCGCGGTGCTGCTCACCGGCACGCCGGCCGCCGTGCGCCGCGCGGTCGCGGCGGTGCAGGAGATGGGTCAGGTCTCGGTCCCGGTCGGCGGCGCGTGGGCGCGGGTGAGCGCCAGCGTCGGCGCGGCGTCGGCGGGCCGGGCGCACACCACGGAGAAGCTGCTGCACGACGCGGACCAGGTGATGTACGACGCGAAGCTGGGCGCGGGCCGGCCGGGGCGGGGCGGCGCGCGCCGCGGTCCCGCGGGCGGCCGGCGCGCGGGCGACCGCGGTGCCGCGGGCGGTGGTGCCGCGGACGAGGGCGGCCGGCGCGCCGGGGGCTGAGGCGGATCCTCGTGTCCCCGGCGCGCCGGTCGTCGTCGTCAGGCGGTGGCGCCCACCCGGGCGAGCATGCCCAGCACCACGGCGGCGGAGCGGTCCGCGGCGTCGTCCACGTGCGTGAGGAAGTCGTCGGCACCGGCCGGGCCGCACAGGTCCGAGATGCCGCGCACCGCCAGGAACGGCACGCCGTAGACGTGCGCGACCTGCGCCAGCGCGGTGGTCTCCATGTCGGTCGACAGGCCGCCGGGGAACTGCTCGCGCACCGGGCCGACGAGGGTCGCGTCGACGAACGCGTCGCTCGACAGCATCAGGCCGGCCCGCACCGTGAGGTCGCCGGCGTCGGCGCCGAGGGCCGACCCGCGCAGCGCGCCGTCGCCGTGGTACGTCGCCGGCATGCCCGGCACCTGACCCAGGGCGTAGCCGAACGCCCGCGCGTCCGCGTTCGTGTAGACGTGCTCGGTGCCGACGACGACGTCGCCGACGTGCACGCCCGCCTGGACGCCGCCCGCGCTGCCGGCGCTGACCAGGGCCGCGGGCGCCGCGCCGCCGCGGGCCGCCGCGACCAGCACCAGCGCCGCGGACGCGGCCGAGGCGGCGTTCGCCAGGCCGATGCCCGACCGGACGAGCAGCAGGTCGCGGCCGCCGACGGTGAGCACGTGGTGCTCCGCGCCGCCGACCGTGGCGGCGTCGCCGACCGCGTCCGCCCGCTCCAGGAACGGGGCGGCCTCGTCCGGCATGGCGACCGAGACGACGACGTCGACGCCCGCCAGGGCGCTCGTCGCGATCACGCGGTCACCTGGCTCCACTCGGCGCGGTGCGCGAGGAACTCCCGCGCCGCGCCCTGAGCGCCCTCGAGGGTGTGGTTGGCGCCCCAGCCGCACTGCACCTCGTTGGCGGCGGGCACCTCGCCCGCCGTGGTGATGTCCTCGAGCGTCTCGGCGACCAGGTCCTGGACCTCCTCGTCGGCCCACTCGCCCTGCAGGATCAGGTAGAACCCGGTCTGGCAGCCCATGGGGGAGAAGTCGATCACCCGGTCGCTGTGGTTGCGGGAGTGCTCGGCGAACAGGTGCTCGAGCGAGTGCACGACCGGCATCTCCAGGTGCGCCTTGTTGGGCTGCGCGAACCGGATGTCGTACTTGCTGATCACGTCGCCCGCGGGGAGCGCCTTCTTGTCGGCCAGCCGGATGTACGGCGCGGCGACCGTCCGGTGGTCGAGGTTGAACGACTCGACGTTCATGCGGGGCTGGTTCACGGGACTCCCTCGAGGGTGGCTCGGTCGGACGAGATCATTGTGCAGCGGCCGACCGGCCCGCGGTATTCCGGGCACGGGGGCCGGACGGAGGTGTCCGGGGGACCGGGGGCGCCGCGCCGGGTGCCACGCGGGCGGACGGCGCGTCAGGCGGGGCGGACGGCGCGCCGGGGCCGCGGCCCGGTGCGCGGGGCGCGCGACCGGTCCGTCAGCTCCAGGAGCCGCACCACCCGCCCCCGGTGCGGGGCCCACGGCGCGAGCACGTCGAGGACCTCCTCCTGCTCGACGCGGCGGCCCGCGATCGCGGGCCCCACGAGCCGCGGCAGGTGCAGGTCGCCCACGGACACCGCGTCCGCGTCGCCGAGCGCCCGGCGGGTCGTCTCCGCGACGGTCCACACGCCGACCCCGGGCACGGTCGCGAGCCGGCGGCGCACCTCCGCGGCGGCGCCGGGGGCGTCGGGCGCGACGTCCAGCACCTCCTGCAGCCGGCGCGCGACCGCCGCGGCCCGCAGGATCGTCGAGGACCGCTGGTCGTCGACGCCGGCCCGGCGCCAGTCCCACACCGGGACCCGGCGCCAGCCGAGCGCGTCCGGCGGCACCCGCATGCCCGCGGGCGCGGGCCCCGGCGGGACCTCGCCGTGCCGGAGCAGCAGCCAGCGCCACGCGTGGTGGGCGTCGACCGTGACGACGCGCTGCTCCAGCACGGCCGGGACCAGCGCTCCGAGGACGTCGCCGGTGCGGGGGATGCGCAGGCCGCGCAGCCGGTGGTGCGCCGCGGCCAGCCCGAGGTGGCCGGCCGGGTCGAAGGTGCGCGGGTCGTCGCGCGCCCCGAGCAGGTCCGGCAGCCCGGCGAGCGCCCGCGCGGCGCCGGGGCCCCACGCCGTCGCGGCGACGCCGCCCGGCCCGGGGCGCAGGTGCAGCGTCGCGGGCCCGTCGGCCGTGCGCTGCGCGTGCCACACGGTGCCGTCGCGCTCGATCCGCAGGGCGGGGTCGAGCCCGCCGCGGCGGACGAGCACGAGCGTGAGCCGGACGTCCAGCGGGCCGTCCGCGGCGTACGTGCCGGTCAGCGGGCCGTCGGTGCCGCCGCCGGGCGCCGGGGCGGCGTCGGCGCGGTCGGGACGGCTCGGGTGCACGCCACCAGCATGCCGGACGGGGCCGACAGGCCCCGTCCGGTCAGGTTCCGGTCCGGCGTGCTGTCAGCGCCCGAGGAAGTCGAGCAGGACCTCGGTCACCTCGGCGGCGTGCGTCCAGAGCATGCCGTGCGGAGCGCCCTCGATCTCCACGTACTCGGCCTGCGGCAGCGCGGCGTGGAACGGGCGGCCGGTCGCGTCGATCGGCAGGATCCGGTCGGCGGTGCCGTGCACGATCAGCGTCGGCACGTCGACCTTCGGCAGGTCGCCCCGGAAGTCGGTCAGCCAGGCGGGCACGACCGCGCTGGACGCGAACCAGGACGAGCCGGCCGCGACGTCCCAGGAGTGCCGGAGCGCCTCCTCGGACAGCCGGGACCCCAGGTTCTCGTCCGTGTTGTAGAAGTCGGCGTAGAAGCTGGTGAAGTACGCGTACCGGTCGGCCGTCACCGCCTGGACGATGCCGTCGAAGACCTCCTGCGGGACGCCGGTGGGGTTGTCGTCGGTCTGCAGCAGGAACGGCTCGAGCGAGGCCAGGAACACGGCCTTGGCCACGCGCTCGGAGCCGTAGGTGCCGAGGTACCGGCCGACCTCGCCGGTGCCCATCGAGAACCCGACGAGGACGGCGTCGCGGAGGTCGAGGGTGTCGAGCACGGTCTTGAGGTCGGCCGCGAACGTGTCGTAGTCGTAGCCGGTGGTCGGCTGGCTCGACTGCCCGAAGCCGCGGCGGTCGTACGTGATCACGCGGTAGCCGGCGTCCAGGAGCGCGGCGGACTGCTTCTCCCACGAGTGGCCGTCGAGCGGGTAGCCGTGGATCAGGACGACCGGCTGCCCGGTCCCGTGGTCCTCGTAGTACAGGTCGATCGACGCGGTGTTCTCGGTGCCCACGGTGATGTACGGCATGGTCAGCCCTCTCGTCGGTGCGGAGAACGGGCGTTCTCCGCGATGTCGCCTACACTAGAGAACGAGCGTTTTCCGCGCAACCCCCGGGAGGTGGCGATGAGCCAGGTGCAGGGGACGGCCCGTCGGGCGCCGTCCGACGACGAGCTCCGCGAGCGGGTCCTGACCGCGGCGGACCGGCTCTACTACCGGCGCGGCATCCAGGCCGTCGGCATGGACGAGCTGCGCACCGAGGCCGGCGTCCCGATGAAGCGGCTGTACGCGCTGTTCGGGGGCAAGGACGCCGTCGTCGCGGAGGTGCTGCGCCGGCGCAGCGCGCTGTGGGAGCGCGGCGTGCGCGCCGCCGTCGACGCCGCCGGGACCCCCCGCGAGCGGCTGCTCGCCGTGTACGACCACCTCGCCGCCTGGTTCGGCGAGACCGACTTCCACGGCTGCATCTTCATCAACTCGTTCGGCGAGCTCGGCGGGTGCTCGCCCGAGGTCGCCGAGATCGTCCGCGCCCACAAGGCGACGTTCCAGGACTACGTCGCGGGCCTCGTGGCCGACGCCGGCGGGCCGCCCGTGCTCGCGGCCCAGCTCGCGATCCTCGCCGAGGGCGCCCAGACGACCGCCGCGATCGCGGGCACGGCCGAGGCGGCCACCCAGGCGCGGGCCGCCGCGGCGACGCTGATCGACGCCGCGGGCCTGCGCGGCTGAGGCCGCCGTCGTCAGGCCGCGCGGTCGCCCTGCACCCGCGCGAGGAACTCCGTCACGGTGCGCAGGTACTCCGCGCGGGGCCCGTCCGCCGAGAGCGCCAGGTCGTGGATCCCGCCCGGCACGGTCACCAGGGTCACGTCCGGCCCGAGCCGGGGCGCGCGGGACCAGATCTGCTGCACGTCGAGCACCGTGTCCTGGGCGTCCAGCAGCGGGTTGGTCCGCGCGTTCGGGCCGGACCCGGCCGCGGTGCACACCAGCACCGGGACCTCGATGTGCAGCCCGCGCGCCAGCCGGGCCTGGCCCCGGCGCACCGCGCGGAGCCAGCCCGCGCGCACCGGGAAGCCCTCGGCCGGCTTGAGCGCCCGGTCGTAGGTCCAGCGCCCGCCGTTGTCGGCGTGCAGGTGCCACGAGTACGCGGACGGCCCGTCGGCGAGCACCCGCATCCGGTCGACCGGCCCGAGGCTGTCCAGCACCCAGGTCGACACCACCCGGTGGAACCACCGGGAGCTCAGGTCGAACCACGGGCTGTTCAGCACCAGGGCGTCCACGGCGCCGCGGCCGCCGGGGCTGTCCGCCCACAGCGCCGCCGTGAGCCCGCCCGTCGAGTGGCCGTGCACGGTGAGCCGGTCGTGGCCGAGCTCCTCGCGCAGCAGCCGCGCGGCCAGGCCCAGGTCGGCGCGGTACTCCGCGAGGTCGTCGACGTAGTGCGGGACCTGCCCCTCCCGCCAGGACCGGCCGCACCGGCGCAGGTCGAGGGCGTAGAACGTGTGCCCGGCCGCCGCGAACGCGTCGGCCAGGTGGGTCTGGAAGAAGTAGTCGTTGAAGCCGTGCACGTGCAGGACGGCGCTGCCGCCCGGCGCGGCGCCGGGGTCCGGCGCGCGGCGGACGACGGTCGCCACCAGGTCGGGGTCCGCCGCCGAGAGCGCGAGCGTGCGCTGCTCCCAGCCCGGGCCGAGCGGGTCGGGCCGCCAGCCGGTCACGCGGGCCCCCGGTCGGCCGTCGAGGGCGCCCCGGGCCGGGCCGCGGCGAGGTGCAGCGGCAGCAGCGCGGCCAGGCCGATCGCGATGACGAGCACGATCCCCAGGATGCCCCACCGCTGGGACCCGGCGACCGCCACGGCGGTCGAGAACGCGAACGGCGCCAGGAAGCTCGCCGCGCGGCCGGTCGTCGCGTACAGGCCGAAGATCTGGCTCTCCCGCCCGGGCGGCGCCAGGCGCGTGAGCAGCGACCGGCTCGCGGACTGCGCCGGGCCCACGAACACGCAGAGCAGCAGCCCGCACACCCAGAACGCCGACGTGCCCGCGCCGGCCAGGGCGAACGTGGCGACGCCCGCGACCACGAGGCCGACCAGCGACACGACGATGAGCACCCGCGGTCCCACGCGGTCGTCGAGCGCCCCGGCCGCGAGCGTCGCGACGCCGGCGACGACGTTCGCGGCGATCGCGAACACCACGACCTCGCTCGCGGAGAACCCAAACGTGCCGGAGGCGATCACGGCCCCGAACGTGAAGACGCCCGCGAGCCCGTCGCGGTACACGGCGCTCGCGAGCAGGAACCAGACCGTGCCCCGGGACGTCCGCCACAGGTCGCGCACGTCGGCGACGATCCGGCGGTACGCCTCGGCGACCCCGGGCCGGCGCCCGGCCGCGGCGGACCCCGCCGGGTCGTCCGGCACCGCGACCAGCACCGGGATCGCGAACGCGCCGAACCACAGCGCCGAGACGAGGACCGCCACGCGGATGTTCACGCCGTCCTCGGCCGTCACGCCGAACCAGCCGACCTCCGGGTTGATGAACCCGACGAACAGCACGAGCAGCAGCACGATGCCGCCCAGGTACCCCGCGCCCCAGCCGAGCCCGCTGACCCGCCCCAGGGTCGCCGGCGTCGCCACCCGGGGGAGCAGCGCGTTGTAGTGCACGCTCGCCAGCTCGAACGTGACGTTCGCGGTGGCGAGCAGGGCGATGCCGAGCAGCAGGTTCGCGGTGAGCGACCCCGGCTCCGGCCGGACCAGGGCCATCGCCGTGCACAGGGTCACCGTGATCGCGGTCTGCAGCGCGAGGTTGCGGCGCCGGCGCCCGGAGCCGTCCGCGCGGGTCCCGGTCAGCGGGGCGAGCAGGGCGATCAGCACGCCCGCGGCCGTCAGTCCCCAGCCCAGCCAGGTGGAGTGCCGCGCGAGCGCCGCGTCCAGGGCGGCCCCGCCCTGGGCGACCACCGCCGGGTCGACGAACGCGTCGCTGGTCAGCCAGCGGGTGAACACGAACGTCGTGATGACGGCGTTGAACGCCGCGGAGCCCCAGTCCCACAGGGACCACGCGACGATCCTCCCCCGCGAGCCCGGGACGGCGACGCGCCCGGCCGCGCCGGCGCGGCCGGGGTCCGCGGGTCCGGGCGTCGGGGGACCGGGCGGCGTCGGCGGCAGCGGGGCGGGGTCGGCGTGCACCCGCCAGACATACCGTCATCGGGCGTCCCGCGCGTGTCGAACGGCTGAACGCGTGGCGACGCGGGCAGCGGCGTCACCCGTCCGGAGCGGTTGCCGGGCGCGCGGCGCCTGCCTACGGTCCGGCCATGACCTCGACCGTCCGCATCGGCATCTCGGGGTGGCGGTACGCGCCGTGGCGCGGGGTCTTCTACCCCCAGGGCCTGCCGCAGCGCCGCGAGCTCGAGCACGCCTCCCGGCACCTCGGGACGATCGAGATCAACGGCTCGTTCTACGCGCTGCAGCGGCCCGAGTCGTACCAGGCGTGGCGCGCGGAGGTCCCGGAGGGCTTCGTGTTCTCCGTCAAGGGCGGCCGGTTCGTCACGCACATGAAGAAGCTCGCCGACGTCGAGGTGCCGCTGGCGAACTTCTTCGCCTCCGGCGTGCTCACCCTCGGCCCGGCGCTCGGCCCCGTGCTGTGGCAGCTGCCGCCGACCCTCGGGTACGACCCGGACCGGCTGGCCCGGTTCTTCGACCTGCTGCCCCGGACGACGGGCGCGGCCGCCGAGCTCGCCGGGCGGCACGACGAGCGGCTCGACGACCGGGCCTGGACGACGACCGACGCGGACCGGCCGCTGCGGCACGTGCTGGAGGTGCGGCACGCGACGTTCGAGACGCCGGAGTTCCCGGCGCTGCTGCGGGAGCACGGCATCGGCCTGGTGGTCGCCGACACCGCGGGGCGGTGGCCGTACCTGGAGGACGTCACGTCGGACGTGGTCTACGTCCGGCTGCACGGCGACTCCGAGCTGTACGTCTCGGGCTACGACGACCCGGCGCTCGACCGGTGGGCCGCGCGGGTGCGGGCCTGGGCCGCGGGCGGCGAGCCGGAGGACGCCCGCCGCCTCGGCCCGGCGGCGGCACCCGCCCCGGCCGGCCGGGACGTCTACGTCTACTTCGACAACGACGCGAAGGTGCGGGCCCCGGTCGACGCGATGGCCCTGGCGGCCCGCCTGGGCGTGGGCCCCCTGGCCGGCGGCTGACCCGCCACCGCCCGCGGGAAGGCCGAGTTCGCCGGTTGCGCGCCCAGGGACGCCGCGGAACCGGCGAACTCGCGCGGAACCGGCGAACTCGCGGCGGCGCGGGTCAGCCGCGGCCGCGGAGGCGGTCGATCTCGCGGCGCTCGCGCTTGGTCGGTCGGCCGGCACCGCGCTCCCGCTGCGCCGCCACCGCCACCTGCTCCGGCGGCGGGGGAGCGGGCGTGCGGTCGGCGTAGCACCGGGCGGCGGGCTCCGGCCCGACCCGGCGCTCCAGGACGTGCGCCACCTCGACGATCCGCTCGGGTCCCTCCCCGCGGACCCGGACCTCGTCGCCGACCTTCACCGACGTGGCCGGCTTCGCACGCTCGCCGTTGACCCGCACGTGGCCGGCGCGGCACGCGGTCGCCGCCGCGGCGCGGGTTTTGGTGAGCCGGACCGCCCAGACCCAGCGGTCGACCCGGGTGGACGGCGGGCCGGCGGGCAGCGGCTTGGCGGCGGGCGCGGGCGCGGGCGTAGCGGGTCCCGCCGCGCCCGCCCCC